>JBAWVW010000034.1:0-17995 GCA_037147055.1 Actinomycetes bacterium
TCTGGACTCGTCATCAGCATGCAGATCATGATCTTGCAACGCGGGTCACCAGCACCAGAGATGTAGTACTTCTCGCCGTTGATCAACCACTCGTCGCCGTCACGGACAGCGCTGCACTCAAGATTCTTGGCATCAGATGAAGCCACATCGGGCTCAGTCATGGCGTAAGCCGAACGAATTTCACCAGCCAGCAATGGCTCAAGCCAACGCTTCTTTTGTGCAGGCGTCCCCACGCGCTCAAGCACTTCCATATTGCCAGTGTCTGGAGCACTGCAGTTCATTGCCTCAGAGGCCAGCGGACTCTTTCCCAACTCAACAGCAATGTAGGCATAATCAAGATTGGAGAGACCTTCCCCAGTTTCTGCATCAGGCAAGAAGAAGTTCCACAAACCACGAGCTTTAGCTTTGGCCTTCAGCGCATCAAGCAGTTCTAGTTGGCCAACTCCGTAGCCCCAATGATCAGCGCGACCCTCTCCCAGTTTGTAGTACTGAGCGGTCACTGGATTGACTTCCTCAACAATGAAATTTACAACCGCTTCATAAAGCGGCATCACTTTGGCTGACATAGCCAAGTTCATTGAATCGTCGGTGTTGTTTCCTGAGTGCATTCCGGGCTTAGTCATATGACAACATTACTTCGCCCTAGGCTCAACATACCTAACGGGCGAATTCGCGAATGACTCGCCCAGGTCGCTGTCCCGTATGTTGACCCTGCTCAGTCACCACTTCACCATTGACGATCGTGGCTGCGTAACCCCGAGACTTAATAATGAAACGTCCCTTTTCACCCGGGAAATCGTAAACATATTCGGGGTATTCGGTTTGCAGTTTTTCGGGGTCAAAAACATTGATGTCAGCAAAGGCTCCAACCTTCAGGGTTCCCCTGTCAATGAGACCTAAAACTGCTGCTGGCTTAGCGGTCAATTGATGAATCGCCTTTTCAAGTGTCACAGTTTTTCGATCGCGATACCAATAGGACAAGTAGAAGGTTGGGCTATCGGCGTCGCAAATCTGACCCGCATGCGCTCCTGCATCACCCAAACCAGGAACAACTGCATCAAGTTGCAAGAAGACTTCCATTGATTCGGTATTACGGTTGAAGAACCATGCGTTGTAGACCTCACGTCCTTCGCTGGCAAGCAAGCGACTGACGATCAACTCGACTGGCGTGACACCCGCTTCAGCAGCCAGAACCGCAACAGATTTCGGATTGTGAACATTGTAATTCGGCAATTCATCAAGACCCAGTGGGAAGATTTTACTCGCGTCGTACCATGTGCCCTTGCGATTTCCTTCTTCAATGAGTTCAGCACGACGAATCGGATCTTGTAAAACTTTCAAACGTGCTTCCACCGTCGGCAACTTCATCATTTCGTTCCACACCTTGCCAGCAACGGGTGGAGTCTGCTTGAGGCCCATCAATGTTCCACCCGGACGAGTTTGCGTTGCTGATGAAATGCGACCCTCGTTTTCATTGACATGGGTGAAAAATGCATTCATACGCTCAACTGAACGCAGATCACCATCTCCAGCACCACCCGAGAACAAAACGTCCCCTGCATGTTGCGCCATCTCGCGCAACAATTTGAATTCATACTCAGCTTTAGTGGCGAAATCATTGACAGCTTGGAAGATTCCTCCTCCTGCACGATTCATTCCGTCAGCAATTGCTTTGTATTCATCAATCTTTGCGTACGTACCAGGGACACAACGTCCGTCAGGAACCTTATGTAACAAAATGCGCGATGTGGAAAATCCAACAGCGCCACCGGCAACAGACTCTTCAGCAATATCGGCCATGCGACCAAGTTCTTCAGGCGTTGGATCTTCGTCACTCAACGAACGATCACCCATGACCTGCGAACGAATGGCGCAGTGCCCAACTAGACCTACAACGTTGAGCGCGGGCTTCAGTCGTTGCACTGAATCCAGATACTCGGGATATGTTTCCCAGTCCCATGGAAGTCCATCAAGAATTGATTGACGTGGAATGTCTTCAACACTCTCCATCATCTCGGCTAAAAACTCACGATCTTTTTCAATGACTGGAGCGAAGGTGACACCGCAGTTGCCCATTAACACTGTGGTGACTCCGTGCCAGGAACTTGATGTCATGTACGGATCCCAACCCACTTGCGCATCAAGGTGGGTATGCAGGTCAACGAATCCAGGTGACACCGTCAAACCAGTGGCGTCAATTTCCCGAGTGGCAGTGTTAGCGGACAAGTTGCCGATTGCCGCGATTCGATCGGCGGTCACGGCAACATCGGCGCGAACTGGCGCCTTACCAGTGCCGTCCACCACCATGCCACCGCGGATGATTAGGTCGTAATTCATGTTGCCCCCAAAGAAAGATTTCAACCCACTCTATTTGCTCGCTGGGGAGATATCGGAACTCAAAGACCCAAAAGCCGGGCGCCGTTGGCAAAGTAAAAGGCGTCAAAGACCGAACGATCCAAGCCTTCCATGCTGGCTTCGAAACGCCGGATCGGATTATCTGTGCCTTCGTGATGCGGGTAGTCAGACGAAAACGCCACCATGTGCCGAGCACTTTGTTCAATCACCCAGCCAACGTCCTCGCCGGCAAAGGGACTCACGACCACCTGACGACGCAGATAGTCCGAAGGTTTCAAAGTGAGGTGCGAAAGGTCCTGAATGTTTTTGAAAGCCCGAAAACCAGTGTCAATAAAGTGAAGGAACGAAGGCAACCATGTCGCCCCTAACTCTGTTATTCCGATCCGCAACTTCGGAAATTTCTCCAACACTCCGTCATAAACCAACGAGGCCAAAAAGAGTTCAGCGGGATATCCAATAGCCATGTAGGACAGTGGGTCTCCTGGTGCATCGGAGCGGAAATGTCGCATATCTCGCCCATTGTCGAAAAATGCTGGCGGCACTGGCCGATAATTCTGGTCGGCGCCTACATGCAGGAACACGGCGATTTCAGAATCCTGAATTGCGGCCCACACAACATCAAAATCAGGATGGGTGAATGAATATTGCTGCGACGCAGGGATCGAATCAATCAATATCGCGCGAACATTGTTTCTCGCCGCTTCGGCGATCAATTCAATTGCAATCGTCGGACCAAATTCAAAAGGCACATAAGTGCTTGCCATGAGTCGTGGGTCTTGACAAAAATCAACGATCCCACGATTCATTGCCCGCACAGCTTCTGGGCGGACAGAAATAGGTGTTGACATTAATTGTTCAAATGATCCCGTAGGAAAAATCAGTTGGCATTCAAAGCCCAACAGATCAAGCGCACGAGTTCGTTCGTTGATATCCCATCCCCCGAGCGACATCCAGCCCTTGCGCTGTATTGTCATGAAATCTCGAGCAAGTTCATCTTGCAGGCGATCATCACCGATCCGCATTGAGTAATCACGAAATGACTCGTCTAAGAGTTCATCAAACTTGGGGTCACCCTGACCCAATTCGGGAATCTGCTCTTGTACTGAGGTTGGCGCATACGAACGCAACCATCCCTTTGGCTCAAGAATATGAGCGTCCACATCAACGATTCGGCGATTAGCCGCATAAGTTGCGCTCACATATCCCCCCTAAATCTAAATTATCCACACCCTAAAGAATGGCGATCGCAGAGGCTTCGGTAGCTTCACGCCGTTCAACCTGACGACGGGCAACTTTACCCACTCGGTCAATGTATTTGAACATGACATCACGGGCTTCTTCGGCCGCTGATGAAAGACCTTCAACCTTGTCAATGGCCCATTGGCGAAAGACCAAAGGCATGATGATCTTTTCATGATGGATTGCGAAATCGTAGATTCCAACTTTTGCGATTGCTCGAGCATGGTCAACAAATCCAGGAATTCCGATTCCCGGCATAGAAAATGACATCACCTGACGCTTCAACGCCTCGATGGCTGCCGACGGATTCAGTTCAATCAACTTGCTGACAAGATCGCGATAAAACAAATGGTGACGATTTTCATCGGTTGATAACTTCATCATCACGTTGTAGCCCGCAGGATCATTGAGCATCGTGCCGGTGTTGCGGTGCGAAATACGCGTGGCCAATTCCTGCATCGCGACATAACACATTCCGTCAACGGGGTTATCGGGTTCGGGAACAATCGCGCTGCTGACCTGAGCCATACGACCATCTTCTAAAACCTTGGGGTCAACCAGTCCGCTCACGGTGATGTAGTCGCGCATCACGATGGCGTGGCGACCCTCTTCAGCCGTCCAGCGTTGCGCCCATGCACCCCACGCCGAGTCCCCACCAAACATTCGCGAAATCGTTCGTGTGTACCAGGGCAAGTTGTCTTCGGTGAGCAGATTAACCAACAATGCTGATCGCACACCCTCACACAGTGGCGCTTGACCATAGACGAACCCTTCGGTTTCCAAGCGGGCAGCGCGATCCCAGGGAACTTGCTCGTGTGGATACCACTCTTCAGCCGACGCTAAATGCCGATTGAGGAGGCGTTCAGCCTCGGGCTCTAGTTCTCGCAAAATTTCTTCATCAGTCACGCCTACAACCTAAACCCAAATGACACTCCAACATCTGTCCCACAGGGGATTCTTCACCATTTGATCTAAGGTTTGTGCATGAGTGAATATTGGAAAAGTTCGTGGGCTGGTGAAGATGGGGGCCCAAAGCGCCTTCAAAAGGCGAGAAACGTAGTCATCCCGACAATTTCAGCCGATAGCCAACTCGATGTCACGTCGCGCGATGCTCCTGCCCTCACCATGGCCGTAGTCGGACCCAACGACGAACTTTTTCTGCAACGGATCATGCCTGGACCGGCAGCAGTCTCATGGGTTGAGAAAATTGATCCAATCACCCTTGAGGTCATCGCCCAGTCCGAGCACTTGGCTGGTGGCCCATTGTGGCCTGGAGGCTTAGCGGCACATGCCAATGGTTCGCTGTATGTCGTGTTCGGCAACCACGCTCATCGCCTGTCAACAGATCTGCAGGTCATCGCGTCTATTGAGTTGCCTCGTCTGCGCCCGTACAACAGCTTCGTCATTCTGCCCAGCGGACACCTCGCAACAAAGGACTTCTCGGGAGCGTTACCGGGTCAGCCAAATGGGACTCCTATGGAACCAACCGAGTTATTGATTCTTGATCCACAAGATTTACATGTTGTTGCACGACTTGAACTTGCCGAACCTTCGATCGCTCGTCTCTCCGCTGATGGAAGTGATATTTATGTCGTCGGCGATTATTCACTGATACGCGTGTTCTGGCGCAACGAAACATTGATCGTTGATACAACATTCAACGCTCGCTATCGAACACTTGAAGGTCAAACCTTTGGTTGGGATGCAGTGATCACTGATCAGGACGCTTGGTTCCTAGACAATGGCGAAGGCACACAACTATTCATGGGGAGTTTTCGTGGCGTCGGCATTTCCTCAGAACCACTGCACCTTGTGCGTGTGAACAAGAAAACTGCTGAGGTCACATTGACTGAAATATGTGGATTACCGGACGGCATCATTGCTAATCCGCCAGTCGTTGATACCCAACGACAGATCGTTGTGGGCTTCGATAGTGGCAATGGAGTGATCAGTGGTTTTGACTACGACGAAGACTCGGTCACGCCTCGTTGGAGTCGCCAACAAAATCACGCCTGTCACATGTTGTTGTCGCCCGAAGCAGGGCAAATTATCACTGCCGATCATCGACCCGACCTCGGTTGTGAACAAGTTGTGATCTTGGATATCACTACTGGCGATGAAGTGGCCCGGGTCTCAACAACAAGCCCGATTCAGTCTGCAGTTTTCCCTGCTATCGGACCCAAGGGAGATATTTATTGGTGCAGTATGTTCACCATCACGCGAATCTCAGTGCGCTGACTAACAGGACTCCATTCGTAGCCGTGACATAATCACCCCATGACACATCCAACTCCAGGCACACAGGAATGGCTCGATCAAGTAGTTGAAGACATCATTGAGCCCGAATTACCGATACTTGATCCCCATCACCACATGTGGCCGCAGGGTCAAGGACTCCCCTACACCCGCGATGATGTACATCGTGATGCGGATGCTGGTCACAACATTGTCAAGACAATTTTTATGGAGTGTGGATCTGCTTATAACCGTGATGCACCCGAACACTTGCGTTCACTTGGCGAAACGACCTACATCGCCGACCAAGCATTCAGCGATCCAAAGCCGCTCATCGCTGGCATCATCAGTTCAATTGATTTGCGGCGCGATGATCGTGACGAATTAATTGATGCTCATCTCGCCACCAGCCGCGGACTCTTCCGCGGAGTGCGCGATGCACTCGCACGTGCTTCACACCCAGAAGCAATGATGATTCCCGGGACCTGCTCGGAAGATCTCTACCTTGATCCTTCTTTTCGCCGTGGAGTGGCCCGCCTTGGCGAACGCGGATTCACCTACGACTCGTGGCATTATCATCACCAGAACAGTGAGTTCTTAGAACTTGCCCGCGCCACCCCTGGAACGACGATGGTCCTCGATCACTTCGGAACGCCAGTTGGTGTTGGACCATACGCCTCACAGCGCGAAGAAATATTTGCGCAGTGGAAGAAAGATATTGCCGAGATTGCCAAGTGCCCGAATGTCGTCGCCAAAATCGGTGGGCTGGCCATGCCCGATAATGGATTTGGCTGGCACACTGCGGATCGCCCGCCAACCTCAGATGAGTTCATCGCTCAACAGTCGCGCTACTACTTGCACGCGATCGAGTGCTTCGGTCCAGCACGCTGCATGCTTGAGTCAAATTTCCCCGTTGACAGATTGTCGCTTTCGTACGGTGTTTTGTGGAATGCATATAAGAAGATGACAGTCCACTTCTCAGCCTCCGAACGTGCCGATCTCTTCTACGGCACTGCTGCCCGCACCTACAAACTGTAAACCCCTCCCACCTTGCCCCCCTTGTGGTTCTGGTGCTGGATAGTGCCATATATGGCACTATCCAGCACCAGAACCACAAGATTAGATGGATGTTAAGAAGTCGTCGATGAGCACAACATGACGCAGGACCGTTGACCGCCATGATGTCAACCAGTCGCCGGGCGAATCATCAGCCACCATCTTGATATAGGCGCGCAACATGTCCGGAATATTCTCAACTTGTGGAGCAAGTTCGGCATACAAACCAAAATCACTTGAGGCTTGATGTCCAGCATTATCAAGATTGATACGCCGCGATTTTTCACCGACGACTCCCGCTCGCGCCGACAATAGCGACCAAGCCTTATCAGCATTCGACTCTGGTCTAGTCGTGAGATCCTGATTGGAAACGAGCATCAACACTGGCACGTTTGTCGTTGCGTATATTTCATCGGGAAGAATGCTGGTGTAACCCTGCGCCATGACACAAGCGCTCACCCGCGCATCAGCGGTGAACTCATGGAGCGATGAAACACTCGCCAGCGCTGTCAGTCCTCCGTAACTATGTCCCGCTACACAAATCCGCTCAGCATCAATGTGATCGGATAGCCATGGTGAAATCTCGGATCCCAAACCGAGTGCCCCATCAAGGCAAAGCCGCACATCACCCAGGCGTTGTCGATCATTGGTCACATCATCAACATTTTTTCCTAATACCCAATCAAACAATGTGTCGCCAGGATGATCGCAAGAAATCACCATGTATCCCCTTGCGGCCAATGCCTCACACAACAGGCTGTAACTGTGTCGCATTCCGGTGCGACCGTGCGACCAGATGATCAACGGATGCCGTCCTTCAAGGATGAGCGCCCCCTCTTGAGCGCAAGCAGCGGCAAATGCGATTCCTGGAATTAACTCATACGTCGTCGCCACCGTGGGTGCCACAGCGGGATACCACAGGTCAACTCCGAGCATGCGATCTCCACGTTTTTGATCAATCAGGAGCGTCGAAATATGGCCGACCACATGTTGAGGAGTTTCCAAAGGTGGAGCAGCAGATAAGGACACGACATAATTCTGCCACACAAAGTATTTTCTTGTTCTAGTTCGTCTGAGAACAATAATATTTTCTATCGTGTCCATATCAAGATCTAAGGAGAACTCGTCATGTCACAAGAAGGAATAACAGCCTTACGGATTGCTGTCGATGAAGTGAAGTCACTGATCACCACCTTGACCGAAGAAGAATGGTCGCGCCCCAGCGGTTGTATCGGTTGGTCAGTGCGCGATCTCGTGGCCCATATGAGTTCGAACTACAAGGAAACTGTTGATCCGTCCCCCGCTCCCGACGAGCCCATAAACCTTCCCGCCGAGAGCATGATGGATTTGCTGATTGAACCTCGCAAGGATTGGTCGAACCAAGAGATTCTCGCTGAGTACCTTGCTTTTTGCGATCAAGCAGTTGACGTACTTGCTTCACTGCAAGAAGAGCCCATGGCCTCCACGGTCATACCTTTGGCGGACCTTGGCTCGTATCCGATGAATCAACTAGCCGATGCTTACGCTTTTGACCACTACTGCCACCTGCGCATTGATTTGTTGGCACCCGAAGGGCCGATCGAACGCCGACTTCCAGCGTCGGATGCGACGAGACTCGGACCAGCCGTACGCTGGATGATCACTGGTATGCCGCAGATGCAGAGTGACCTCGGCCTCACACTCTCTGCTCCGATCACCTTGACTTTGACTGGTCCAGGCGGTGGCGTGTGGACGATCGCACCTGTCGGCAACGAGATCACGGTTTCCGAAGGCGCTTCAAGCGCGTCTGTTGCTGATGTCAGTAGCAATGGTCATTCTTTTGTGAACTGGGGAACCAAGCGTTCACATTGGAGCGAACACTGCAAGGTCACTGGCGATCAAGACATTGCCGCAAAATTTTTAGACGCGCTCAACATCATTTGAGCAACGCCTGACCGCTCAATCCTTAGGCGGCTGATACGTCGACAAGAAATTGCCAAGGCGCTCAATTGCCTCGGTGAGATCTTTCGCCCACGGCAACGTGACGATACGTAAGTGATCGGGTGATGGCCAGTTGAATCCGGTTCCTTGAACAACGAGAACTCGTTCGGCGCGCAAGAAATCAAGTACGAAACGACGGTCATCGGCGATCGGATACATCTCGGGATCAAGTTTTGGGAACACGTACAAAGCACCCTTCGGCACTACACAGGTCACCCCCGGAATTTTGTCGAGGGCTTGTATCGCCGCGTCACGCTGTTCAAGCAGGCGACCACCAGGCAAGATCAGATCTTTAATACTCTGGCGACCACCAAGAGCCGTCTGAATGGCGTGTTGGCCTGGAACATTTGCACACAGGCGCATATTCGTCAACATCACGACGCCCTCTATATAGCTTGCAGCGTGCTCACGTGGACCTGTCATCACCATCCATCCAGAGCGAAAACCTGCTAACCGATACGCCTTGGACAATCCGTTGAAGGTGATCGTAAAAACATCAGGGGCAATTCCAGCAAAGGTGTGATGCACAGCATCGTCATAGAGAATCTTGTCATAAATTTCGTCGGCAAAAACTATGAGGTTGCGCTCAACAGCAATGTCTGCAATCTGCCGAAGAATTTCGCGACTGTAAACAGCACCTGTTGGGTTATTTGGGTTAATGACAACGATCGCTTTGGTGCGATCCGTGATCTTGCTTCGAAGATCATCAATATCGGGATTCCACTCATTGGCTTCGTCGCACAAATAGTGCACTGGTGTCCCACCAGCCAATGTCGTTGATGCCGTCCACAACGGATAATCGGGGGCCGGAATCAAGACCTCATCGCCATCGCTGAGTAGTGCGTTCAAGGAAAGTTGAATGAGTTCACTGACACCATTGCCCAGCCAGACGTCATCAATATCAGTGATATCAATACCTTGATTTTGATAATGCTGCACGATTGACGTTCGCGCCGAAGTGATGCCCTGCGAATCTGAGTATCCCTGCGAAGCCTGCAAACTGCGCGCCACCTCAACCAAAATTTCGGCGGGCGTTTCGAAACCGAAAGGATAAGGATTGCCGATATTGAGTTTGATGATCCGCTCGCCAGCAGCTTCCAAACGCTTCGCCTCATCAAGAACTGGTCCACGAATGTCGTACAGAACATCTGCCAATTTGTCTGACTGTCGAATTTCCTTGGGCATGGCGGTGGCTTTCTCGGGGGATCACGACGTAGCTTTCACAACGACCTTCACAGCCTACGCGAACAAGGGTTTCACTGACCGTCCCATTTTCCCAAAGCGCACGCCATTGGGCGCGAGACAGCCCCGCTTGCGGGGTTCTCAGGCCCCATCTGTGAGACGCTATGGTTCATCTCAGGGGGTAGATGAATATGAAAATGTTCCGTAAAACGTTGCCAGTGTTAGGTGTGGTCCTGAGTGGGTTTTTAGCCATCGCCTGCACCGAGTCAAAGACGACGACAAGTATCCCTGATTCCACGGAGAACGTGGTGACCACCGATGTCACGAGCCCGAGCCAAGATTCCACAATCCCTCCCCCAACTGGCGAGCCCTTTGTCATCGGCGTTGTCAACACTGAAGGTTCTCCAGCTGCCGACTTCCCTGATTTCACCAATGCGTTCCGAGCCGCTGCCAATTACATCAATGCCGAGTTGGGCGGCTTTGCCGGACGCCCCGTCGAATTAGAAATCTGTATTTCTGTGGGCAGTCCCGAATCCTCACAGGCCTGCGCCCAAGAGCTGGCGGCAAAAAAAGTTGACTTGGCAATGATTGGTTTGGATATCTTCGTTGACTACGGCACTTTCAGCGCTGCCGGCATTCCTGTCATCGGTGCCGTGCCGATTCTTCCGAGTGATTACACCGCCGATGCCGTCTACATCACCGCCGGCAACCTCGTGGTCCAAGGTTCCACCGCCAACGCGATTACAAATCCGAAATATCTCGGATTAAAGAAGGTGGCGATTATCGCTAATGACTCACCTGCGACTCTTTCCGCCCTGGCAACACTTGAGCCAGCCTTAGCATTCGCCGGTGCTACCGCCGTCGTCATCAAGGGAGGCGAAACCGAAACCGATGCCGGATATCGCCTGCTGATGCAGCAGGCCGCTGCCACTAACCCAGAAGCCATTGTCTCAATGTACGGACAATCAGGATGCGTAGGTCTGATGCGCGCTCGAGTTGAGTTACAGGTTGAGGTCCCAGCATTCACTAACACCGCCTGCCTTGCTGACACGGTGATTAGCGCAGTCGGTGATGCCGCTCAAGGGTGGTACTTCGCTGGCTCACAAGGTGGGGTCGAAAGCGCTGACACAGATCTCATGCGTCAATACGTATCCAAGGTTGTCAATAAGGCACCAAAGGATGTTGATGTATTTGGTTTCACCACTCTTGGATGGATTCAGACGCTCTCCATTTGGAAAGTCGCAAAAAATATCGGGCCAACGGTCACTGGAACGGCAATCACTGATTCGTTCCGGCAAGGAAAAGGAACCCTGTGGGGCTCGGATGCAGAATTGCAATGCGGATCAGTCCCTTCGCTGTCGGCCGTTTGCTCTTTTGCCATTCCGTTCGCTGTCTATACCAAGAATGGCGCTGAACCGGCCTTCGGAGGCGAAAATATCTCTGCCCTCGATGTCTTAGACCTGTAGTTCAGAAGCGATGACTGCTTATCTCGCTGCTCTCATCGCTGGTCTCGGGGCGGGAGCCACCTATGCCATCATCGCCACAGGTTTAGTCGTGACGTCTCGCGGTTCAGGTCTCGTCAACTTTGGCTTTGGAGGTCTGAGTGCATGGTCGGCATATGTCTATTACGACTTGCGCGCCAATGCCCGCTATCCGCTCATGATTCCTGGTCCTTGGCGCGATATTACGTTTGGCGATGGTGTGCAGATGACTGTCATTTCATCGCTACTTCTCACACTCGCCACGGCGGCACTTCTTGGAATCGTCAGTTATTTATGTGTCTTTCGCATTCTGCGCGCCGCTCCAGTCTTAGCCAAAGTCGTTGCCAGTGTCGGCATCTTGCTGATTCTGCAGGGCATGATCGGTGTCCGCTTCAACGGTTCGCCGATCAATCTTGACAAAGTTCTTCCCAGTGGCGTGATCAAGATTTCAGATGAGATCCTGCTCGCAGTTGATGCGCTTTGGCTCACTGGTATTGCTGTCACTCTGGGAATCGTGTTGTGGCTTGCCTCGCGATTCACTCGCACTGGACTCGCCATCCGTGCGGCCTCAGAATCTGAAAAAGGTGCTCTTCTATTGGGTTTTTCACCAGACCGATTGGCACTTTTGACTTGGATCATTTCATCTGTGATCGCTGGAGTCGTCGGAGTCGTAGCCGCGCCTCTCTTCCAACTGTCCCCCATGTTGTTCACTCAACTGTTAGTCCCCGCTCTCGGTGCAGCTCTCGTTGGCCGCTTCATTTCCTTCGGCTGGACAATCGGCACGGGCCTTGCCATTGGCATGTTCCAATCAATGCTCACTCCCCTCCAGCAAGACCTCACATGGTTGCCCAAGAGTGGTCTGCGCGATGGTTTGGTCTTTGTGGCAATCGTCGTAGCAATGATCGCCGTCGGTAAACGCCTTCCGACACGAGGCGCACTTGATATCGGAAAGATGCCGACAGTTTTTTCTGGAAACGTCGAACCAAAATCGGCAATCCTCGGTCTGGTGTTTGTGGCTGCTCTCTTCATCGTTTTACCCGACGGCTGGGGGCTTGCATTACTGACGTCGGTGATCTTTTGTGGACTCGCCCTGTCACTTGTCGTCCTCACGGGATACATGGGTCAGATCTCACTCGCACAAATGGCAATCGCTGGGGTCGCTGGCTTCACACTTTCCCGGATCACCGAACGTGTTGGAATTCCTTTTCCCATTGCCCCAGTTCTCGCGGCGTTAGTAGCAACTGGGTTTGGAATCTTGGTGGGTATCCCCGCCTTACGAGTACGTGGAGTTAACTTGGCCATCGTCACGCTCGCTGGCAGTATCGCCATCCAAGAGTTCTTGTTTAAAAACTCCGTGTTTGTCGGTGACGTTTCAACGGGCGGTGCAAAAGTCCAGAACCCAAATCTTTTTGGAATCAATCTCGGACTTCGCAGCGCTCATGATCCCTATCGACCAGTGTTCGGCATTCTCGTCACCGTTGTCGTGGCGCTCATTGCACTGATGGTTGCCAATCTGCGACGAAGTGGAACAGGTCGAAGAATGTTGGCCGTGCGCTCCAACGAACGAGCAGCGGCCGGCATCGCCATCAATACGGCCTCGACGAAATTATTAGCCTTTGGAATCAGTTCGTTCATTGCCGGACTGATGGGTTCAATGATCGCTTACCGATTTGGTTCGATCTCAGATATTTCGTTCAGTTTCTTTGCGTCACTGACACTGTTGGCTTTTACATATCTAGGCGGCATCAGCAGCGTCACCGGAGCCCTGATTGCTGGCTTCCTTGCAGCGGACGGGATTGGTTTCAAACTCATTAACAAAGGCTGGGCTTCACTCGGAGTCGACTTCGGTCGCTGGCAAGTATTGGTGGGAGCGGCCGGATTAGTGATTACCGCCGTACAAAACCCCGAGGGTATTGCTGGTGCATTCCAACGCGGCCGACGTCGTTTCAGCCGACCAGCGAGGGTCTAATCAGCTCTTCTTTTTTTCGGCTTTCTTAGCGCGCTTTTCTTTGAGGGTTAACTGCGCTTCACGCTTACCACTGGGCTTTGCTTTTTGCTCTTTGTTGGCCATGACCAATCCTTTTCGTTCGAAGACTTACCTATTGATACCTACCATAACTCGTTTAAGGGAGGTTCCCTTGACATTGGGTTCACCCCAAATTACTTTTAGGAGCGGATCCACACATAGTAGAAACTGAGCGAAAAATGTCAAAGAAGACCACGCATGTACTTTTACTCCTCGGCTTACTGGCGTCATTTCTCGCTTTGCCGGTCTTGACCGCCTCAGCAGTTGCACCTACCCAGGTGAAAATGAAGATTACTGGCACCAATAAGTCGTCCGTGAAGGAAGTTCTCATTGTTGGCCCCAAAACTGCAGTCCGCAAAAAGATCACCACCGCTGACTTGAGTGGCACGAAAACCATCGCCCTTCCGGCCAGCTTTAAAAACAGTGCTGGGAAATACGCCTACTCTGTTCACCTGATCGGTGCTGGCGGCAAGTATCTCGGCCCAGTGAGTTTCAAAACCTCAACCAACAAATACTCCGTCAATGTGATCGCCGACGCCACCAAAACCCTTGACATAAAAAACATCGAGTTAAAAACCGGTTATGGCCAAAGTAATCTCACCTTGGGTACCGCTAAATTTGGCAAGGTACTCACCGGAAATACGAACTTCAAACCCGCGGGTGCTGGAACACGCGGGCTAGTCAAAAGATCAAGCGCAGCTCTGTTTTCCGTCTTGCCTCTCGCTGGTGTCACTTGTGGGACAGCCGACCAAACCCTTGGTGCTGACTGCGATTCAGATGGAATCATCAATGCACTTGACGCTGATGATGACGGCGACAAGGTGCTAGACATCGCGGACACCTCGACTAAAAGCTACGAGTCGCAGAAATTTACCCCGTGGTCCACATTGTTTCTTTCAATGACCACAGCACTGAACGCAAATATCGGTTCTTTAACGCCAGAGGAACTGATCACCGGAATTGAGGCGGCTGTTGGTGGTGAAAATACTTTCGGCATCAATTTCTTCCTCAACTTCACGTCGCAGGTAGCACAAAGTTACGACGCCGTTTGGGTCGATTGTGGTTCAGTTGCGTACTGCGCCAACTCTGAAAGTGCAACCGCTATTGGGGGCGCTCCGAGTCAGCAACTGGCGACTGGTTACAACAATCTTTACTGCACTGAATTCAACTCGGGTGCTGGCTGTGAATCTTCTCCACTATGGCGAACCGTTCCCGGCGCCCTCTTTGATGCCAACTTTGAAGCCACCGCAGTTACTGGAACCGGCGTATTTAACGGTTTAGTGCGCAGTGTTGTTGGAGGCAATTATGGGTGGGCTGGAGCGATGCAACCGAGAACTGGCGCAGGGACCCTGAGCAAAGTCATAGCGGGCGATCCATATATTCTGAAATTACGTTCAGCTGTGGGCGGGGCCATCACCGAAATGCCCGTCTCATTAGGCGGATTTTTTATCACCGTACCTGCTATCAAATCAGTCAACGGCATTGCCATCAATTATGAGGCTCCCCTGGGCACGAGGGCTAACCCGATTGTGATTGATGAGAACGGCATTATGGACCTTTCTTTCTGGCGCCCCCAGCGACAAAGTGTCGCAGCGGCTGGCGAAACATCAGCCTTTATGGATATGGGCGGTCTGCGTTACGGACTGATCTTTGGTTCAAACGAGGGTGAGGCCTTGGTCGCTGCCGGTCCGCAAAGAGAGACCGGCTGCAGTTCCATTTCTAACGGAGCTTACGTATCCCTTCCGACTGGCATCTCTCGCACCTACGACACTGGAGAGGCTCAATATAATATTAACCTATGGCCTTTGACAGATACTTCAGGTGACTCTGCTGCAAGCAGTGACAACGTTATTGACATCACATTTGACTTCGGAAAATGTTTTGCCGAACTTGCGGCCGCGCCATCTGGTCGTCGGTTCACCTTGACTGGGTCGGGGAATATCGTTTCAGTGGGACTTACCGCTGTCGGCGTTGACCTCGGCGGTGGCGCAAGTCGTGGTGCCCAAAGTTTCTACATTGACGTCTCCAATCTCAGAGGGTGAAACTGACCAGACTGTTGTTTATCGGCAAGACAGATAGCAACAAAAAGTGACTAGCCGCTGAGGGGAAAGCCGTTAGCCACTTGTGTGCTTGTCACCTAAAAATTGATCAGCTTTTTGTCGATGATTCAACTGCCACTAACGACCCCGAAGAAATTGACGTACACGAACCCATCTGCCCCATGGTTCATCAAAACCAAACATCAAAAACTGTGTCACCTGCCGCAAGGGCCAGCGACCACGAATCACTCAAAACGTAGGGCAACCCCTGCTGCACGTCGCCAACCAAAGGCCAACTACTCGTAACGCAACGCCTCGACTGGGTCCATGTTGGCGGCACGGCGCGCTGGCAGACTTCCAGCAAGCATGCCAATCATCGTGGTGATGAATAAGACAGCCAGTGCAATCTGCGGCGAGATACTCACAATGTTGCGATCAGTGATACCCGAGTCGGCAAGTTGTCGATTCAATATTTGATTGAGCCCTACGGCAAAACCATAAGAAAGCAATACGCCGAACAGTCCCCCAGTAAAACCAAGGACACCTGCTTCAACCCTGAACAGTCTTCTGATGGTTTTCTTAGTTGCGCCGATGGCACGCATAATTCCGATTTCACGGGTGCGCTCAAGAGTTGCCATGACCATCGTGTTGATGACACCAATGGCGGCCACGAGCAACGCAATAGCCCCTATACCACCAAGAATTGCACCGATAATTGTAAATGCGGTTGCTTGAGAATCAATTTCTTCTTTTCCAGCGGCGGCACCGAAACCTAATTGCTTGATCTCGCTGAGCACGCCACCCACATTTTGCTTCTCATTTACCCTAATCCAGATTGACGAATACCCATTGCGATCAATCTGACTTTCATTTTGCATCTGAGTGTTCTGGTCGTTCTGAGTGTTTTGCCCGTTCTGATTGTTCTGTTGATTCGGCATTGTCTGAAATGCAACTGCCCAATTAAGGTCAACACTCAAAATGCTTCCGCCGTCTGACGCCGTGATGCCAATAATTTTTGCAACTTCATCGGCTCGAGGCGCATTTGCCGGCCCCATATCTTTGCGGTAGCGCAACGAAATTTCTTTACCTATAAGTGCACCCTCATCGCCTTTAAACCCGAGATCGCTCGCTAAATCTGAACTGATCAGAATTCCAGAACCATCTGAACTATCAGACAGCTCGCTACCAGCGACCATGATGTGTTTGATCGACCCATTTGGCGTATAGCCCTCAATGTTGACGTTCTTCATTGTGAGTTCTTGATCGTCAACTGTGTAACTCTCAAACATTTGCACGTTGATATACAGCGTCGCCGACTTGACATTGTCCAATTTTTCAATCGCCGCGAGCACATCAGCATCAATCTTTTTTCCAGAGCCATCTGGCCAAGTCCATTGAGATTCTCGATAACTCAAACCCGGAGTACCAGTCACAATGACTCGCGTATCCATTCCAATTTTCTCTGCTGATGAGACCAAGAAACTCTTAGTACTAGTTATGAGTGACAACATCACCGTCACGCTGACTGCACCAATAACAATTGCGAAAATTGTAAGTGATGTTCGCAGTTTCTGCCGACTTAGATTTCGCAAACCCGTGCGGAACTGATCAATAAAATTCATTTTGTGCCAGCACTTTCGCGAATTTTTCCGTCTTTGATTTCGATGATCCTTGAGGCTTGTGCGGCAACGTTGACATCGTGAGTGATGATGATCAACGTGATGCCTTCTGCGTTCAATCGTTTGAGTTCACTGATGACATCGGCCCCTCGGGAAGAATCAAGGTTGCCGGTTGGTTCATCGGCGATGATGATCTGCGGATCGTTAACCAAAGCACGTGCTATCGCCACTCGCTGACGCTGACCACCCGACAATTGGGTTGGCTTATGTTTGGCTCGATCGGCCAGGCCCATACGTTCAAGGGCTTTCATCCCACGTTGGCGACGATCTTTCTTCTTGCCAACACCAGCCACCGTTAACGGAGCAATGACATTTTCGAGCGCAGTTTCGTGCGGTTGCAGATTGAAAGATTGAAATACGAATCCGATCTTCTTATTTCGATATTCGCTCAAAGCATTGTCTTTCGCTTGTGCAAGATCGACTCCGTCAACCAACACACTTCCCTCATCAGGCTGATCTAAACCGCCAATGACATTTGCTAGGGTCGACTTCCCAGATCCTGATGGTCCACAGATCGCAATGAAATCACCTTGCTCAATGTTCAACGACACATCATCAAGGGCCTTTACCTCGTCACCGCCGACCGAGTACGTCTTCTTCAAACCAGAACATTGCACAAATGACATAAAAATACCTCTTTCGCAGTATGTATGCACAGTAACCCTATTTATGGGCGACCAATGACAGGGTCAATGTCAACTATTGCTGGCGAACTGAGATTGA
>JBAWVW010000035.1:0-17130 GCA_037147055.1 Actinomycetes bacterium
AAACGCGAACGCCGAAAAGGTCGTGAGGGAGCGAAAACAATTCTCAACCTTGATCCCCCAGATCACACGCGCCTACGTCGACTGGTGAGCAAAGCATTTACTCCAACTTCGATTGACCGATTGCGCCCACGAATTCAACAGTTGGTCGATGACGTTTTGGATAAGGCCGCAAAAAATGGCGGCATGGAACTCGTTGACGAGATGGCCTTTCCGATCCCTTTCCAAGTGATCTCAGATCTATTGGCGATGCCCACAGATCGTTCCGATGAATTGCGCGAATGGGGTCAACTGATCACTCTCTCTTTGGAACCAACGTCAACTCTTGAAGACCTCGATCGAACTGATGGGGCTTTAAACGAAATGATCCCCTATTTGTTCACGATCATTGAAGATCGACGCTCTCATCCGGGCGATGATCTGCTGTCGGCCCTGATCGCCGTTGAAGACGAAGGGGACAATTTGGGTCTTGATGAACTGATCTCTTTCGTCGTTCTGCTGTACATCGCTGGTCACGAGACGACCGTCAATCTGATTGGCAATTCCATCAATGCTTTGCTGCGCTTCCCCGACCAGTTATCTCTCTGGCACAACAATCCGAGCATTGGATACCGTGCCGTTGATGAGCTTTTGCGCTTTGACGGACCAGTCCAGCAGACAGTTCGCGTTCCCATCGTGCCCGTGACTTATCAGGCATTACATGGGCCGGTCACAGTACAACCAGGAACAATCGTGACGACGCTCTTGGGTGCCGGGAACCATGATCCAGCAATCTTCACGGATCCACATATTCTCCAACTCGATCGCGCTAACTCCAATCGTCATCTCGCTTTCGCTGGCGGCATTCACTATTGCTTGGGTGCGAGTTTGGCAAAGTTAGAAGCCGAAATCGCTGTCGGATCAATGGTTGCAAGATTTCCGAATATGCATGCTGTGGGTGACATCACTTGGCGCGATCGTCTGACCATCCGCGGCGTTGATCACTTGCAATTAGAGTTCTAAAAAAATCACGAACGAGTTTTGTACTTCACAGCCCTATTGCCATTTTCATCTCGAGTGTCAAACTCCTCGGACAAATCTTCAATCCATTGAATGGAACCCGAACGTTCCATGAGATCGGGCGCCACCACCAAAGCAGCAATTGCGCGACCAACACCAAGAGTGGTCTGCGCCGCGGTGAGGTCCATGCCACGGTCACCTGAGACTGCCTGAATAAATTCGGTTGCCACGGAGCCTGGATAAATAGAACAACAAGCAATTCCCTTGGGCTTGAGCTCCAAAGCCATATCGGCACTGAGTCGATTGAGACCCGCTTTGCCGGCACCATAGGACGAACTGAAGTGATATGAACTTCCTCCAGGCGAGGAGACATTCATAATTGAGCCTCCTGCACCAGCGGCGAACAGCAGTGGCGCAGCATGCCACGAAGCCACATAGTGAGCCCTCAGCCCAATTCCTACTTGATCGTCCCAAATGCTGATCGGATGATCCCAAAAGCCACCGCCCCAGGCGGGAGGATCGGGAATCTTGTAGACATTGTTGACCAACACATCGATCTTGCCGACTTCGTCTTTGATTCGTGCAAAGAGAGCAGCGATCTGCGCATCATCGCCATGATCAACCTGCACTGCGACACCCTTGCCGCCCGCATCATTGACCATCTTCACCGTGGTGTCAATCGTCAGTGGTCCACTTCCGGCACTGCGCCCCGTGATGTACACGGTGGCACCCTTTTCCGCCAAAGCGATCGCAGTTCCTCGTCCAATGCCACGACTTGAACCAGTCACCACGGCGATTTTCCCGGCTAGTTCTCCACTCATCGAGGCGTACCAGTCGCAGCAGTGAATTCAACCTCAAGATTCGTCAAACCGCGCAACATAAAGCTCGGGAAGTACTCGTATTTGTTTGAGTCTGACAGAGTGATTGTGTCAATGCGCTTGGAGAGTTCTTCAGCAGCAACCTTGCCCTCAAGTCGCGAGAGATTGGCGCCCAAACAGAAATGAATTCCCTTACCAAAGGCCAAATTCTCGCGTAAGTGCTCACGGTCGGGGTTGAAGCCATCTGGATCGTCATACAAGGCCTCATCACGATTAGCGGAGGCAAAAACAATGATGATTCGCTGGCCCTTAGTCAGTTGTACCCCACCGAGTTCAGTGTCCTTGGTAAGAATGCGCCACATGCCCTGAGTTGGCGTTGACAAACGGAGCGTTTCTTCAACGACTTTTTCAGCACGTGATGGATCGGCCTTGAGTTTTTCCCATTCGGCAGGATTCTCTGCCAGTAAACGAATCATCTCCGTCAATGTCTTAGTGGTGGTTTCATTTCCAGCCACCAACAATTGCTGCACAATGCTCAACATTTCAGCCATATCAAGTTGACGCTTATCCGTCACTTCAGGATCATCGTCATCAATCGCTGCGTTGAGCAAATTAGTCAACAAGTCATCCTGTGGTTCAGTGCGACGCAGATTGATCTGCTCAGCAAAATAATGCTGAAATTCGTTGACGCCATATTCAGCCTGAATGCGTTGTTCAATCGTGATGTTTGTCCCGATACCCGCAATCGAATCATCAGACCAACGCTTAAAATCTGCCAGACGATCATCAGGCACATTCAATGCCTTGGCAATGACCCGCACGGGCAAAGGGACACCAAACTCCTTGACGAATTCGATGCGACCCTTATCAATCCACGAATCAATCAAACCAACGGTGATTTCACGAATGATTGGTTCCATCTCGGCGATCACCTTGGGGTGAAAAGCGCGCGCCACAAGGCGTCGATAGCGGGTGTGGTCGGGTTGATCAGCAGTCAGCATGGTCGGTACACGTGGGTAACCAGCAGCCATCACATCGGCGAACTTTTCACGGTCCGCTGAACTCAATGGCATACCTGAGCCACCAAACAACGATGAATACGTCTGCGGGTCACGCAACACTGTCATCACCAAATCATGTTTCGTCACTAGGTGAACACCGATGCTCGGCACTGGGTGCACCGCTGAGTCGGCACGCATTTGGGCGTAGTGCGGATAAGGGCACTGCTGCGTCGTGGGATCAAATGGGTTAAAGGTACTGATGTCGATGGTCATGATGTTCTCCGCTCACATTGAATTTATTTACCTGAAAGTCGTTCAACGACTGGAATCACTGAATCCATGACGGATGCACCGAAACTTGTGTAACTAATACCAAACCGTTCACGCCGCTCAACAATGCGATCACAGATTTCATCCACTGAACCAATCAGCACATTGGGATGCTCGGCAAAAACCTCAGGAGTCATTCCAAACATTGGCGCCATCTTGGCACGTGTGCCTGCACCATCTGGAGTGACCACCGTGAAGTAGGCGGCGATTTCAATTTCAATCTGATCAAAACGCTCGCCGGCTCCATTGCGAATCCACTGGATTTTCTGATCCGTGTGTTCCGCCGTTGACGAGCCGATACCTTCGGCACCCAACTTGCCTGAGGAGTTGTTGAAGTTGAGGCTGACGATGTCGGCTTCACGACCTGCAATAGTCAAAATGCGTTGTGCTCCCCCACCGATCATGATTGGCGGCCCTGATTTAGTGAAGGGCTTGGGCACGGCTTCGAATCCCACAGCGTGGACGTGAGTTGTGTCGATATTCAGTTCACCTTCGGCGAAAGAAGCGCGGAGCAAACCAATAACTTCCTCAAAACGGTCCAGCCGCACTCCCGCACGATCAAAAGGAATTCCGACAGCTTCATATTCACCTTGCAACCAGCCAGCGCCTAAACCAAGTTCAAGTCGCCCTTCGGAAAAAAAGTCAAGGGTGGCAACTTCTTTGGCCAGCATCACTGGATTGCGATAGTCGACGCAAAGAACGCGACAACCCACCTTGATGGTGCTCGTAGCCTCGGCTGCCACTGCCATTGCTGGAATCGCTGCCACAGTTTGCACGGGGTGACCAGTCGCCGCCAGAGCAGGTCCAGGACCAATGATGTGATCAGCAAGATGGAAAGAAGAAAAGCCGGTCGACTCTGCTTTGCGCGCCAGTTCTCGCCATTGCTTGCCTGACTCTGGGGCATACGCCTGCAGACCAAATCTAAAAGGATGACTCATGCTGGCACTTCCAAAATCGTGACGGCTCCATTATCACCGTTGACTTCAATCAATGAACCATCGATGATTCGCACGGTGGCATCGGTAGCCGACACAACGCATGGAAGACCAAGTTCGCGACTCACGATGATGGCGTGGCTAATAGCCGCTCCTACATTGACGACGACTGCTCCACAGGACATGAACAACGGCGTCCATGCGGGATCGGTATTCGGAGCGATCAAGATATCGCCAGGCTCAAGGTCGCCCGGTTCCGTGGGATCAAGAATGACTCGTGCGCGCCCAACATATTGACCAGTGCATCCAGGGACTCCCTGAACAACGTCACCAACTTGAGCACGGGCTGCCGTGGACTGACCCTTCTTTTTGTATTCACTGAGCGGGGGCACGATGCCGTTCTTGATGAAGAAAGGTGGCTCAAGAAGTTGTAGGGCTTGCCATTGCGCATGGCGCTGGGCGAGAACGTCCGTCAACGATGTTGGATTGAACAAGAATTCATCAAGTTCAGAGTCAAGCAAAGCAAACACGTGATGTGGATCCTTCAAAGTACCTTGTGCTGCGCGTCGCAGACCCAATTCGCGAAACGCCATACGAACTTCGTGTAACGCGCGAATGATATTGGTCTTGGTCCGCTCGCGGATTGCCATTTGTGAACTGGCGGTCAACGCACCTTCCAATTGTCCGGCCAACTCATCGCCGAGTGGGCGAACCTTGTCGCGCACATCTTGAGTCAAAGCCTGACGCTCTTGAGCCTTGCGGGCATTGCGAATAGTTGGCGACTCGCCATCTTTCTGCAGACGAATACGATCGATGACCGCAATGGCGTAGGCCGGCTTTGTCTCCCATGTGTCAGCACTGATCTCCCACTCATTGGGACCGCGCGATCCAAATTCAACGAGGAACTGCTCGAACTGTGCTTGGAAATGTTTTACTTCACTATCGGTTGAAGACGACAGACGATCAACGAGACCGGTCAAGCCAGCATTGAACTCTTTGCTGACTGCGGCAGAAGCATTCACGATACGCGACAAATCCCACATCCGATAACTAGGTTCAGCCGAGTCAACATCTCCAATGCCTGCCAACAACTTCATCGCAGTTTCTGGTTCACCAATCGCTGCACAAATGGCACCCAAAATTCCGGGCGCGATGGCTGAGTCAGATGAAGGAGGGGTATGACTATCAAATAATTTACGAAGCAATGGCTGCAACATGCGGGCACGTGTGAGAAGTCCAGCATCGCTCAATGTTGCTAAGTCCGGGCGACCCCGACGCAACTCAATAGTCATCTGCTTTTCGGCATCGACTTCAGGAATTGAGGTATTGGTCATCACCCATCCGAGGTGAGCCAAGATTCCTTCTGCCATTTCTGGACGTTCATCAAGCGGATGCGCCTCATAGGGCGGGACTTCAGGATGATCCCCGAAGAAGGCAAGATCTAGTTGCTCGACAGTGAGTAGCGGACTGCGCACGGCCTGCATTCGCACATTGGCCAAGTTGATGTAGAAATAGCCGGCGAAAAAGCCACACACTTCAGGTTCGCCATTGGTGAACTCGTCAAGGGTGTAATTCCCTCCCCGTACATAACCGTCACGCCAACCAAGCAAGATGCCATTTTCCCAGCAGAATTGCTGGCTCAGAGGACTGGCCGAAACGCTGAGGACTTCGCCGGCATTGGCTCGGGTGTAATGCGGCCAACGCTTACTCGGCGCCCTATCGGTTATCCAGCGATCAGCCATTTTCGGTCCCTCCCCTGTGCAAGTCTGTGCGACCAACATCTCTCCCTAGAAACTAACCGATTGGTTACTTCTGACGCTACGCCGAGGGTCATTACCCCCAAGTTGAGATATTTAATCCCGTGAGTCCGCGTAGAACAAAGGAGTCGCCATAGTGAAAATCGTTATCCGGCGCCAGCGAAAAGGGCTCAAGAGTTTCCAAAATCAGTTGGATTGCTATGCGGGCCTCACTTCGCGCCAGTCCCGCCCCTGGGCAGAAATGCTCCCCGTTGCCAAAGGCCAAGTGTTCCTTGACATTCAATCTTTCGGGGTCAACTTGGTCGGGATCGGCGAATTTGCAACCGTCTCGGTTAGCCGAGGCAAAAACTAGCCATAAATGGTCACCCGCCGGGATTGGCGTCCCGGCAATCTCAACATCAACTTTGGTCTGACGGAATAAGCCCCCAACAGGAGCCTCAAAGCGCAACATCTCTTCAATCAGACCATCAATCAGTGCGGGTTCTCGCCGTACGCGTTCTTGAAGTTCAGAATCTTGCGCCAAACAACGAATCATGTTGGTAATCAGATTGGTCGTTGTTTCGTTACCGGCAACAAGAAATTGTTGCAACATGCCCAACTGCTCATCGTCAGTTAGTTTCTCCCCATCAATGTCGGCGTTAGCAATATCCGACAACAGGTCATTCGTGGGCACTGCCTGACGCTGGGCGATTTGAGCCAAGAAGTATTCAGCGAATTGTTTCGTCGACAATAAGAAACCTTTGACCTGCTCGGTGGACGGCGAATGATTACCAACGGGCATCACGATGTCATTTGACCACTTCTTAAAGGTCGCCAAATCCTCACCGACGACACCGAGCGCCAAGGCAATGATGGTCATCGGAAGTCCAACGGTGAAACGCTCAACGATATTCACCTGTCCAGTTTTGGCAAGATCCGCTTGAACATCTACCAAGAGTCGAGTTGCGACCTCCGTGATCGCTGGCTCCATAGCTCGAATACGGTCTGGACGAAATGCAGGATTCACTAACTTGCGCTGACGGCGATGATCAGGTGGATCGGCGTTCAACAACACCGCAACTCGACCTCGGCTCATGGCTGATGAATCAAGAACCGCTGCCATCTCAGGGTCCTGCATCAACTCCATGATTCCCTTCATCAGGGCCTCTCCCGCCGCCTGCGGGCCCGTCGGATTGAGGCTGGAGAAGCGCTCAGTATCCCGCAAAATCGAACGCACATCGTCATAACGCGTGATGATCCATGCCCCCAAGTCCTGATTGAAAACAAGTCCGTCGGTCTCTCGCAGACCAGCAAAGATCGGATATGGACAGGCGATCGCTCCTTGACGGCGATGGATTAAATCATCAATGACGAAGGTCTCGGGCTCATTGCTCATAACTTGTCTCGTTTCGGAAAGTAAATCGACCTCTGGTCTGTTTATAAACTAATCCAGCGATTAGTTTATAAACAGAGCCGTGGGGACAAGGTTCAACGGAAAAGGGGCAAAAAGTGTCGCTAGACAATTCATTGAACGCTACGGATGACTTATCAACGGATGATATTTCTACTCATCTCACATTTTGCCGTTTCTGTCATGCCAGTTGCCCGATTGAAGTCGATCTACAAGGTGGTCAGGCAGTTGCCATCAGAGGAGTTCCTGAGGATCCAATTTTCGCTGGCTACACATGTATCAAAGGGCGACAGATTCCCGAGCAGATGACTCACCCTCAACGTTTGCTGAAATCATTACGTCGGCGTCCTGACGGCACATTTGAAGAGCTCTCCTCATCTCAGGCTATGGATGAGATCGCTACGCAATTACGTCGGATCATTGACACCTACGGTCCGCGCTCGGTTGCCTCATATACAGGTACCGGCGGGTATCAGAATTCGCTGGCGGTGCCGGCTGCTCGCGCCTTTCATCAAGGTTTTGACTCACCGTCTTTTTACACCTCAGTGACGATTGATCAACCCGCTAAAAGCACTGCACCCTTTCGTGTCGGCATCTGGGAAGCCGGCTATCAAGATTTCAGCAACGCTGATGTATTGCTGGCGATTGGCTACAACCCAATGGTCTCAAGTTTTTCACCAGTCGGTGGTCTGCAAGGCACCAACCCATATGTGGTTTTGCGCGAAGCAAAAAATCGGGGCATGAAACTTATTGTTATTGATCCTCGTCGCACTGAGTTTGCAACACAGGCAGATATTCATCTCGCCCCCAAACCGGGTGAGGATCCAACCTTGATGGCTGGCATCTTGAAAGTCGTCATTGACGAAGGCCTTTTCGATCACGAGTTCTGCGACTTGTGGGTTTCTGACCTAGCGCAACTTGCCGATGCGGTCTCTACATTCACTCTTGATTACGTTTCCACGCGTTGCGATGTGCCCGCCGACGACATCGTTGCCGCAGCACGAATGTTTGCCACCGCTCAACGTGGCACAAGCGGCACGGGTACTGGGCCGAGTATGGCCCCACACTCAAGTCTCACCGAACATCTTTCCATAGCCCTGAATACGATCTGTGGACGCGTTAATCGCGAGGGAGATTCGCTCGAGAGCGGTTACTTCTTATATCCAGAAACCCCACGTCGGGCGCAGGTTCATGCGGCTCGAACACCTGCAACCGGAGCACCATCGCGGATGCGTAACCTGCGCGGTATTCGCGGCGAAATGTTGACAACGACATTGGCTGAAGAAATTTTAACTCCAGGCGAAGGACAGGTTCGCGCCCTGATTGTCAGTGGAGGCAACCCTGTCGTGGCGTGGCCCGATCAGGAACTCACAGTTGCTGCAATGAAGGACCTTGAACTTCTCGTGGTCGTCGATCATCGCATGTCGGCAACCGCTGAATTTGCAGACTATGTCATCGCACCAACGTTGTCCTTAGAGCGAGCCGATGTCCCCCACCTCATGGATCGCTGGTTCCGCGCTCCATATACCAACTACACCGATGCCATTACAGAGCGTGCGGGCGATGTGCTCAATGAATGGGAAGTGTTTTGGGAACTTTCAAAACGCCTCGGTTACCCACTGCCACTTCCTGGCGGCGACACCCCAATGGATGAGCGACCTAGCGATGATGCGATGATCGATCTTGCTTACGCTGGTTCACGCATGCCGATGGATGAAGTGCGAGCAAACCGTAGAGTTGTGCATCCCGATAAGGCGATGATTGTTTCTGCTGCGGATCCAACCTGTACCGCCAAGTTCACCGTTGCACCCGATGACATCGTTGCTGAATTAGGTGAAGTGCAAGTTGAGGGTGACAGCGCCGCGGTACTCGGAGTTGACCCGTCTCTATACCCCTTCCGACTTGTCAGCCGTCGCTTGAAGCATGTTCTTAATTCTTACGGTTCGAGTTTGTCTGTTTTGGGAGCGAAAGGTACGAGTAACTCGGCCTACATGAACCCGCAAGACATGCTTGATCATCAATTGGTGGAAGGTGACCTGATCGAGATTTTCTCTCCCCGAGCATCAGTACACGGCTTAGTGGAGGCCGCCCCCGATGTTCGTCGGGGAGTCATTTCCATGGCTCACTCGTGGGGTGGATCATCTCTGACCGATGAGAAAGTTCGTGATATCGGATCACCTACGAGTCGCTTAGTCTCAGTGGATAAGGGATACGACCGCATCAATGGAATGGTCGTTCAAAGCGCCATCCCAGTACGCATCGCAGTAGCCGAACATATCAATCACTGAGTCCAAAGCTAAGGAGAGAAGTCATGGCACGTATTAATGTTCCAGAGGGTCAAGGCCTTGAAGCCCATCGCATGTGGAAACTGGCACCAGATATCGGTGCCGGCATGCACGCTCTCAGTGAAGCTGTTTATACCAAGTCAAGTTTGAGCGTGCGCGAACGAGAAGTCGCACGGATGAGAATCGCTCAACTGAATCAATGCGTTGTTTGACTGAATACTCGTGCTGCATCGGCGATGCAGCAAGGATTGACAGACGAGGCGTACAATTCTGTACAGCATTACCACGATCACCCAGATTTTTCTGACCGCGAACGTCTCGCCGCAGAGTATGCCGAGCGTTTCGCCATTGATCACACCGCAGTAGACGATGAATTGTGGAAGCGTTTGCAATCCCTGTTCTCAGATACGGAACTTCTTGAACTCACAGTGAGTATCGGCTTCTTTGTGGGTATGGGGCGCGCATTCCAAGTTCTTGATGTGGCACGAGACTTTGACATACTGTGGAGCCGCGAACCTGTGATATCTCCCGAACCACCTAAGGAATAAAAATGACTCCTCTAGAAACTGTCAACGCATTTATTCAGGCACTTGAAAACCGTAACGTTGACGCTGCAGTCGCTCTTGTCAGCGATCACTGTGAATACGACAATGTGCCGATGGGTAAAGTTTTCGGACCCGAGGCCATATCAACAATGCTTAAGCCAATGATTGAAGGTTGTAGCGAAGTTGCCTGGCCAGTTCATCGAGAGGCCGCAACTGGCAACTACGTCTTTAACGAACGCACCGACAAATTCCACATGCCTTTTGGCTGGCTCGAGATGCCCGTGACTGGTGTCTGGGAAGTCGTTGACGGCAAGATCACGCTGTGGCGTGACTACTTTGATATGCAGACGTACTTAAAGCAATTACCTAGCGCTTAACTATTTAGCGCCACCAAGATAACTGGCTTGAATCAGACTGCGATCCTTGTTGATCTCGGCAGCATCCCCTTCGAGAACCAACTCGCCATGGCTCAAGACGTAGGCGCGGTCGGCAACTTGCAGAGCCATGTGCACGTGTTGCTCAACAAGCAGGACTCCTGCACCCGTATCAGCAGCAATCTGCCGCAAAATCGGCAAGAGGCGCTCCACAATAATCGGTGCTAGACCGAGGCTCATTTCATCGACCATGAGTAGCTTCGGGTTCACTGTCAGGGCACGGGCCATCGCCAACATTTGTTGTTCTCCGCCTGACAACAATCCGGCGCGACGGTCAAGGATCGGCTCAAGAGCCGGGAAATAATTGAGCGCTTTCTTTACATCGGCTGAGCCCTTCGCCGCACCTAAACGCAAGTTCTCGGCAACTGTCAATTGATAAAACAGCGAACGCCCCTCGGGCACATGAGCGAGACCTTCACGCGCGATCATGTGTGGACGACGACCTTTAATGGATTGACCAAAGACCTTAATGTCGCCCGAAATGATGGGCACCAAACCCGAAGTCGTCAACAAAGTTGTCGTTTTGCCAGCACCGTTTGGACCAAGCAGAGCGACAACTTCACCTTCGTTGACCTGAAGATTTAAACCTCGCACAACTGAGACACCGTTATAGCCCGTATTCAGATTTTCAATCTCCAGCAAAACGGACATCAGTGACTTCCCTCTGTTGCGCTACTTCCTAGATATGCCTCAATAACCTTCGGATCATTTTTGATCTGTTCGGGGGTTCCCTCAGCGATTTTGATCCCGAACTCAATGACATAGATGTAGTCACAAACATCCAGAACAAGTCCCATGTCATGATCAACAAGAAAGATCGTCAAACCTGCGTCAATAATCTTGCGCAGTCGACCGCCAAGTTCTTGTGACTCGCTCGTATCAAGACCTGCTGCGGGCTCATCCATGCAGATCAATTCGGGGCGACCTGCGAGCGCTCGTGCGGCAGACACTAATTTGCGCTGACCCTGGCTGATTTCGTTAGGAAACTTCTTTGCAAGATCACCAATTCCCAAAACTTCAAAAGCGAAATCAACACCGCTATGGTCGCGCTTTCGCCCAGGACGAACTAAATCTGCTAAAAAACTTTTAGCCGTCTGGCGTTCGGCGGCTACTTGGATATTCTCCTCAACAGTTAAGTCATCAAAAAGTTCAAGGGATTGCCACGTTCGACCGAGACCCAATCGAGCCCGACTGTGAACGGGCAGCGAGTTAATCTCATTACCTTTGAATTCGATGAGCCCTGTTGTCGGCACAAAGCCTGTGATGCCGTCAATGAAGGTCGTCTTTCCCGCTCCATTAGGACCGATCAAACCGACTAGCTTGCCTTGCTCAACTGCGATATCAACATTGTTCACAGCACGCAGGCCACCGAATGTCACTGACATTCCTGACGTGGTTAAAAGATTCAACTGTCCACCCCCACTTTCATCCCCGAGACAGACTCTACTTGACCCACCCCAACCTTTTCCGCAGTCAAGGAGTCAGTCCGCCGAAATTTCAACACACGACTGCTTCCCGCAAGACCTTCAGGGTTTTGAATCGCAGCAAAAATGAGGCCTAGCCCACCCAAAATCAGAGTGAATTCGCTCGGCACATGCAAGATGTTGGACAAGAAGGTGAAAAATATTCCGCCCGAAACGAGCATCCCTCCGGCAATCGCACCAGACACGCTAGAGATGCCACCAATGTACGCAAAGGCCATAAAAGTAAGCGATTGCACAAAAGCAAACTTGTCGGTTGTCACTCCACCCGAACGATATGCAATAACTGCTCCACCCACACCGGCAATAAATGCTGAAATGGCGAAGGCCAGAATCTTGATGCCAGCGACATTCACACCTGCCGCGGCGGCAGCACGTTCGTTATTTCGTGTGGCTAACATTCTTCGACCAGTCGCTGAGACACGAAGGTTCGCGACCAAATAACACAGCACGACGACTATGGCTAAACAAAACATTGCTGTCATCGGGTTGGGTTGCAGTCCATCACCTGCTTTTAGACCGAGAAATTTAAATTGCACATCCCGTGCGCTGACAATGGCATTCGGTGTATCCACCTTGGCCCCAATGAACCCTCCATTGACCGATTTATTACTAAACAAAACCTTGTCCACCGCTATGGCGAATGCCAAAGTGACTATTGCTAGATTCACTCCCCGCACACGCAACGCAGGAATAGCCACGAGGATTCCAGCCACCATCGCCACTAATCCACCGATTAAAATCGGGAAGGGAAAGGGCATCTTTGGAATCACGGTCAGGTGATATTGCGTGAAAAAAATTGGGATTCTTATCGGCGACTCAACGGTCATCTTAGAAACCAGAAATGCCGAAATACCGGCAAAAGAGAGCTGCGCCAAGGAGATCTGCCCGACATATCCAGTCACCACGACAATCGACAGACAGATGATAATTCCGACTAGAGAGTTTGATAACGCGAGACGAAATGGTGGCGTTAAAACAAAAAGCCCGAGTACAACTGTTCCAAAAATGAATCCAGGGGCGACATAACGCCTTGCCAACTTGGAAGGAGTCGGAGAAAAGGGTAGTCGTCCGCTAGTCAGGGCCCCTCGAACAGGCAAGCGATGCCCTCGCAAGTACAAAACTAAAACAATAACGATAAAAGGAATTAAACGTTCCGCCCCAGGAATCGCGGAGCCGCCTGACTTGGGAAACCATTTATGGTTGATTTCCAGATATTTAACTAACCCAAATTGCATACCCAGCAACAGGGCGGCAAACGAGGTCCAACCAAACGAAGTAAAACCGCCGACCAAAGCAGCCGTGAGAGCAGGAATAATGAGCGCTGGCAGGACGCCGGGATCAATCGACCTCTGGATTGTGGCCGCGAAAATTCCCAGAAGGCCGGTGATGAGGGTGGATAGAACCCAGTTTGCTCCGGCCAAAAAATCAGGCGAAAACCCTAAAAGGATTGCTCCTTTTTCGTTCTCGCTGGCTGCTCGCGTGGACATTCCAAATCGTGACTTCTGAAAGACAAACCACAGGACGACAGTAAGAACCAAGACCAGCAGAGCAATAGTCAAAGCATCAGCGCCCATTGAAATACCGAATGGCAGTTGTAGAGGTTTGGCATCGCTCGCAAAGAAGGGCATCGATCGAACAGGAAAGGGTTGAATAGTGAACCGGCGCACGATGACCGCTGGCAAGAAGAGAAATAGGCCAATTGATGCCACGACCTTCGCCAAAGGAGGGCTGTGTCGGAGTCGCTGAAAAATTAAAAGATGTAACGTCAATCCAAGGAGCAGGGCGAAGATAAGTGACAGCAGTAACGCCGGCAAGAAGCCCATCTCAGTTCCAAAATTAATGCGCGTTGGCCAATCTGGAAGATCAGTCCATTGTGCTCTCTCTTGAAATAAGTGAAGGATGCCTTCAATCGGCGCTAAAGGATTCGGCAAGGGAGGCAGGAAAAGGTCACCCTCGCTACGTAATACGGCGTAGACATACGCCACATACATGGCAACGGCGCTATTCGAGAAATTGACGATTCCAGAACCGCGATAGGTGAGAACGACACCCAGGGCGATCGCAGCAATCAAAGCTCCTTGGGCGATACCCGATCCAGATACGAAGTTCGTCCGCGTCTGAGGATCTATCACGGCCCACAGAACAACGGCTGACGAAACAATCAAGAACGCTGTTCGAAAGTTTCGGGTCAGACGTGGAACGGAATGAACAGTCTCGGAAGCTAGTTTGTCGGAGCGCCTCAAGTTGAGACGCTCCGACAACCAATTTTTAATATTCACAAAGTTTTATTTGGCCGGCAATCAGACTTTAGTGGCGTCAATGGGCTTGCCATTGAGAGCGTCAGCAATGCTCAACCACTTACCGTCTTTGTATTGCTGGATTCCCATTTGCGATCCACAGACCGAGATGAATATCGGTAAGCCAAGAATAACCTGCTTGCCGCAATCCAAAGGACCAGCCTGAATCATCATTGGACCCTTGAAGCCGCGAATTTTGCCGTCAATACTGGCGAAATCCAAAGCGTCAGGTCCGAGTTGATTGAGGAACTTTGCAAGAGTCATGATGTTCGCAAACTCAGGTCCAGCAAAGCCGGTGTACTCAAGGTTTGCTGCGCCAGGAGCTGGCACACCGTACTGCTGCACTTTATTCAGGTAGGTCTGCATGCCACTTTCGTAGTCTGGCTGGAAATAGCTGTATCCATATCCACCGAAGTACCAATTATTCGGGACAGTCCCACTATCACCGGCTTCTGCTAGATGGTCCGTCATCGGTGTACCGAAGCACAATCCAGTAGCAACGATAACTGGGTCGATGCCTAGCGCTTTGCTGGCATCGTAGACATTGATGCACTGCTGAAGGGTCACGATGAGTACGACGACGTCGGCCTTTTCAGCACCTACGGCGGTCATTGCGGATGCAACGTCAGCAGCGGTGGCTGTGTCATCAACACCAACGAAGGTGTAAGCGATTCCCGCTTTTTCAATAACAGGCTTGAACAAAAGGTCGGCACCAGCGATTCCTGCAGCATTGTTGCCAGCAATGATGGCGACGTTCTTCACATCGCCGAGTTGGCTGACGACAAATCCTGCCATTCCCGCGACTACTCCAGGTGAACCAGCAGTAAAGGCTTGGCCCGCAGGCGTGGTGAAGTCGTCAGCTGTGACACCGTTGCCAATGATCACTGGCTTCTTGGTATTCAAGGCATCGTAAAGTTCCTTATTGCCCACCAGAATTGTTCCGGTGAGGACAGCGGCGATATCGGCATTATTGGCAAACTCGGTGCCACACTTAGCGCCATCTTCTGCGACTGCAATGTTGCAAGGCACAATTTCGAGCGGATGGCCAGCAGCGCCTCCGAGTTCATTGTTAATGAACTCAACTGCGGCGTTGACACCGATTGTGTTTTCTGGGAAGTAATCCTCTTGGTTGACATAACCGATCTTGATTGAGTCTCCACTGGCCATGCCGGCAGTGCCCTCGGTGTAATCAAGCGCCCACTGGACCAAATCGCCATCAGCATTTGGTGCGTCAGTGACCGCTGGTGCGTCAGTGACCGCTGGTGCGTCAGTGACGACTGGTGCGTCAGTGACCGAACTCTTGCTGTCGCTACTGCATGCTGCGGCCAACAGACCCAACACCGCCAGTCCCGCAATAAGACCTTGTTGCTTCCTTTTCATGAGATGCTCCTTGTTAAGCCAAAGTGAATTGTTCACTAACAACCAACAATATTGCCACAAAGTAGCCAGAACTACCATTCTTTAACGGAATATCTCAGGTTTCCTTGTTTTCCTCGCGGTAATCACCAAAGGCCGCGTCACGCTCACTTAATGCAGCAGTGACACCCTTAGTGACAAAAGATTGCATGTACTCCAAAGAAGATTTCTGATGGAATCCCAACGCTTGGATCTCAGCCGTGGCGCGAATACCAGCACGTATCCCCATGACGTCCATCGCTCTGTGCGCAGCCCGCTTATTCAGAGCTAAAAGATCAGCCGGCACCTTGGCAATTCGTTGGGCCATTGCCAGCACTGCGTCATCGAGCTCGTCAACTGGATGAGCCCGATTCGCAAAACCATGAGTCACGGCGTCAACCCCACTCATGGAGTCACCTGTTAATAAAGCTTCCATTCCCTGGCGCAAACCCATTAACCATGTTTGCCACTGCATATCGGGTGGAGACATCAGGCGAACAGGCGGATAGCCAATTTTTGCATCCTGTGCTACGTAGACCAAATCACAGGCAGTCGCTAGTTCTGTCCCTCCTGCCAAGCAATAGCCATGTACCTGAGCGATGATCGGGGTACTCATATCCCACATTTCAAACCAATTATTGACAACATGCCGTGACCACCAGCCATCAGCGCGTGAAATCGACCGTTCAACATCACTGTTTGGCGAGCCCAAATCGTAACCAGCACAAAATGCCGACCCTGCACCGCGAATAATCATCACTGATACATCACGAGCCTTGTCGCCATCACGTAGTGCATCAAACAAAGCCCCGCGCAAATCATCGTTCAGGGCATTGCGCTTCTCCGGACGATTTAAAGTGAAACGCCGAACCTTCGGCGCTGGATGATCAATCAACAACACGGGCTCAGACATATGTCTCCTTTTATTTCTCCCAGTAGGGGGCGCGAAGTTTTCGCTTATTGATTTTCCCCATCGTGTTACGCCCGAGGTCATCAACAAATTCAATCGTCCTTGGACATTTGAAGTGACTCAAACGCTCTCGGCAGAAAGCCAATACTTCTTTGGCATCCGGTGGATTCTCCACGTCACGAGGAATCGCCAGGGCCTTCAGTTCCTCCCCCATTTCATGATGAGGTACCCCGATACAAGCCACATCTAATAGACCTGGGTGCTGGACAAGAACTTGTTCGGCTTCAGCTGGGTAGATATTGACTCCACCCGACACAACCATGTCACTGAAACGATCGGTGATGTAGACGTAACCCGCTTCATTCACATATCCGATTTCACCGAGTGTGAAAACTCCTGGAGAAATATTTGCTGCCTTTGTTTTTTCTGCATCATTTGGGTAGATGACGCCGCGCCCTGTGGCATCTTTAAAAAACAGTCGACCCTCGGTATTGGCAGGAACTTCATCACCATCATCATTGAGAACAAGTACCGAGAATGGCGGCACGGCGCG
>JBAWVW010000036.1:0-17126 GCA_037147055.1 Actinomycetes bacterium
ACGACTTTTGGATCCCCCAACATCACCGCCGCTAATCCGAGGCGTTGCTTCATTCCTAATGAGAATTGACCAACACGTTTTTTGGCGACATCCATTAAACCCACGAGTTCAAGAACTTCATCAACACGTTTAGACGACATTCCATTGCTCATTGCCAACCATCGCAAATGATTACGAGCGGTTCGACCTGAATGGGCGTTTCCGGCATCGAGTAAGGTGCCCACTTCATGAAGTGGTTTCTTGAGTTCTCGATACGGCTTTCCGTCAAAGAGGGCGGTCCCCGAGTGCACGCGATCAAGGCCGATCATGCAGCGCATTGTCGTGCTCTTTCCCGAACCGTTTGGCCCAAGAAACCCTGTCACACGTCCGGGCTTCACGGTAAAAGAAAGAGAGTCAACTGCAATCGTTGAACCGTACTTTTTGGTTAAACCCTCAACGGTTATCATCCCTGTAACTTAGCCCACTCCATCACGGTAAAAATGCCAACCCCTGTCGGATCTAGAAGTGCTTCAGCTTCACTAATTCGACTGCGCATTTTCATCGCCTGCAACCCTGGCCGCGCTGATTCTTCATTCCAAATTCGCTTTCCCTCTTCAACTAATTCATCAATGCCCCACAATTGTAAGAACTGTGATTGCGAGCGCACAGAATCTGGTTGCCCACACGTCGCAATGATCTGGTCGATGCACACATCATTGGTGATGTCTTGTAAACCAACGTCACGTAGATAGTGCATTCCCTTTTCGTGACCCGCATATGTTCGTAACCAATCGCGCCACGGTCGCTGGGAGAGTTCACTGGTCAACACCACCGAATAATCAATAACAACCAATCGTCCATTGAGTCGATCTATGACATCCTTGACCCACTCGACCGCCGATTGCTGCCAAGGAATGCGAGCGCCAAGAGTTGCTTTAGTTGGTAGATCAAAATTTGGCTGATCGAGCAGCGAATGTAATACCTCACTCAATGATCCATCTCGATGTGTCACCCAAGCCTCACGCCACTCACCATCGTTGACAAGTAAACGAAAAGGAAGATTGTCCAGCAATTCATTGGCCAGTACAATTCCATTGAGGATGCCTGTCGGCAATGCCTTCATGGACGTCACACCAACTGGATGAGTCGCCCATTGTGACTCACCAATTTCTACGCACACGTAACGTGATGAATCACCGCCGAGACATTGTGGTTGTGCAGCGATAATTGATCTCGCCAATCCGCCTGGACCACATCCAACATCAAAGACACGGAAATCACCGGGACTTCCCATTGCAATCCACCATGCATCAAGTGCGCGCCCTATCACTGTGCCAAAGAGTGGACCTATTTCGGGGGAGGTGATGAAATCACCACGACGACCTGCACGACCGACGCCAGATGTATAAAAGCCTGCCGGCCCATAGAGGGCCTCATCCATAAAGCGGTCAAAACGAAACTCTTGGTTCTCCGCAGTGTCGATGACACTGCCGATGTGCTCAGCGGCCGAAAGCACCAGTGAGGCCGGCAAGATCGCCGAAACGCAAGACTGCACCAGGCAAGACACCGAACACGATGGTTGCTGTCGTGGTAATAACCATCGCTGCTATCAACGAACTCGGAGTTTTGACTGCTGAACTTTCACCATGTGGCGCGGGCTTCATCCAAATCTCACGCATGATGCTGCCGTAGTAACCAAAGGCGACGACAGAGTTCACGGCACCAATGACAGCGAGTGCGTAGCCCCAGTTACCGCCAGCTTCAAGAACGGCGCGGAAGGCAGTGAACTTGGCGATCCATCCGCCGAGTGGCGGGATACCAGCCAACGATGCCAAGAATATCGTCATCAAGACTCCAAGACCTGGAGCATAAGAAAACAATCCTCCAAAGCTACTGATCTCACCACTACGAGTCGTCCGCGAGGCGGCGATGACTACGGCGAACATACCGAGGTTCATTGCTGCGTACACAATGAGGTAGACAACCACCGATTTCAAAGCTGGTCCAGCGGCATCGCCTGTACCGGCAACTGCCAGAGGCATCAAGATGAAACCACCTTGGCTGATGCTTGAGTAAGCCAACATGCGCACGATGTTCGTTTGGCGCAAGGCCAATAGGTTGCCGACAGTCATCGTGATCGCCGCTAACACCCATAGGAACGGTTGCCATACATCTTGAGCCTGTGGGAAGCCCACATAAATCAAAGTCACCAACGCCACAAATCCGGCCGCTTTACTTGCCACTGAAAGAAACGCGGTCACGGGAAGAGGCGCTCCTTCGTATGTATCAGGAGCCCACGAATGAAATGGAACAGCAGAAACCTTGAATGCGAAACCAACCAAAGTGAAGGTGATTGCTAACGCTTGAACGCCACCGAATTGACCCTTGATAGTCAATTCACGACCAATATCGCTGAGCAAAGTGCTATTGGTTACTCCATACAGCAAACTCATGCCGTACAACATGATGGCTGAAGCGAAAACACCGAGAAGGTAATACTTGATCCCAGCCTCATTGCTCTTGCGATCTCGTTTACGCCAAGCTGCCAACATGTAGCCAGGAATACTCAACATTTCCAACGATACGAAAATGCTGACGAGGTCGCGACTTGAAGCCATCATCACCATGCCAGCAACTGATGTGAGGAGCAAGGTGTAGTACTCGCCTTGGTAGTAATCCCCTTCTTCAACATGATTCTGCGAGAGCAGTACCACCACATAGCCGGCGATCAAGAACAATGCTTTCAACGTCAACGCAAATTCGTCAACCACATAGCGACCGTCAAATAGTGATCGCACATTGATGTCACTGACCGCCAAAGTGAGAACTGGAAGGAGGGCACCGAGCATCACAAAGCCAGTGAGGCTTGCCGTGATCCATTTTTTTGTTTCACTGGTGAACAGATCCACAAGGATGATCAGACAGATGCCGCCAGCCAAGATGATCTCGGGCGCGATGGCGTGGTAGTCAACCGATGGTGACTTCCATGGCATCTGAGCGAGAATCGAATACAGCACGAATCAGCCTCCGAAGGCCTTCAAAGCGACCTGCACGGCTGGATCAATAATTTTGAACATCAACTGCGGATAAACGCCGAAGACAACGATGGCCAACAAAAACGGTGTCCAAGCAATCCATTCGAAAATATTGACATCGTGAATGTCGCTGCCATGATCGTCATGACTGTGCTCACCGTGTCCGTGGTCATCGTGAGATCCCCCTGCGAATTCTGGCTTCGGCTCACCAAAAGCGATGCGCTGGAACAACCACAGCAAGTACGCCGCAGCCAAAACCGTACCGAGAGCGGCGATCACCATGTACACCCGGAAAGTGACCTCTGAGAGACCAGCTGCAGGTGAATATGCCGAGAGAATTGCTGGGAATTCGCCCCAGAAGCCCGCCAATCCAGGAAGGCCGAGTGAAGCCATAGCACAGAAGCCAAGGATCCAACCAAGACGTGGCATCTGCTTGAGCATGCCTCCCAAACGAGCGATCTCCAAAGTGTGATAACGCTCTTTGACACTGCCGGCCACGAAGAACAACATGCCCGTGATGAGACCGTGAGCCACCATTCCAAAGATGGCAGCGTTAAAGCCCATCGGAGTCAACGTTGAAATACCGAGCATCACAAAACCCATGTGGGCGACTGATGAGAAGGCAATTAAGCGCTTCATATCGGTTTGTGCCAAACATCCGAGTGCTCCATAAATAATTCCGATGACTGCAAGCAAACCAATCCACGGAGCCCACTCTTTGGCCGCTACTGGAAGGATCGGAATTGCAATACGCACAAACCCGTAGGTGCCAAGTTTCAGCAAGATTGCTGCCAGAATCACAGAGCCTTGCGTCGGTGCTTGTGTATGCGCATCGGGTAACCAAGTGTGGAATGGGAACATCGGTACTTTGACGGCAAACCCGATAAACATTCCGCCGAAGATCCAGATCTGCGCCGAACGGCCGATCAATCCGCCATATTGGGCAAGTTGCGGAATTGAGAACGATGGTTCGACGCCTTCGGGTAGTACGCCTCGCACCTTATAAAACAAAGCGATGAATCCAACCAGCATCAATGCCGAGCCGAACATGGTGTACAGGAAGAACTTCAGCGATGCGTATTGGCGATCTTCGCCACCCCACACACCAATCATGAAGTACATCGGCAACAATACAAGTTCAAAGAACACGAAGAACAAGATCAAATCTTGAGCAACGAATGTTCCTGCCATGCCTGTCTGCAAGATCAGCATCAGAATCAAGAATGCCTTGGCATTTCCAGGCGAGGGAATATGGTTCCACGAATAAACCATCACCAAAACTGTGACCACCATGGACAAGAAGTAGAGCGGAAGGCTCAAACCATCCAAGCCAATTGTGTAGTTACTGGAGATGACTTTGATCCATTCGGTCTCAGCAAAAAACTGCAGTTTTCCGGATTGACTAAAGTCGAATTGGGTCAGTGTGAAAAAGCCCACGCCAAGAGTTGCTAGCGCGGTGACGAGAGCAACCAACTTATGAAGTTGTTCGTCTGCTTTAGGGATGAACAGCATCACGATCACGCCGACTAGCGGCAAGAAAGTGCCTACGCTGAGCACCCAGTTTGATTCACGGAGTACGTCCATGCCGTATTCCTCCTCAGGTGTTGATGATGACGAGTATGAGAGCGCCGATGGCTGCCGCAGAAAACAACAGCGCTCCGTATTGATTGACCTTGCCCGACTGCACGGGACGCAATGCTCCGCCCGTACCCCGGGCAGCGGCGCCCGAGCCGTTCACTGCGCCGTCGACGACGCGTTGATCGATATTTCGGTATACCCAACCGGCTACCCGGCGTGAGACCTTGCCAGCACCATTGACGATGCCATCAAGAATGTTTTGGTTCACCCAATAAACCGCTTTGGCAATCGGGTGAGCAATGGAGTGCACGATGACTTTTTCGTACAACTCATCGAGGTAGTACTTATTCCACAGGAACGTGTAGCCACTTCGCAGAACCTTGTTGCGCTCTGTCAGACCAATGAGACGCCTATTACGACGTGTGTAGTACTGCACACAGAACAACCAACTTGAGACCAGACCGAGAGCCACAATAATCAACGACAATGCAGCCTTCGACCACTTGAACGGAGCATGGTGAATGGTTGGGAAATAGCACACCATTCCCGCTTCTGGAGCAACGACCGCACAACCTTCTTCAACCACGGCCGCTTCGGATGGCATATTCGGCGTCGTCACAACGACTTTGGCATCCGATGTTGCCCCCATCTCAGCGCCGACCATGACGTACTCTGAGCCAGGTTCAACGTATTTCTTGAAGCGTTCCCATGATTCACCAAAAGGCGTGGCATTAGACAAGCCAGCGGTTAAAGCCAAGGCAGCCAAAATCATCAGCGGAACCGTGATCAGTTTTGGACTCTCGTGGGGACCTTGATCGGCGTGCGCATCGTGAGAATCAACAGCAACATGCGTGTCATGAGAAGTATGGGTATCTACAACGGCATGCGCATCATGATGAATGCCAGCCGCGGCGCCACGAGCTTCACCGAAGAATGTCAAGTATGTTGCGCGGGTCATGTATGCCGCAGTGAGGAATGCTCCCGTGAGACCGACAATCATGAACGCGTTGTATCCATTGTGACCAACATTGTCGATGATTTCATCTTTAGAAAAGAAACCGGCCAATGGGAATACGCCAGCAAGCGCCAGCGTTGAGATGATCCATGTGGTCGCTGTGATTGGCATCTTTTTAGCCAGACCACCCATATCTTTTTTCATGTCAAAAGAGTGGTGCGAGCCAGAGTGACTGACCGAACCGGCCGATAAGAACAAACAGGCCTTAAAGAAAGCATGAGTGAAGATATGGAACACGGCTGGCAACCACGCACCAGCGCCCAAGCCCATCATCATGTAACCCAACTGCGAAACCGTGGAGTACGCGAGAACTTTCTTAATGTCATGTTGCACGAAAGCAAGTAAGGCGGCAACCACGATCGTGATACCGCCGATGAGAACGATGAAGTTGATATTGGTGTCACCAATCTTCATGCCCTCCCAAAAAACTGGATAGAGACGAGCGACCAAGAACACGCCGGCGACGACCATCGTGCTGGAATGCAACAGCGAACTCACGGGAGTGGGACCCGCCATGGCGTCTGGGAGCCACGTGTGCAGCGGGAACTGACCACTCTTACCGATGCAAGCAACAAACAATGCCACCGCACCCCATGTCAAGGCACTGTGACTGGCCTCACCAGACATTGCCCATGCTGACAGGCCGCTGATATTGAAGCCCGAAACACCAAGATTCTTTTGTGTCCAGTTATTAGCCGAGAAGAACAGAATCGCCGTGCCGATCAAGAGACCCATATCACCAACACGCACCGTAAAGAAAGCCTTGAGAGCAGCACGTGAGTTGGCTTCTTCTTCCCACCAGTGACCGATGAGCATGAACGAACACAGCCCCATGATTTCCCAACCAAGAATCAACTGCACCATGTTGGGGGCGAGGACCATGCACAACATGCCAGCAGAGAACAATGTTAGGGCAGCAAAGAAGTGCGTGTAACGACGATCTCCGCGCAAATATTCAAGAGAGTAAATCTGTACAAGGCTGGAAATGAACGCTACGACGACCAGCAGAGTCAACGCCAAACCATCGATGTGCTGGCCGATGCCAAAATGGAATCCCCCACTTTGCCACCAGGTCCATTCGTGAATCACTGGCTGCACATATGGAGCGGCGTGATGTGCGCCTTCTACGACTGCCTCGTGAGCACCGTCAACGACGCTGTTCACGCGCTGAATCCACTGCCATGCGGCTCCACCCGAGAGAACAAGTGATGACAACATTGACAGCACGCCAAGTTCGCTGCCTTTCATCGGCATTTTTTTGCCGAAGAAAATAATCAAAACAAAAGCGATGGCCGGAATCACTGGTATCAACCACGCGTGTTCCAAGAACCATCCTGATGAGGCCACAACCATTCCGGTCATATCATGATCCGACATCGGTTAGCCCTTCATTTCTGACAAGTCATCGAGCGCAATAGTGCGTCGGTTGCGATAGATCAACAAAACCATGGCCAAGCCAACGCCCACTTCAGCAGCAGCGATCGCAATGACATATAGGGCGAAAGTGTTGCCATCAACTGAACCATGACGAACCGAAAACGCCAACAAGTTGATATTCACCGAGTTCAAAATGAGTTCGATAGACATCAACACCATGACAGCGTTTTTGCGAGCCAACACGCCATACACACCGATGCAAAAAAGAACTGCTCCAAGTAAGAGGAACTGAGTAGTCAACATGATCGGGCCCCTAGTCTTTCCGCGCCAGCACGATGGCGCCGATGACGGCGACGAGTAAAACAAACGACAATGCCCAAAACGGCAAGAGGTACGGTCCAAAGATGTCATCACTGATGACCTGGACAGGAATGGGTTGCATATCACCCGAGTTTTTGATCAGGCGCTCACTGCCGAAACCGTCAATGATGACATACGACATCACGCCCAACATCAAAAGAGCGACGGGAATACCGAGAAACCAGTTTTTATTATTAAGATCTGATTCAGCACCGATGCGAGCACGTGTGAGCATCGTTCCGAACAAGAACAACACCATCACTGCTCCGACGTACACCAACACTTGAGTAATCGCCACAAATTCTGCGGAGAGCAACAAATACTGAGCAGCGGCACCTGATAGAACAATGACCAGCCAGAGTGCGGCGTGCACCACGTTGCTCACTGTCACAACTCGCACGGCACCGATGATCATCAGTAATGAAATGATGCCAAATCCCACATTTTGGGCCACCAAAAGATCAGCAGCAATCATTACTTCTTGCCCTTCTTATCGGCGCCAACTTCATAGGCGGGAGCCTCAGGAACCGTGGCCATCCATTCACCCAACTTCACCTTGTCATGCAACAAGTCAGCAAGATTGGGTTCACTATATTCGTACTCTGGGCTCCAAAAGAGAGCATCAAACGGACACACTTCAACACAGATTCCGCAATACATGCATAACGCGTAGTCGATATCAAACCGGTCAAGTTTGTTGACCTGTCGCGGCTTGCCGCCTGCGCGACGTGGTGGCGCTAATTCTTTGTGACCCTCGATGTAAATGCACCAGTCGGGACAAGACCGAACACACAACATGCACGATGTGCAGTTATCTTCGTGCAACGCAATAACACCACGGGCACGCAACGGGGGCGCTTCTTTTTCGTGGGGATACTGCACGGTGTTAGCACCATCAAGGGCGGTGCGCTTGAGAGTGTTCAGCGTGACGCCGAGACCTTTGAGTAGACCAGGGATCTTGGGCATTAGAGGGCCACCTTCAAGATCGCGGTGACCAGAATGTTCACCAATGAAATAGGGACGAGAACCTTCCAAGCAAAACGCTGCAGTTGGTCTTCGCGGAATCGCGGATAACTAAAACGTACCCACATAATCACAAATGAAAGCAACATCATTTTGCCGAACATAATCAGCGGACCCACGACATTCATCCAGTTGTCAACACTGTCAATGTCAGTCCAGCCGAACCAAGCAAATGGGACGCCCCAGCCGCCAAGGAAAAGAACCGACGCAATGAAAGAGAAAACACCAGCAGTAGCGAATTCGGCAATGAAGAATGTCAAGAAACGAAAACCGGAATACTCGGTCATGTAACCCGACACCAGTTCTGATTCGGCAATCGGCATGTCAAACGGCGTCTGGGTGAGTTCAGCCTGGACCGCGATCATGAAGATAATGAAACCAGTGAACTGCGTCAGGATGTATGGATTTCCTAATCCGTTCCAACCAAACATTTCACCGGTGTTCTGCGCCAGCACGATGCCTTGCAGGTTCATGGTGCCAGCTTGGATGATGACACCGATGACCGCCAACACCATCGGCAGTTCGTAGGCGATCAACTGACCAGCAGCGCGCAAACCACCAAGTAGCGAATACTTGTTGGCACTTGACCAGCCAGCAATCAGGATGCCAAGCACACTGACGGACGAAACCGCCAGCATGTAAAACACGCCAGCCTCAAAGTTGGTGAACCAGGCGTCGGGGCCAAACGGAACGACTGCTACTAACAAGAAAGTGCTGGCAAGAACGACCAACGGTGCAATTTTGAAAATCACGCGATCAGCCCGCTCTGGAGTGATGTCTTCTTTTTGTAGCCACTTGCCGACTTCGGCGAACAACTGCATTGAACCGTATGGGCCAGCCTCCATGGGCCCGAGACGACTCTGCATGAAAGACATCATCTTGAACAAGTAGAGATAGACGATTGCGCCAGCGGGCAGCAACACTGCCACAACGCCGCCAAGGACGCGTAGCAAAGACTGCACCCAGTACGGAACATCAGCAGCGAACAGAGCACTCATCGGTCAATGTCACCAAGGATGAAGTACAACGAGGCCAAAATGGTAATGATGTCGGGAACATAGACACCCTTAAGCACCCACGGCACGATGGAGATGTTGTTGAAACTCGCAGAACGGATCTTTGTTCGGAACGGTCCAAGATCACCCTTACTGACAACGTAGTAGCCCATCTCGCCGAGAGGATTCTCTGTTGATACCCATGCTTCGCCTTCAGGCACTTTGATAATTCGTGGGACCTTGGCCATCACTGGACCAGAAGGAATGTTCTTCAGCAATTGATCAACGATCAAGGTTGATTCACGAACTTCTTGGAGACGAATCCAACAACGAGCAAAACTGTCGCCATCTGGGTGAGTCCAAACTTTCCAATCCACCTTGTCCCACGCCATCGGTAACGACTGATCGCGTCGTAGATCCCAATCGACACCACATGCGCGTAGGTTGGCTCCCGACAGTCCGTATTGCATGGCGATATCTTTCGGAATCACACCGATACCACGAGTACGGCTCTGGAAAATTTCATTACCGAAGAGAAGATCTTCCATCTCGGTGCAGAAGTTACGCAACTTCTTCATCACGGCGCGTGTCTCGTCAATAAAACCCTCGGGGAGATCGTCTTTCAATCCGCCAATGCGGTCAAAGTTCGGGTGGAAGCGACCTCCAGTGGCTGCTTCGATGAGGTTCAGTACGTGTTCACGATCGCGGAAGGCCATGAATACTGGAGTCACTGCTCCCAACTGCACACCTAAATCTCCGAGGAACAAAGAAACGTTAGCGATGCGCGAAAGTTCAAACAAGATGGTACGAATCCACTGCGCACGAGGCGGAGCTTCAACACCCATCAACTTTTCGGCTGCCAAAATGAATGGCACTTCGTTAGCAAAACTACCCAACCAGTCAATGCGATTGACCAATGAAGTGACTTGTGGATATGTGCGAACTTCGGTCAGTTTTTCATAACCGCGATGCATGTAACCGCACGAGGGTTCGGCCCAAACAACTTGTTCACCGTCGAGGTGTGCAATGATCCGCAGGGTTCCGTGAGTCGCAGGGTGCTGAGGGCCGATGTTGAGAGTCATGCCCTCAGTTTCAAGTTCGACATTCAGCCGCGCGTCTGCCGCCTGTGAGGCGATATAAGCCAACTGTTTGCGATCAATGAGGGATTCAGTTGAAGTCATTCTGCTTCGCCTTCCTCGTCATCCGAGCCACCAGGCATCGGTTCTACGTCAATGATTCCTGGCCACGGCTTGACCATGCGTGCCAGCAATGGAAAATCTTTACGCAATGGATGACCTTCAAATTCAGACGGCAGATACATATTGCGCAGATCAGGATGACCAGCAAAACCGATGCCGAACATCTCATGAGTCTCACGTTCATGCCAATTAGCACCAGCGAAAATCGGTGACCATGACTCAACAACTGGTTCGCTATCTGAAACATCACACTTGATGTTCACGCCAACATGCAGACTCGGATGAACGACACGCGCCAAAAGTTGCATCCGTGTTGCCCCACCCGCATAACCCTGTCGCACGGTGTCATCACGTTCAACTGGCGGTGCCGTTGGGTCATCTTCACCCTTGCCGAACGGCGATGGCATCCAGTCGATAGCCGACAAAAAGCAGAAGTACTCGAAACCCATAGAGCGCAGTGCAACACCTGTTTGCCGCCACGCACTCGTGTTCACTCGTACCCACAGGTCATCTCCAGGCTTCAGCAAACTGTCAAGCAGATCGGCGCCGATGTGAGTTCGAAGATCTTCAACGATGCGCTCACGCAAAGTGTCACCTGGAATCTCGGCGATAGGTGTTTCAGTTGACGACAACGGACTCACCTCGCTTGGCAGCAGCTTTTTTCGACTTCTTCGTTTCGCCAACAATGATCGGCTTATAACCCTCGCCACGCCAACGCGCGCCCATATCTTCGTTGAGAATACGCTGTTGCAGCAACACCACGCCCTCAAGCAATGCTTCGGGTCGGGGTGGACAACCAGGAATATAAACATCAACCGGAATAATCTGGTCAATCCCCTTGGTCACCGAATAACTGTCCCAATACGGACCGCCACAGTTAGCGCATGAACCCATCGAAATCACATACTTGGGCTCGGGCATTTGTTCATAGAGGCGCTTGATACTCGGTGCCATTTTGTCGGTCACGGTCCCGGAAATAACAACAAGGTCAGCTTGGCGCGGGCTAGCAGGCAATGGAATAACACCCAGACGCATCACGTCATAACGCGGGGATGCAAAAGCAGCGCCCATCTCGATGGCGCAACACGCTAGGCCCCACTGATACACCCACAGGGAGTACGAGCGACCCAAGTTCAATAATGAATTCAGCGGCTTTGGCAGCCGCCCACGGTCAACGAGACCCATACAACTCCTTGTCCATTAAACCCAGCGAAGGACTCCCTTGCGCCAGGCATAAACCAGACCCAATAACAAAACACCGACAAAAACACCCATCTCCGTCAAACCGAATCCTGCATACCGCTCAAGTTGGGTGGCCCACGGAAAAATAAACACGGCCTCAACATCAAAAATCACAAACAAAAGTGCGAAAACGTAGTAACGAATTTGGCTCTGTGACCAGCCTTCACCAACTGGATCAACGCCACTCTCATAGGTCAAAAGTTTTTCCCGATTGGGCTTATTTGGCCGAATCAGAACAGATATGCCCAGCAAAAGGGATGCCAATAAGAGGGCGGTTAGCCCGAACCAAAAGACAACAAGGTATGACCGTAAAAACTCTGACATCGGCTCAGACGCTACTACGGGGGCAAGGATCACTCCTAACTTCTCCCCTGCATGTGACAAGAGAAATCACCTGCCGAGAGCAGTCGATTCCAAAAACCAATCCACAATTTGATCGCTATGTCGGCGACTCTCTGACACGTAATGTCGGGTCTGCTCCATCACTCCCTCAGGGGTTAAACCCACCGCCTGCAGATCATCAACTCCGATTGCCGAGGTCCAGCGCGCCAGCATTGATTCGTTGGCTTCAGGGTGAAACTGCGTGGCGAAGGTCCGACCCCCAAAAATGGCCTGCGGCCCAGCCACACTATGCGCTAATTCGGTGAAACCTGGGGGTTTCTGGAAGGCATCAAAATGCCACTGAAGCCATGGTCCTGAGGCTATGACCTGGGGTAATGCAGTTTCCACGGAGTGCCAGCCGACCTCTGGGTGCTCCGCTCGAAAGACCCGTCCACCGAGGGCATGAGCCACCATTTGGGACCCGAAACAGATGCCAAAAATCGGGATTCCTCGTTGATGTGCCTGTTGGATGAGCGCCGCTTCGCGCGCCACGTTGTCCGAGATGTCATCCCAATACACGCTCCACTCAGAGCCCAGCAGCAAAATAAGATCGTGACCCTCAAGTTCTGGCCATTCTTCAGGGTGCTCGCGGTGGGCCTCCGTGAAGGCAAATCCGTGATGACGGAACCTCTCCCCGACAAAACCACAGTCAGCATCCGCCGCATTGGCAATCACAATCGCACGCATCCTCATCACGATATGACCCGTGACGTGAGTATGGTGAAGCAAGCATGACAATCGCCAAGATTTCTGAGCAAGACATTGCCCTAGCCCGTGAGGCGGGACTGGGAGTCGTCAAGCACACCCCAGTCACAGCCTCAGCCGCTCTCAGCGAACTGAGTGGTGGCGACATTGTTCTCAAAGCTGAAAATATGCAGCGCACGGGAAGCTTCAAAATCCGCGGTGCGATGAGCAAGTTGTCATCACTTGGTGCACTTGCCGGTTCAGGCGTGACAGCTGGGAGCGCAGGAAATCATGGACAGTCTCTGGCCTTTGCCGCTCGCCACTTCGGAATCCCTTGCGAAATCTTCGTACCAAAAAATGCCCCCATCGCCAAGATCGCCGCATGTCGCGCTTACGGAGCACAAGTCGTTGAAGGTGGAGACTCACTTGATGAAGCAGTCGCTGGTGCCAAAGAGCGAGCGCTCGAAAAAGGTATGCAATTTTGTCATCCCTATGACGATGTAGTTGTTGTGGCGGGTCAGGCCACTCTCGGACTCGAACTTATTGCTGACATAGCGAACTTACGACGCGTCATCATTCCCCTCGGTGGAGGTGGGTTAGCAAGCGGGGTGGCGATCGCTCTCAAACAGCATGACCCAAGTATCAAGATTATCGGTGTTCAAATTGAAGCCTGCGCGCCATACGCCAACGGCATAACGCCAAGTGGCCCGGTATTCACCTTGGCCGATGGAATCGCAGTCAAGCGACCTGGAGAAATAACGCGACCACTTATTGAACATTGGCTTGATGACATCGTGGTTGTCGACGAAGATGCAGTCGCTGACGCAATGGTGTTATTGATGGAGCGATCTAAGTTATATGTCGAAGGTGGCGGAGCAGTCGGCGTGTCAGCGTTATTGAGTGAACGTGTCGCGCCATCGCGAAGTGGCACGACGTGTGTTGTGTTGTCTGGTGGAAATGTTGATCTCGGTGTGGTGCCCGGACTCATTCGCCGATTTGAAACACAAGCTGGTCGTCGACTGATTGTGTTTGTCAAAGTGAGCGATCGCCCAGGCGGGCTTGCCAAATTACTGACGATTTTTGCCGAAGTTGGCGCCAGTGTGATTGACATCGATCATGTACGCGATGGAGTTGACCTACACGTTCGCGAAACCGGAGTTAACGCAGTGCTCGAAGTACGAGGACCCGAACACGCTGAATTATTGATTAACACCGTTCGTGATGCCGGATACGACATCGTCCCGTTGTGATTCTGGTGCTGGATAGTGCCATATATGGCACTATCCAGCACCAGAATCACAACGGTTCCAACCGTTAAACCTTTATCCTTTATGCTTCGGCGACAAAGCCTTTGAATACTCGCATGTATTCAATGAAGCCATCCGATAAACCTTCGGCACGCAAATCATCGGGGTGAATCGGCATGGGTCGCATTGCGAACTCCGGGTCGGCGCAAGCTAGACGGGCGAAATCATGATGTGCAATCGCTGCTCGACCAATGATTGCAAAGTCGGCTCCATTATCCACTGCCCACTGCGCGTCAGCAGCCGAATAAATCTTGCCTGCCACACCCAGTCGCGTCGTACCGCGTGGAGCTCCCGAAAATAATTCCATCAAGGTCTTGCCAGCAAACTCTTCATCAACTGCATCTTTGCGAATATCCCACATCGACATGTCGATGAAATCAATCTTCTTTGAATCAACTAGCCAGCCATAAAGTTCGAGCATCTCTGAGGTCCTCAAACCAAAACGTTCTGGCGAGAGCCGTACCGACAAGTTCAAAGTTGAACGACAGTCGCGTCGTATGCCGTCAATAATGGCCAACAAAAATCCTGCACGATTGTCAAGACTTCCACCGAACTCATCGCTGCGCTGATTGATTTCGGGTGATAAGAACTGACCAATCAAATAGCCATGGGCACCATGAAGTTCAACGCCTTCAAATCCCACTTTTTCACAGCGGACCGCTGCATCAACAAAAGCATTGATCACCTCGTACACCTCATTATTCGTCATCTCCCGAGCACCAGTAGATGAGTCTGGCGATGGACACAAAGGCGCTGTGCCGATGAGGTCGGCCGGCGATTTCGTTCCGGCATGATGCAACTGGGCAATCGCAAAACTTTTTTCTTTCTTAATATCCTTCGCGAGACGCGAGAGACCAGCGGAATGCTCATCCCCAGAACAGGCGAGTTGACCGGCGAAACCTTGCCCCAATGGATGAACCTGGGCGGCACATGTCATCGTTGAGCCGAATCCACCTTTAGCCCTCATGGTCAACCAATGGTGTTCCTCATCTGACAAAGTCCCGTCAGGGTGACTTTGCTGATTAGTCAATGGCGCCAGCATCAAGCGATTGGGCATAGAGGTACCGTTGGCGAAGGACACTGAATCTAGTAACGAAGACATATGACTATCTTTACCGCTAGCAGTGCTGACAGAATGATCCTGTGAGACATCCGATCATCTTGATTGTGGGCCGAGAAATTGTTCGCCTTGAGGGCGCGCGTGGTCTGGCTTATGGGACTGGGCAAAGTTATTCACAAGCCATCACTCGCGCCGGAGGAATACCCGTGATGCTGCCTCCCATAAGCGACCTCGCCGAGCGAATTGACTCTTTACTTGATTCGTGTGACGGCATTGTCCTACAAGGCGGTGGGGATATTGATCCCATTCGTTATGGGCAAGAAATCTCATCGTCAACGGTTTACGGTGTCAACGCACATCACGACCGAGTCGAGTTAGAAGTGGCACGACAGGCTGCACTGCGGGATATCCCGACGTTAGCGATATGCCGCGGATTACAGATTGTCAATGTGGCTTTCGGCGGCACGCTGATTCAGGACCTCGATGATCCAAGTCACAAGGCCACCTACCATGGCGTTGACCTAGCGCCCGATTCACTCGTTGCCTCGGCGATGCAAGTTGAGCGGGCAACAAATTGTCATTCTTGGCATCATCAGGCCGTCGATGTCTTGGGACAAAATCTGCACGTGACTGGTCGTGCTGATGACGGGACTATCGAAGCGCTTGAAGGCACTCAAGCCACATGGCTTGTGGCTGTGCAATGGCACCCAGAAGATTCAGCCGAGACTGATAGCGAACAACAGAATCTCTTTGATGCTCTGGTTGCTGCCTGCGCCTGATGTGCCTTTTATTTAGTGTGCGCTGGGCAATACGATTTGTGGAAGCACCAATCACACAACTTTGAGACATTGCAGGAAAATTCACCGGTTTCGCAGGCCTTATCAATGAGTTCTTTTGTTTCAACAATGACACCGCGCGCAACGGCCAACCTGACTGGAGTTACGGTCATCTCATGATTGGCACTGTGCTTGAGATACAGCAATTGAAGCTTTGATGTTTCTTCCTGATCCGCCTCTTGCAACATCAAGGCATACACCAGCAACTGAAAGAACTTGTCATCTTCAGATTTGAAGCGCGGATTCGGGATTGCCCCAGTTTTGTAATCGCTGATGATCACATTTCCATCATCACCAATAATAAATCGATCTATGTACCCTTTCAGTTCCACACCATCAATATTGGCCAGAACCTCGTGCTCCATACCCGTTAGTTCTGTTTGTTGGGGATCTTCGATACTCCACAGATTGGTCATGCATTCAAAGGCCGCTTTCTTGAAGTCGGCGATGCTCCCCATCGGCTTGATCAGTGCTGATACCTGAGCCTCCCAGTCACTTTCTTTCCAACGAGATGCAGCAGTCGCGCGGACGGTATCCACAGTGCGCTCACTCGCTTCCAGTTGATAAAAATATTCAAGTACTTCGTGGACAAAAGTACCAAGATGAGTAAACCAGGTTGGTGGTTCTTGGATCTTGTCAATCTTTGAGAACTTATATTTCATCGGGCATTCGCGAAATGTTGTAATCGACGAAGGCGACAAATAGGCGGGGGGATCAAACATAAGTTCAGTCTGTCACGAGGGTACGGCAGTTTTGGGGAGACCCGAACACTGAAATCAGTAGTAGTTCGAAACTTTTTACTTGGCGAGTTGCAAGGCCGCTTGAGAAGCGTCAATCAGCCAACTTGGCCACACGCCAACTAGCAGGGTGAACACTGCTGAAACAGCGACCACAAAGCCTGTACTCACGGGAATCACTATCGCCTCTCGCTTCTCGTCGCCTACTTCTGCATCGCTAAGCCACATGCTGATCATGATCCGCAGATAGAGCAATGCGGCTATCACAGAAGCCACCATCGCCACTAAAGCCACGGCGTAACTGTGATTGGTTGCGGC
>JBAWVW010000037.1:0-16938 GCA_037147055.1 Actinomycetes bacterium
TTGACTGTGTTGTACTTGATGAGTGATGCATCAAAGTTCATGACGGGTCAAGTACTGCGTCCAAATGGGGGAGTGTATTTCGGATGAACAATATCAATCTTTGGAATTTGCCAGATCTCCAAGTGGGAAGTGATGCCGATGACTCTCTGATTGAGCGACGCCACAATTCGCGATTTGCGACACCCCTCATTGAGGGCGCTGTGGTTCGTGAGGAGAGTGTCGCTGGGGTTCAATGTCTGATCGTCGGTTCTGCCCAGCCGAAGTTTTCTTATCTGCATCTACACGGTGGCGGTTTTCGCCTGGGGTGGACGCGGACGTGGCTCAATTATGCCTCAGACATTGCCCTGAAGGCTGATTGCCAAGTGGTGATACCTGATTATCGCTTAGCACCCGAGCACCCGTATCCAGCCGCACTCGTTGATGCTGTTGGCGTGTACACAGAAATCCAGAGTAAGGGCGAAGTATTTGTCGGGGGAGACTCAGCCGGTGGTGGTCTCGCGCTCTCGTTGGCACTTGCGGCACGCGACAGTCAACATCAGATGCCTGCTGGTCTCGTACTACTCTCACCATGGTTGGATCTTGCGGCGACCGCAGCGAGCTATGAGAAAAATGCCTCCACAGACACGATGTTCTCGCGGGAGTCGGCCGAGCAGGCCGCCACTGCGTACCTTGGTACCTATGGGACAACAGATCCCTTGGCCTCGCCGGCGTACGGAGACTTCTCACGAGTTCCCAAGGTAGTGATATTTGCCAGCGCATCCGAAGTTCTACTTGATGACGCTGTGAATTTTGCCGATAAGGCTCGACTATCTGGCGTGGCGGTCGATCTACATGTGGTGGACAACATGCCACATATCTGGCCGGTGATCATGATTGATGCCGCAGAGACTGTGGATGCCCGTCAAAAAATTATTGACTTTTTATCTTGAGTTCACATGCGGGTCAGAGTTTTATTTTTTGCTTGGTAGGCAGACCGCACAAAATATTTCGTCGATCTCATTGACACAAGGCGGACAGATGAGCGTTCGCACTCGACAGGTGAGGTCGGAGCAGTTGTGGTATTCGTTTGTCGGTTGAGCGCAGATATGGCAGGTGCCGAGAACTTTTGCATCCTTGCTAAAATCGACTTTGAAGCGGTGGTCGAAAACGTATAGTGATCCTTCCCACAGTCCGCTGTCTTTATATTTTTCGCCGTATCGCACGACACCACCATCTAGTTGATACACCTCGTTGAAGCCACGATTCTTCATCAACATTGACAACACCTCACAACGAATTCCACCTGTGCAGTAGGTGACGATGGGGCGATTTTTGAGATGGTCATAGATGCCACTCTCCAAAACCTTGAGGAACTCGGGTGTGGTGTCCACAGAGGGCACAATGGCATTGCGGAATTTGCCGATTCGTGCTTCGTATTCATTGCGTCCGTCGAAGAACACAACCTCGTCACCTCTCTGAGCCACGAGTTCATTGACTTGCAGCGGTGATAGATGCTCTCCGCCACCGACAATTCCGTTGTCATCAACGACGATCTCGTGGGGTACTCCAAAGGTGACGATTTCGTCGCGCACACGGATCTGTAGGCGAGGGAACTCGTGACCTTTTCCCTCTGACCATTTGTATTCCACATCACGGAATGCAGGAAAATCCTTCATCGCCCGTATGTATTTTTTGACGGCACTGAGCGGGCCCCCCAAGGTTCCGTTGATTCCATCTTTGGAAAGCAAGATTCTTCCGCGTAATCCGAGAGCCTCGCACAGAGTCTTTTGCCATAAACGAATAGCGTCGGCATCGGCGAGTGGAGTGAATTTGTAGAAGAGAATGATCTTGCCTGGGTCGATTGCCTAATTTTATCGGCTAAATCATGTGGAGCGTTTCCAATTACATCGTCCTGAACGCCTTCGGATACCCTCTTCACAGCGTCAAAGGGGAAAATATGTTGCCAGACAAGTGGATTATTGATCGAACGCCCACAAAGCGTTTCCCCAGTTACACACGAGGCAATGCTGCGGATGTCTTAGCCGATCCAGTGAGTCCTTTGGGTTGGACTTTTTGCTGGGAGTCGGGAATTGTGATCGGGTGCAGAGATGGTTTTGTCACTTTCGGAGTCTTTGATGAAAGCGATTATGGGGACCCTCCCGAAACATTTGGAAACTTCGGTGGGTACTTTTACAACTCCTTGATGCAGGCCCGGTTGATGGGTGTGCGCATGCCAGGAGCAAGTCCTGAGGCGATTGACGCGGCGTACTTTGATGATCGACCCGATGTTCCTCCCTATATTGCTGAGCCATGGCACGACAGTCCCAAGCACGCGGAATTATTGGCGGTGACTCAGGGCTACATCTTGAGCGGTGTCCCGCATCAACCTATTAATGATCAGCACGCACTCGCGCTGCGTGCGCGACGTGAGCGGCCCGATCTTGGTGTATTGAGTAATGAGGCGTTAGTGGCTCGTGCGCGCACCATGCAACCACACTTGGTGGCGATGTTTCGCGAACATGCATGGGCAAGTTTGGGAGCGTCATTTGGTCCAGGTGGCGTTTTGGCGATCACCGATGCTCTTGGTCGCGCGGGAGACGGAGTCAGTTTGATTGGCGCTGTCGGAAATGTGGACTCAGCAAATATTGCGACACAACTTTGGGATCTTTCGCGCATTGTGCGTTCGGACGCCACGCTGAGTGCCGCTTTCGACGCCTGCTTCGCCTCTACTCAGAGCAACCTCGCGGCGATTAGTGAATTAGCACAGAGTATTTGGCACAGTGAATTCGCCGCTGCTTTAGCGACATTCATGTTTGATCATGGTGGTCGTGCACCTAATGAATGGGACCCTGCAGCACTGAGTTATGAAACCACGCCGAGTTTGGCCTTCATCCAGATTGATCGCCTGCGACATCAGGATGATTCGGCAGACCCGCATCTTGCGCATCAGCGCAATTCGGCTCAGCGTGAGCGACTTTTCGCCGAGATTTGTGAGGCGCTCGCGGGTGATGCTGAGACATTGGGTGCTTTTACTGCGTCCTATGTTTCAAGCAATACATGGCAAGCGCTACGCGAGCGTTGCAAGAGTAACAACATTGCCATCATTCATGAAGTGCGCATGTGTTTCAATGAGATCGGACGGCGGATGACTGAGGCGGGTTACTTAGCCAATGCGCATCTGGTTTATATGTTGTTGGAAAATGAACTTGACCAATTTCTCCGTGATCCACAATCCTTCTCGGAGACTTTGTCGGAGCGACGTGTCGTACATGAAGAACTTGCGCTATTGGATCCGCCGTACATTATTAATGGTCAGGCGCCGCCGCTATCGCAGTGGGCTCGTAAAGATGTTGCCACTGTCGCCCAAGCAAAAGTGGGTGATGTCTTACAAGGTGTGGCCTGCTCGGGCGGAATTTGTACGGGCACCGCACGGATCATTCTTGACGTCTTCAACCCAGGCGAACTGCAAGCAGGCGACATTTTGGTCACCGTGAATACAGACCCTTCGTGGACGCCACTGTTCTTGGCCTCTGGAGCTGTTGTGGTCAATCTTGGTGCGGTGGGTTCACACGCCAGCATCGTCAGTCGTGAACTCGGCATCCCGTGCGTGGCATCGGTCGCCGATGCAACCTGGCGCATCCCCAATGGAGCCAATATTACGGTTGATGGCTTCACGGGAACGATCACGATCAATTCGTTGTAAGTCATACACAAGGAGACCCAAAATGATTGCAGTTCATGGTTATGTGAAGAATGGTTTTGAAGCAGTGCGTGATGCTTTCGCTGGAAACTTCAAGACTGACTTTGAGGTTGGTGCCAGCGTGGCGGTGATGCACAAGGGCGAAATGGTCGTAGATATCTGGGCGGGGCACACAGATCTTGAGCGCACCCAGCCATGGAATGAAGACACCTTGATCAACGTGTGGTCAACCACGAAGACGCAGATGTTTCTCTGTGTGTTGATTCTTGCCAATGATGGCCTGCTCAGTCTTGATGACCCCGTAGCCAAGTTCTGGCCAGAGTTCGCGGCACATGGCAAGGATGGGGTTCTTGTGCGCCATCTCATGTCTCACACATCTGGTCTGTCGGGTTGGGACGAGTCGATCAAGGTTGAAGATCTCTATGACCATGAGAAATGCGCTGGTCTACTAGCGGCTCAGGCACCGTGGTGGGAACCTGGCACGAAGTCTGGTTATCACGCCATGACTCAAGGCTATTTGCTTGGAGAATTGGTGAAACGGGTGACTGGAATCAGCCTTGGCAATTTCTTTCGCACCCGTGTTGCCGAGCCCTTGAATGCCGATTTTCATATTGGCACACCTGCGTCAGTTGATGAGCGAGTAGCGAAGGTCATTCCTGCCGAGCAAGTTCTTCCAGCGAATATCAAACCTGAAAGTATTTTTGCGCGGACGATGTTGAATCCAGTGATGGACGCTCGTTTTTCTTGGACCCCAGAGTGGCGCCGCTGTGAAAGTCCCGCGGCAAATGGTCACGGGAACGCTCGCTCAGTGGCGTTAACGCAGAGCATCATCTCTCACGGAGGAGCATTGAATGGTCAGCGCTTTATTTCGCCTGAGATGATTGAGCGAATTTTCGAAGTACAGGCTGATGGCGTTGATCTAGTTCTCGGGTCACCTAGCAAAATCGGCATTGGTTATGGCCTCACTAGTAAGCACACGCCCGTGAGCTCTAATCCTCGATCCTGTTTCTGGGGTGGTTGGGGAGGTTCCTTGTGCGTGAATGATCTTGATGCGCAGATGACTTTTGCCTATGTCATGAATCGTATGGGCAATGGAACAGTGGGGGATATGCGCGCTGCTGGCCCGCTTATAGCCACGCACATGGCTATCGCTGCGCTGTAAAATCGCAGAGCACAATTGTTCGTTGGCTGTCAGTCGCCGAAAACTTGTTGTGTATACGAATTGGCGAACGTTCGCCGAGGATCAAGTTTGTGGCGAACTGCCAAGAATTCATTCCATTGCGGATATAACTGCGACAGTTCACGATGAGTGAGTGAGTGCATCTTGCCCCAGTGTGGGCGCCCCTGATAATCGGACATGATGTTCGCGACATCGTTGAAGTACGCAGTGTGGTCCATGCCCTTGAACATGTGGACAGCAATGTATGCGGTAGGGCGCGCAGTAGCGGTGGACAGTGCAAGATCATCTTTGGCGGTGAAGCGTACTTCAACTGGAAAACTGATGTTGTATTTCTTTGTCTCAATGACCTGTCGAACCCGGTTTAATGCTTCGCCACAGAATTCACGGGGAATGGCGTATTCCATCTCGACGAACTTGACAATGCGTTTGCTGGAGAAAATGCGGTAACTGTCGTTGACGGTGGTGGTTTGTCCCGTTGATGGTAGAGCGGTCGCAAGACGCGGAATCATCTGTGGACGTAGCCGACCAAGGGTACAAACGGCACCAAAAGCGTAATTCTCCAAAAGTGTTTTGGAGTACCAGTGTTTGATTTTGCTCAAAGTTTGCAGAGGCTCAGTTGTGCGATTGTTGGTCTTGGTGAGTGCCCACTTGGTATGGGGAATCCAAAAGAACTCAAAGTGGTCGTTACTTTCCACCAGTTGATCCAGATTCTCAATCAAGGCATCTAATTTTTGAGCACCTTCAACGGCTTTCAATCGAAACGCTGGAACAACTTTGAGATTGACCTGCGAAATCAGACCTAGGGCGCCGACTCCAACGGCTGCAAATTTCAAGAGATCAGAATTCTCTTTCTCGTTGATTTCTAAAATATTCCCATCACCAGTTACCAAACGCATGCCACTCACTTGAGCGGCTAGTCCTGGGAGATTGCGACCAGTACCGTGTGTCGATGTCGATATTGCGCCACTGATTGTTTGGTAGGCGATATCGCCAAGATTCGGCATCGCTAAACCCAACTCGGCGAGTTGTTCATTGAGATCAGAGATATACATCCCAGCCTGCACGGTGACTGTGTTCGTTTGGCGGTCAACATCAAGCATTTTATTGAGGCGCCCCATCGTGATGAGATGCCCTGTCGTCGTGGCTGTTGAAGTAAAACTGTGTCCCGCACCGACCGCTTTGACGGTGTGGCCCGCGCGTGAGGCACGGGCGACAATGTCCGCGAGATCTGACTCCCCAGCGGGCTCATTGATGCGCAGTGGCGTCGATTTCTGGTTCCCCGCCCAGTTTGTCCACGTTCCAGATCGGATGGCGCTCACGGAAATGGACCGCCGGTCAAGGCTTGAGGTGAGATGCCCATTTCAGCTAGTAAGGCTTGGCTGTAAGCGACACGACCTGTGAGTCGCTTGGGTTGCCCAGAGCAGAGTTCTAAGGCCGCCTGAGCGATGACTTCTTCGGACTCAATGACGAAACCTTCCAAGAGGTCATGTGCTCCAGCACCAGGAGTGATGACATTGTCCCAAGGGGCCAAGGTATTGACCGCAATATTGTCGGCGTACAATTCAGCAGCCATGCCAAGGGAGACTCTTTCAAGTGCTGCCTTGCAGAGCCCATAGACCGAAGAATTGCCAGTGGCGAACCAGGCTTCAAAGGGAGGCCCGACAGGCTTCACGGCGGCGCGTGAGGAGATATTTAAAATCCAGCCTGAGCCCCGCTGACGCATATCAGGAATGACTTGCTGAGCAAGATCGATTGCGCCCCATACTTGAGTTTCAATCATTAACTTGAAACGCTTTTCGGGGAATGAGTCAATAGGCAAAAGAAAAGTCACTGCGGCATTGTTGACCAAGATGTCAATGGGACCAAGTTCCGCGTGTACATCATCAATAAGTTTTTTACGGTCATCAGCGCTTGAGAGGTCAGCCTTGAATGGCGCTGCTTGACCACCGTTGGACGTAATCATTTCGACGGTGTCACGCAATGTGCCTTCGTAACGCGGATCTGGATCCAGGGTGCGCGCCATACACGCCACTGTGGCTCCCTCGGAGGCTAAGCGACGGGCAATTGCGGCACCGATACCGCGGCTTGCTCCAGTGACGAGAGCAATCTTCCCGTCAAGACGATGACCGTCAATCTTGTCTTGCATTGTGCCTCCCAGTGATTTTCAATACTCGCAGGTTAGGGGATGGGTTGGAGTATTGTTCACACTTATGACGACTGAAATTGAAGCACCGGCGCGACGTTTTTTACATATTTGCTACTGCTGTGCGAGTACCGATCAAGTTGTCAACTTTTTTGTGGACGGCTTAGACATGAAAGAGGTGATGCGTAATCCCATCCACCCTTCAGATGGATCTTTGTTGGGTATCGAAGGGGAAATTGTTAGCGGGGCTGCCTTTGTCTATGACAAGCGAGGGCCGCGTACAAGTTCGTCATTGGAAGTTCAGGAGTGGGTCAATCCGCAGATGACCGGAACTCCTTTGTCTGATGCTTCACGCGTAGGAATGCAAGCGGTCGGCTTTGCGGTTCCTGATCTCGAGGCGACGATTCAACGCTTACAAAAAATGGGTGCAAAAATTGTTTCCCGAGCACCTGCACCATGGGCTGCAGATTGGGTGACCATTGCGGACCCAAACGGCACGCTGATTGACCTCTTTGAAGATACTGCAGTACCCATTGGCGAGTCGCGCCTGCGGCATCTGCGTTCAACTGTGACCAACTTGGAAGTTTCTTTGCCTTGGTATTACGGCATGGGCTTCATTGATGTTGCGAGTCACGATCTCGAGAGGGGCGACTTTGTCAATCTTCATGGGCCGCAGGGAACTCCGGCTCTGGGTCGCGCTCATCGCCTAAAACTGCCCGATGAAATGTGCGAATTGGTTTTGTTGGAGTGGGCGAATCCCGCCTCGCATGGACAACACCCGGTGGATGCCAATCATGCTGGATGGTTTAGAACTGCGGTGAGTGTGGACGACACAGTTGCCTCCTATGACCGTTTTCTTGCAGACGGTTGGACATTTGAACGCGAGCCACGGCAGGTTGAACTCTCAGGAACGGCAGTTCCTGATATGTGGATTTGCTTTTTGAATGATCCCGATGGAATCCCATTTGAGTTCGTACAAAGGCCGCGTTCGGCGTTTCGACCAGAACGCACCGCAAACGAGTCTTAGTGAGGAAATAACGAGTTGGTCGCCCAACCGTCAACAGTGACATTGCGTGAACTGAACTTCCACACTCCATCAATGACCTCGTAGTGGTCGACGTAACGTCCCCAATGGTCAAGACCAATATCGGTGAGGACGAAGAAGTAGAGGCGACCAGAGGCATGGGCTTTATCGATGAGATCAATCTGGTGAGTCGTGGTTGAGTGACGTACGTGTGTGAGTCCTGATGCCACCGAAGTGGAGTCCGCAGTGCCGGTAAAGATGGTCATCACTTCTTCAATCCCCGTGAAGGTGCCGCCAGGGTTGAGCACCATCTTGGCAGTCGGGGAAAACAGTTCACGCACTTGTGCGAAGCGGCCCGTGTCGCCGTTGGCGTTATAACGCGCCACCAAGTCACGGATTGATTCACGAGCAATGAGTTGCCATAACTCCATGGGGTTCCTTATCGGCTTGGGTGCGAGAGGTTTGTACTGTGCCTGACCTTGGGACGTTAGTCACGGTACACCGTCAAGATCTAGCACTTTGGGTTGAGATGGCATACAATCTGAAAGGTAGTCAGAAAGTCCGTCCAGTAACCGTTAGAGGAGTAAAAATGACTTTGCTTGAATCTCGTCCAGGTCCAGCAGATGTGACATACGGATTATCCGATGCCGATCAGCATTACTACGAAGCTGAGGATGCAGTCACTCGTCACCTCCCTAAAGAGCACCGTTCGGTTGTGCGTTGGGTTGAAGTTGATGGGCGGCGTTTAGTTCTAGTAGGGGACCGTCTGTTGTCCATTGTGCCCAACCCAACTTATGACCCAGTTGGTGTTCCTGGCTCGTTAGAGGTTTACTTCCGTGCCCAGAATCACGAGGGCAAAGAAATTCGCGACATCATTGAGATGGCGCCAATTCCACCTGCGGCCCGCGATCGCGTGGCGCGAGTTGCCAAGCTTGATGAGCAAGGTGTGGATTTGGCATGGGTGCTTCCGAGTTTGGGTCTTGGGCTTGAGGAAATGTTGGCTAAGGATGTCGATGCGTTGTATGCGGTGTTCCACAGCTACAACCAATGGCTTGATGAGGACTGGGGTTACAACCGGGATGGGCGGATTCTCACCGGACCGTTGATGTCGCTGATTGACCCGGTGAAGGCTGAAGAAGAACTGAAGTTAGTGATTAAAAAAGGTGCACGTTTTGTGACATTCCGTCCAGCACCAGTGCAGGCCCCTGATCGTTATCGATCACTTGCCGATCCGATCTATGACCGTTTCTGGCACACCGCAGCCGATGCTGGTGTCACGATCGCTTTCCACGGAGCCGACTCTGGTTACGGCATTTATCTTGAGCGCTGGGGCGAAAGCTTGAAGTACACAGGAATGAAGATGTCCACTTTGAGTGAAGTGATGGGCGTACATATTGAACGTCCAGTCTTTGACCTCGTGGCCTCATTGATTTGTCATGGTCTTTTTGACAGAGTCCCCAATCTTCAGATCGCCACTGTCGAACTTGGAGCCGGCTGGGTTCCCGAATTGGTCAAGCGGTTCAAGCGCTCATACGGCAAAACTCCGCAGTTGTATGGAAGAGATCCATTAGAAACTTTGCGCTCACATGTTTCAGTTGCTCCTTTCTACGAGGATGACATCACGATCCTTCGCAATCTCATTGGTGCCGACCGAATACTTCTCGGAAGCGACTGGCCACACCCAGAGGGTCTTGGCGCTCCACGAGATTGGCTCGGTGACTTTGAGGGTCTTACGGCTGATGAGCGCCGTCTTGCGTTGCGTGACAACCTGCGAAGTCTCTGCGGTTTCTCGCTCTAATTCGCGAGCAAGGGTTTAGGGCTTGCGAAAGGTTGCCGCGCAGGTACTCACAACGCGATCGTGATTGCCACGATCAATGAGATTGATACGGACGCCGAATTTTCCATTTGCGCCTTTGAATGCCTCGCCCTGTGTTTCGAAAGGTCCATTCTTGCCACGGTTGCAAAACATCACGTACCAGTCTTCAACTTGAAGACTCTCTTGGGCTAAGTCTTGGGCGAGTTCGCTTGCGGCGGCTTCGAGCACGATGTGTTGCGGGCCAATGTGCAAAGCAGCATCGGGCGAAGCTAACTCTGCGGTGAGTATTGGCAGTTGCCAAAGTCCGAGGCTGATTTTTGTCGCTCCGAATACATGGTGCAACGGTGGAAGATCTGGTGAATCAATGACAGCGATTGGGGGATTATCAATTTTTTCGTAACCGGCAGGAGCGTCACCAAGTGAGAGTCCAACTCCTGTGGAGATGGCGATAATGCGCTCTGTGTTGTCGGCATCAACGAGTAAGGCCCGACTGAAACCCAAGCGTCGCCCAGTATGCAGATTGTCGGGCAGGATCATCAGGCGTTTGACATCTTTGGCGGGATCGAGAATCTGTAGCGAGGCAATGAGAGGATTCGGTACGACCACATCGTCGTTAAACCCGCCGCATTCAGGTGAGGCCACGCATAACGGAGCGGCGGTAATTCCGCCAAGGTCGTTGCGCATATCGTGGCGCAAGTTCATGAAGTTTCCTTCGACCCCTGTGTCTAACGAGCCCCATTCGCGCCCCAAGTAGCGATAGGTCAACAGCGATGTCCATTTGTCCTCAAAGACTTCCCAATATTTGTCTGGGTCGGTACCCCGGATATCGGAGGGTCGACCTGAGGTCGCTTCATCACTACTCATATCTAAGGGTTAGCAGATACGAGGCCGTGATGTGGCAATCTGTGACATGGACGATAAGCAGATGGCCCGACTGCGCAGTGTGATGGATCTGAAACACACCGCGGTTTTGACGATGGAACTTCAGCAAGGAGTTGTCGGAGAGGGCGCATTGATGAAGGCCCTCGTTGAAGAAGTCAATCGTGTCGGGGTGCGAACGACGGCAGGTCGGCTATGTGATGAGGCGCGGTCGCGCTCTATTCGCGTTGTGCATTGTGTGGCGGAAAATCGACCTGATGGTGTGGGCGAGATTGAGAATTGCAAAGTGTTCGCCTTGAATGCTCGCTTGCGGCGTGAGACAGGCGCGACACCCATTGATCAAGGAACTCCAGGGGCACTACTTGTGCCCGAGTTGGGTCCGCATGCGAGTGATGTCGTTGTGTCGCGAGTTCACGGACTTACGCCCTTCACGCAAACATCTTTAGATCAGATTTTGCGGAACTTAGATATCAAGACTTTGGTGGTCACGGGCGTCTCCGTCAATCTTGGAATTTTTGGAACCGTGATGTCTGCCGTTGATCTCGGCTACAACGTTGTCATCGTCAGTGATGGGGTGTGCGGGGTGCCGCGCGAATATGCCGAAGATGTTTTGAAGAATTCGCTGTCGCTGTTAGCCACGATTGCCTCAGCAGATGAGGTAATTGTCGCTTGGAACTAGTTGGCGACGCGGTCAAGCATGTCTGCGTAGCGTTCAATAAAAGCTGGCACTCCCGCAGGATCTTCCCATCCTTGGCGTCCAGAGCCGACAATGACGCGTTCAATGCCAAGATCGCGATACATCAGCAAGGTGTCAAGACTTGGATCGCCGAAGGCGACCATTGAGATCGGAATATCAAATCGCCCCGCTGCTGCGGCCACCTCGCGAAACTTTTTTACGCGCTTCGTGACATCACCTAAAGTGACATCAAGCGGCATCCATCCATCTGCCCAACTGACTGTATGTTGCGTTCCAAGTTTTCCACCAGCACCGAAGAGAATCGGCGGGTGAGGCGATTGTAATGGCTTGGGGCGAGACCACAACTTTTCAAAATTGTAAAACTCTCCGTGATACTCGGACTCATCATCGGTCCACAGTGAACGTAACGCACCGACACATTCGCCAAGAGCGCGATAACGCAGTGACCACTTCACAGAACTGTGGTTCGCCAGTTCCTCTTGGTTCCAACCGACTCCCACACCAAATTGCACTCGTCCGCCAGATAAAACGTCAAGCGTCGCCACTGTTTTCGCCAAGACGAGAACATCGTGTTCTAACGGTAGAGCAACACCTAACCCCAAGATGAGATCTGTCGTGTGTTCACCGATCTGGGTGAGACTGATGAACGGATCCATCATTGTCGTGTATTGCCACGGCATCTCGCCACCAGTTGGGTATGGAGTAGCAAGTGAGACAGGAATATGACTATGTTCTCCGATCCAGATTGAGTCGAAACCTGCTGACTCGAGCAATGGTCCGAGAACTCGCGGAGAGATGTCGGCGGGCGTGTTCATCGTTGTGTAGCCAATTTTCATTCTCTGAACCTCCTCGCCGCGCCGAACTTGCTGCCACGATAACGGTACTCGCCAGATCCCGATGGCTGAAAGCATGACTCCATGTGTGTGATCAACTGGTAGGCGGTGGTTAGCTGTGCCCTAATGTGGCTCTTGTGATGAAAGATACATTTCCAGCCTTCGTTTTCTCAAATGACCCCGAGAACTCGCACCGTTCAGTGCAACAAGTGACGTTGACGGACATCGCCACCGATGGCGTGTTGATAGAAGTTGAATGGTCAAGCGTCAATTTCAAGGATGGACTCGCAAGTACAACGTCGGGAAGAATTTCTCGTCTGAAGCCGATGATCCCTGGTGTCGATCTTGCGGGGACCGTCGTCGATCCGGCGGGAAGTGATTTTGTGGTGGGTCAAAAAGTTTTGGCTCACGGATACGACATTGGCGTGGCCCGCCACGGTGGATATGCGCAGTTTGCACGTGTACCAGCCGAATGGATCATTGCATTGCCAGAGAATCTCACGACGCGTGAGGTGATGGTTATTGGAACTGGTGGATTTACCGCTGCGCTGTCAGTCATGGCTTTGGAAAAACATGGACTAGTACCCGGATCTGGGCCAGTGTTGGTGACAGGAGCGACTGGCGGCGTAGGCAGTATGGCAGTGTCCATGTTGGCTGGTCGCGGATATGAAGTGGTTGCCAGCAGCGGTAAAGCCTCGGCTGCCGATTTTCTTCTCGGTTTGGGTGCTGCGCAAGTGATTGATCGTCAGGAATTGTCAGAGGAGGATCCAAAGCCTCTCCAAACCACGCTCTATGCAGGGGCGGTTGATTGTGTGGGTGGGGCTACTTTGGCCAACCTGATTAAGCGCCTGAACTATGGCGCAGCGGTGGCCGCCAGCGGCTTGACAGGCGGTACTTCGATTCCGACATCCGTGATGCCCTTCATTTTGCGTGGTGTAGCTCTGCTAGGGATTGATTCGGTGCAAACCCCCATGGATACCCGTCGAGAGGTCTGGAAGCGGATGGCCAGCGACCTGAAGCCCAAAGGTTTGGAAAGTATCGGTCATTCCGTTGGGTTGGGCGACCTGGATGGTGTATTGACCGCAATCTTGAAGGGTGAAGTGTCGGGACGCTATGTTGTCTCGCCCACAGGGCAGGATTTTTGACCGTCAGACGAGATGCGCCATACGGGCAGTGTGGTGACAACAGTCGTTTGCGGTTACGGTAGGGATTGGTTCTGAATGTCTGCGCTCTCTTCTACTCCTTCCTCCTCAATTGTGGTCCAGGGCTCTCATTTGATGTCTGGTCTATTAGGGCCGCGGGATAGTCACTTGCGTTTGATCGAAAGTGCATTCAAGGACAGCGAGATCATTGTTCGGGGTAATGAAATTGCCATCGTTGGTGATTCTGCAGTATTGATCTCCCGGCTTTTCGAGGAACTCGTATTGCTTTTGCGCCGCGGCGAACCCGTCGATGAGTCAGTCGTCAAACGCAGTGTGGCGATGGTACGCGCCGACGAAAAACCGAGTTCGGTGCTCACAGATGAAATTTTGCGGGGATCAAAGGGGCGTACGATTCGCCCGAAGACCGCTGGGCAAAAGCGTTACATCGATGCCATCAGAAATAATGTCATCACCTTTGGAATTGGTCCTGCAGGTACGGGCAAGAGTTGGCTAGCGGTAGCGATGGCCGTCCATGCCTTACAAACAAAATCTGTGCAACGCATTATTTTGACGAGGCCTGCCGTTGAAGCGGGCGAGCGTTTAGGATTTTTGCCCGGTGACTTGATGGCTAAAATTGATCCTTATCTGCGACCGTTGTACGACGCCTTGCATGACATGGTTGACACTGAGGGCTTACAGAAATTGCATGAGCGCCAAGCCTTAGAAGTAGCGCCTTTGGCATTCATGCGCGGTCGTACTCTGAACAACAGTTTTATTATCTTGGACGAAGCGCAAAATACGACTCCCGAGCAAATGAAGATGTTCCTCACCAGAATCGGGTTTGGCTCAAAGGTTGTCATCACTGGTGATGCAACTCAGGTCGATATCCCTGACGGGCGGAGTGGTTTGTCGGGTCTGCAGAACCTCCTGGGGGAGATTGAGGGCTTGCAATTTGTTCATCTTGACGCCACTGATGTCGTTCGACACCGTATTGTTGGAGACATCGTTGCCGCCTATGAAAAAGATTCCGAAAGAAAGAATGCTCGGGTGAACAAGTCCCATGGTTGAGGGCCCTCCTAGATTTCGTCGCAAGGTGAAAGTCGGCGGCGACACAGAGGCCGAGGTTTTTTGCGCTGATGAGCAAACTGCTGTCGTCATGGATTTGATGAGATGGCAAAAATTGGCCGTTGATGTGCTGCGTGCTCAAGGTGTGCGTGGTGGTACTGAACTAAGTGTCTTTTTCGTGACTAGTCAAGCGATGGAGGAACTGAACATCGAGCACATGGGTAAAGAGGGACCTACTGACGTACTGGCCTTTCCGATTGATGGTGGCGAAGTGCTGGAGATAGTGAATGGACCAACGGGTGCTTCGCTTGGCCCCGACCGCCCTGCACTCGATCGTGGTGATATGCCGCTTTTATTGGGTGACGTCGTGATTTGTCCTGAAGTTGCCGTTGCTCAAGCGCCAACACATGCTGGGACTGTGGATGATGAGATTGCCCTTTTAGTTGTGCACGGTATTCTGCATATTCTCGGTTGGGATCACGATGATTTGGCGAAGACCGCAAAAATGCAAGAGCAAGAACGAATACTGCTACAGGCTCACCACTGGCACGGCGAACCGCCAGCTGACTTTCAACAGAGTCAGGAAGACGAAATATCATGATTGTCTCTACATTGTTGGCGGCAAGTTTTAGCACCGCTGATTGGGGAATGCTCGGAGTCATTATTTTTCTGTTGTTCTTCTTGATTTTCCTGTCGTTGTCGGAAATGGGTCTTTCGAGAATGACTAAGCCAAAGGCGGCGGCAATGGCTGAGGGTGGGATAAAGCAAGGTCGAGCCCTCCAACAACTCGTTGGTGAACCGGAGAAGTGGGTAAATCCTCTTTTATTGACAGTGAATATTTGCCATACGATTCAGGCCACATTGACTGGTGTGATTGCTGCCAAAACCTTCGGTCCACTCGGAGTTGTCGGCGGTGTCTTAATTGATGTGGTGATCTTCTTCGTTTTAGCGGAGGCAGTCCCAAAAACTTATGCATTGCAATATCCAGAGCGGGCGGCATTGTCGACGGCGCGTGGTACAAAGCTTTTGGTGTCTTTTCCGCCACTGCGGATGGTCTCGGGCTGGCTGATCAGGTTGACCAATGTCATCGTTAAGGGCAAGGGCTTGAAGCAGGGTCCTTTTGTTAGCGAGCAAGAACTTTTGGGTATCGTCGAGGCCGCCTTTCATGATGACATCATCGAAGAAGAAGAGCGGGATCTGATTGAGTCCATCATTGAGTTCGGGGACACGGTGGCCCGTGAGGTGATGGTGCCTCTACCTGACATGATTACTGTGCATCGATCATTCACTGTGACCGCGGCGATTGATATAGCAATCGAACACGGTGTCTCACGTTTACCGATTTTGGCAGATGATGATGACGTCATGGGAATCGCTTTCATCAAGGATCTCATGAAGCAAGAGCGAGCTGGCATGGGTGCAGCTGTCGTGACTGATCACATGCGTGCCGCGGTGGTCATTCCGGAGAATAAACCCGTGAATCGATTAATGCGCGAAATGCAGGCTAAGAAATTCCACCTTGCTGTTGTGGCCGATGAGTACGGCAGTATCGCTGGTCTGATCACTCTTGAAGATTGCCTTGAAGAGTTGGTTGGTGAGATTGTCGATGAATACGACACGCATCATGAGGCGATTGTCCACTTAGAAGATGGTCAATATTTGATTGATGGTTCAACCAGCGTTTCCGATGTCAACGATAAAATTGCTAGCAATATTCCTGACGAAGAGTGGGACAGCATCGGGGGCTTCGTTTTTGGAACACTTGAGCATGTACCGGCACTTGGTGAGTTCATTGATTTTGATGGCTGGCGATTAACGGTCGTTGCGCTGCAGGGTCGTCGCATTCGCAAAGTTCGTGTTGGCGTCATCGCTGACCCGGATCACACGCCCGCTGTCTAAGTGTTGAGAGAGGCAAATGCCTGAGGAAGGTTGGGGTATCGCCCCGTGTTGCCGCCCCCATCAACCGAGACGAAAGATGCGCTCATGAATGAAGCCTCGTCTGACGCCAAGAAGGAAGCCACTGCCGCTATCTCGCTGGCTTGAGCGAATCGTGAAAGAGTCGCATTCTCTGTGAACTCTTCGATAATTATCGGTATCGAAAACATTCCGCTGGTGGCGTTCGTTTCTACAAGACCCGGAGCGATGGTGTTCACGCGAATATTTCGTTTTCCGAATTCCATGGAGGCGACTTGGCTGAGCATCGCCACACCTGCTTTGGCGGCGCAATAAGCCGACATTCCCTGAGACGGTTGGATGGCATTGAGAGATGCGATGGTGATGATCGATCCGCCGTCACTGATTCGACTTCCTGCATGTTTCAAGGTGATGAACACCCCTGTCAAACACAAGTCAATGATTCGGCGCCATTCATCAAGGGGGAGATCTGTGATTAATCCGTAGGTTCCAGCACCTGCGTTGGCGACGACGATATCGAGGTGCCCGAACCTTTCAATGGCGCATTCACAGAGTGCGGCGACCTC
>JBAWVW010000038.1:0-16392 GCA_037147055.1 Actinomycetes bacterium
GTACGTTCGATGATGTCTTGAAGTTGAGAGATGTTCACACCTTCACCGTAGAGCGAAATGAGTCGGCCAACGACGCATCCCGCCGCCGAAGCAATGGTTTATTGGTCGGGGTGAGAGGATTTGAACCTCCGGCCTCCACGTCCCGAACGTGGCGCGCTAGCCAAGCTGCGCTACACCCCGCGGTGTAGATCGTGAGACTATCCCGCAGTTGCGGGCTCAGCCTCGGGTACTTCGGTGGTCTCAGATACTGGCTCATCCACTGCCGGCAATCCTTCAGCGAAACAACCACCGCCAGCGATGGCCTTGCTGGCCCGTCGCAAACGCAAAGGATCAAGCGGTTTAATCAACCAGCCATCAGCTCCACTGCGACGCGCCATGTGAATATCAGCAGCGCGATCGAGCAACATCAAAATCGCCACATGGGGCAAAGCGCCACCGCTCTCATCAAGACGTAGATCCATAGTCACTGCCACGCCACCCATGGTGCCGCTCTGTAGATCGAGAATCACCAAGTCCGGAGTACGGGCCTTGACAACACCAACGACGGACCGACCGTCGCGACAATGGGTGAAAGTTGTTTTAGGTCCGCCGAGGGCAGCGACGACATCGTCGACCAACCAGTCAGCATCAGTAGCCAGGATCACATGCACGATTCAAACGCTACCTCGTGGTCGTGGTTGCCACGAGATCGCGTCCCAGTTCGGCTATCGCCTCAAGGTCATGGACATCCTCGGCCCGTTGGTACAGGCGCACAACGACGGCCCCTGTGGAGCGTTCGAGAAGGGGTTTGAGGGCATTTTCTTGAGCCTCGGCGAGGCTTCGCAGGTGGGCCAGGTTGCGATACAGAACCGCCACCGCCGAGTCACCGGTTTTGTCGGCCTTTCGGGCCGCGGTCAAAGATGCGGCCGAGGATCCTTTGCCGAATGGGGGCTGCAATCGATTGAGAATGACTCCCGTGATATTGATATTCGCCTCGGCTAACTGCTCGGTGAAATAGATCGCCTCCGCGATGGTGTCGTTATGAGCACAGGCCACGACGACGTATTTACTGCTTGAAGATTTCAGTAATTCTTGGACGGCGACACAGCGCTGACGAAAGCCCTCTTCGATTCCTTCAAAGGCCTGAAAGAAATTGACTGCGTCAGCGAGGACGTCGGCACCAATGACTCGACCGATTGTTTTTAAGATTGGTTGGGCAGCGAAGTTAAGCAATCGCAATCCACCGCGTGCGGGCATGACAAGCCAGCGATACACACGGTGATCAAGAAAGTTCATCAACTTTTGCGGGGCATCCAAAAAATCAAGAGCCTCACGTGAAGGTGGCGTGTCAACGACCACAAGATCGAAACGTTCATCGTTGGACAATTCATACAACTTTTCGGCTGCCATATATTCTTGGCTCCCCGACAGGCGACTAGCGATATTGCTGTAAAAAGGATTTTCCAGAATTGCTTGCTGTTGCTCAAGATCGCCTGACTCGCGACGAATCACATCGTCAAAAGTGGATCGAGCGTCCAACATCATTGCCCACAGTTCGCCCGAGCATGCAAGATCAACACGACTTGGGTCGTTACTTAAACCATCGAGACCAAGAGCATCGGCTAAACGCTTAGCGGGGTCAATGGTGATTAAGACAACGCGCCGACCAGTATGCGCAGCCTGAACAGCAAGGGCGGCAGCAGTGGTTGTTTTGCCCACACCACCCGAGCCACAGCAGACGATAATTCGTGAGGTAGTGATGATGTCACTGAAATTTTGAATCTTCTTCGCGCTCATGCTGGTTCACCGACGGCTTTGCGCATGATGTCGGCCAAGGTCACTACATCGTGTGCCTGAAGTGAGGCAGTGGCGATGTGGGGAAGTGCAAAAGAACCAACAGCCATGTGTTCGTGGACTCTGTCAATTGCCTGGAGGTGCAAAGCAGAGCGTGTGGCTCGATATCTCATTGCATCGCCAAGAACACCGTCGGGTATTTCACCGCTTGCCACCAGCGAAGAAACCTCTGAAGAAATATCTACTCCATTGACGATCACGGGTGCGAAAGCCACGCCTACTGACTGCGTAAGTTTTTCAGTGGTCTCAATGAGTTCGTTGACGGGCGTGGTCTCTGGAGTTGTCACCATCACGACGCGACATCTCTTTGGGTCCTGCAACATTGTGCGAACTTCGATGGCTTGGGAACGCAGCGGTCCACCAGAGATTGTTTCAGCCATGGCCGCAGGGGCCTGTAAAAATGAGATGGCGTGACCAGCGGCTGGACCGTCCACAATGATGAGATCGTGGTCGCCATCTGGTCCAGTGAGCCCGACCAGATGTTTAAGTTTGCCTAAGACCAAGAGATCGTCAATCCCAGGAGCAGCGCTCGCCACGACTCCGACGACTCCACTTGACACCAAGCGTTTCGCTAATAGAGCGAGACCTTGGGTTGCCAAGTAGTCCTGCAGAGCCTCGCCAGCAGTCACAGTGCGCATCTGGATTGAGCCAGTTTTTGCGGCACCGAGATGAGTCTGGATCATGGTCCCGTCATAATCGGCCCCATCCGAGGGGGATCCACCCAGCAACTCGGCCAATCCTGGGCGAGAGTCAAGGGTCACAACGAGTACCCGAAGTCCGGCGTCGGCTGAGGCTCGCGCTATTACAGCAGTTACGGTTGTCTTGCCGACACCACCCTTGCCGGCCACCACGAGCAACCGCGACATGGTGAACATGTGATCTATTTTCTTATTCATCGGAGGCACTCGTGCGCAGACTAGCCATCGTCTTCATTGCAGTCGGCTTCGTGCTCGGTTTTGTTGATGTGGCACATGCTTCATCGGGCAGTGAACCGCCCCAAGAGCCAGCAGTTTTGATGAGTACAAACCCCACGGCACAAAGTCTTGCACCCGTTGATGTCCTCCAGGTTTCAGGACTCATTGACAACATCGTCGTTGACGCTATTGAGCAGGCAATCACCGACGCTGAGAGTAATGGGGCCCAGGCTTTGGTCCTGCAGATTAACTCCAAGGCATCTTTGGTGGGTCGTGACACAATGCGTGATTTATATCTGCGTATAGAGAATGCAAGCGTGCCGATAGCAATTTGGGTTGGTCCATCTGGATCGAAAGCCACTGGTTTAGGTGTGCAACTTTTGTCGGCGGCTGATGTGACGGGGATGGCCCCTGGAACCAAGATCGGAAAATCAGGTACGGCCTTGGTTGACGGAGTGGAGTTTGGCGAGGCCACCGAAATTTTGCGTACTCAGACTTTGGGATTCCAAGACGCCCGCCGCGCAGGAGCACTCAAACTCGAGATCAGCGATGAAGGCGCGCCAACCATTCGCAATATGGTCTACGCACTCGACGGTTTACAAATTGATGGGGTTGTGCTTGACACTGCCATTGAAACTTTGAATGACGATGGCACAGTATCCAACGACATCACCACCGTGCGTTTTCATAAACTTGGTCTGTGGGCGCAGATGCTGCATACTTCGGCAAGTCCTCCCGTTGCTTATCTCTTTTTATTGATCGGTTTGGCGCTCTTGATTTTTGAATTCTTCACCGCTGGTATCGGTGTTGCGGGAGTTGTTGGAGCCGCTCTTCTTTTGCTCTCCTTCTACGGTCTTGGAGAATTGCCAGAACGTAATTGGGCACTGGCCTTGATTTTCTTTTCCATGTTTGCCTTTGCCGTTGATGTTCAGGTGGGTGTCCCACGTCTTTGGACGGGAGTTGGGATTGCAACTTTTGCCGTGGCTTCATGGTTTTTGTTCCCCGTCGTTGATCAGCACTCATTGCGTGTTTCTTGGTTGAGTTTGCTTGTTGGCATTGGAGGTATTGCTCTCACTTTCATTTCGGGTATGCCGAGTATGACGCGAACTCGCTTTGCCACACCGACAATTGGTCGTGAACGTTTGATCGGTGAGATCGGCAAAGCCATTTCGGATATCAGCCCCGATGGGGCAGTACAGATCGGTGCTGCTCGCTGGAAAGCCCGCACAAATCGTGCCACACCAGTCAAGGCTGGCGAGATGGCGCGAGTGGTGGCCATTGACGGCATTGTTTTGCAGGTGGAGCCTGAGGCTGGTGGAGCGCGTGATTATCGTGAACGCGGACCGAAGAAGGATGAAGTTCTCGAAGAGAAATAGTCGAGGTGGCGCAATGACTCTTTTCGAAGAAGCTTTCAGTGCGCCTCGCCAATTACTTCCTCGTGATGGGGAGGCCGTGTATTTTCAGACTGCCTTCAGCAACGAACAAAGTGCGCGTTATCTGCGGATGCTTACTGATGAAACACCGTGGGAAGCGCGCAATATTATTTTGTTTGGCAAAGAAGTTCCTCAACCACGACTCGCCTGTTGGTATGGCGACTTGGGATATTCGTACTCTGGTATCACCCTGGAGCCGCGAGAGATGACGCCGACACTCGTAGAAATTCAACAGCAATGCGAGTTGTTAGCAAATGCAAAGTTCAACTCTGTTTTGGTCAATCTCTATCGTCACGGACAAGACTCAATGGGTCTGCATGCCGATGATGAACGTGAACTTGGAGTTGAGCCAGTCATTGCTTCAGTGAGTATTGGCGGTGAACGCAATTTTCGCTTGCGTCATCGTGGATCCAAAGAACTCGTGCAGATAACCCTCGCGTCTGGTTCGCTGCTGGTGATGAGTGGCCTATCTCAAAAATGTTGGATGCACGATGTACCCAAGACGAAGCGCCACGTTGAGCCACGAATTAATCTGACCTTCAGGTTGATTCACAATATTTAGAGTTTCGGATATTTAGAGTTTCGGACCTGCGATGCGCAGGTCACCGCGACGTCGTGTCATACCTCGAGCATCAAGTTCGCTGGCCAGCGGCACAGCATGTTTGCGGGTGATGCCAAGTGCCTCGCGAAACTGTGACATCGTAAATCCTTCGGCACTAACGGCAAGTAACTGTCGCGCTGTTTGTTGTGCTGTCTCTAATGCGGTGATGTGGAACCATTCCCCTTCGCGTTCGAACAACAAACCAGCCTTGGCGAGGCGGCGAAGTTCTGGAGGAGAAATATCAGTAGGCGGATTCGGGGCACAGGCTTCGCGCGCTAATCGTTCAATGATTGGATGTTCAAGCAATGCATCATGGACTCCTGCGACGCGCACACGTCCATCGGTGATGGAGAGAGTCGTCAGAGTTGATATGACAGCCCTGTGCTGTTCGGTGAATGACGCAAGGTCAACTCCGTTCGGGTCTTTTGTCGCCATGACAGATTCAATGTGAGCAATTGTTTTGTCAAGTTCCTGTGGTGAGACGATCCAGTTATTGAACATGGGTTCAATGTTGATTCCCGTTAGCAGTCGCAGGTCGGCACTTGTTACCCATCCGCGTTCATTGATGACCCGCTGGATATCGCGATTCGGGGTGGCGCGAGATGCGGGGAGTTTGGGATTGATATCAAGAATTTCTCCACCTCCCACGGTTTCTGAGCGCCCACTTTCACGCAAGACGTAGCGATCACCAGGGAGTAACGGAATAGGGCGCGATAAATGAATGCGAATGAGTCCCTGCTCACCCGGAGCGATTGACTCGGGCCCGAGGACACGCACTCGCGCAGGAATTTCATCTGAGCCGATATGCACTGTGAAAGCACCGCGGCGCGACACGACATGTTTGAGAGACTTCAAAACACTCAGCGAAGCATCGACTCTTGGGCTGCACAACCATTGACCCTCTTGAACGACGACATCCCCACGCGCTAGTTGCCCGTGTTCAACCCCCACCACATTGAGCGCGACTCGATGGCCGGGTTGCGCTTGGTTGATTGCCTGACCGAGAGTCTGGATGGCACGAATTCTCGCTTCAAACATGAGTGGGGCGATGAGAATCGCGTCGCCAACTTTCAAGCAACCATCAGTCAAAGTTCCCGTCACGACCGTGCCACTGCCTTTGGCGGCGAACACACGGTCGATAAAAAGTCGTGGGCGACCATGATCGACAGATTCATCGCAACGCTCAGCGAGTTCTTCTATGGCAGAGACAAGTTCTGCGATCCCATCGCCTGTTGGAGCACTGATTGCGATAACAGGAGCATTGTCAAGAAAGGTTCCAGAGACATGGTCGGCGATATCGAGGCGGGCTAATTCGAGATCATCAGAGTCGCAGAGATCTATTTTCGTCAGGGCGATGAGACCTTGCGTCACTCCGACCATTTGCAGAATGCGGAGATGCTCTTCGGTCTGTGGTTTCCAACCTTCACGAGCATCAACAACTAAAAGACATCCGTGAATACCTCGTATGCCTGCCAACATGTTGGAAATAAAACGTACATGACCTGGAACATCAATAAATGACACGGTTTGGGCATTCGGTAATTGCAGATGTGCAAAACCAAGATCAATCGTCAGACCGCGCTCTTGTTCTTCAACCCAACGATCGGGGTTGATACCCGTCAGGGTGCGGATCAGAGTTGATTTGCCGTGGTCGACGTGGCCAGCAGTAGCGATGATACGCATCTCAAAGAATTTTCTTGAAAGCCTCAGCCACCAATGCATCATCACTTGGGTCAATAGTCCGCAAATCAATGATCGTGGTGTTGTCTTTGACTCGTGCAATGATCGCTGGATTGCAGTTTCGCAACATCATGAAATGGTCGCCGTCAAGAGTGATGCCAACTGACTTTATGGAGATGCCAGGGGCGCTGCCGGCACCTGGAAGCGAATCACAGTTAATGACGCGACCTCGTCCAGACGATTGGATAATCGCTTCGGCGCGTTTACCTAGTACTTCAACGCTGAGGCTGGCCATACGCCAAAAGGGGATCTCGCTCTGTGCTGTGCGTGCAAGATAGGCCAGCATGGTGTTGTGTAATGAAGCCAACACCAGTCCTCCTGGTCGCAGAGCGCGAGCCAAAGGATGTTCACTGCAGGTCTTGATGAGATCGCTGCGCCCGACTATGAAACCTGATTGTGGACCACCCAACAATTTGTCCCCACTAAATGTCACGAGGTCGGCCCCCGCCGCCAATGTTTGTTTCGCTGCGGGCTCTCCGTTCAACCAAGCCGGTGGACCATCGCTGAGCCACGGACAGGCAGCATCTAACAAACCAGAACCAATATCAGACACGACAGGTACACCCAAGGTCGCTAGTTGATCGACGGGAGTCTCTTCGACAAATCCTTCGACGCGGTAATTGGAAGGATGCACTTTAAGAATCAGGGCAACGTCGGTGTTTTTGCGCTCAATGGCTTTGCGATAATCACTGAGACGAGTGCGATTGGTGGTGCCGACATCAACAAGACGTGCACCTGATTGCTCCATCACTTCGGGCACTCGAAAACCACCACCAATTTCGACGCTCTCACCGCGACTAACAACAACATCACGATCATGCGCCAGAGCAGCTAAGACAAGCATCACCGCGGCCGCATTGTTGTTGACCACGAGGGCGGCTTGGGCGCCACAGGCCCGCGCTATGAGTTGACCGATTCCGCTTTGCCGACTTCCGCGTCGTCCAGTGGAAAGATCAAATTCTAGATTTTGTGCTCGTGCAGTTTGCGTGTGGGCCACGGGAGAGCGACCGAGATTCGTATGGGCGATGACACCAGTGCCATTGATGACTGGTACTAATAGGCACTGGGCAATTCCACGAGCAATGTCCTGGGCACGTTCTGGATTTCCCTCGGCTATTGCCTGACGCGCGGCGTCAACTAAGAGCGGATGGGGTAGACCGACATGTTCAATTGATCGAGCCAGCGAATCGACGCTAGGTGGATGCTTACTCATCGTCTGTGACGCTACCTTTCGCAGGCCCCGCTGGACTGAGCGGGCGAGAAATGGGTGGCTAAGGTTGGGTTGTGATTTTGTTCTTACTCTTCATCGTCGGCCCATTATGCGAGTTGTACACGATTGTCAAAATGAGCGCTGCTATCGGCTTTTTCAACACTCTGGGAGTGATGATCGTTATCGGAGCCATCGGTAGTTGGCTCGTCAAGCGCGAGGGTATGCGGGTCTGGCAAAAGTTCAATGCCGCTGTTGGTCAAGGAAAAGTTCCGACAAAGGAAATCATTGACGGCGTTTTGATTTTGGGGGCTGGGGCTTTGTTGCTGACTCCTGGCTTTTTGTCAGACATCTTTGGTCTGCTGATGCTATTTCCGCCCACACGGGTGATCTTTCGCGGGTTCCTTTTGCGCCGGGCTGGTAAGAAGGGTCGATTTGTATCCCAGATTTTCCACGAACCAAGCAATGGCCCTCAGGGTTCAGGAGATTTCATTGACGGTGATGCCACGGAAATTCAAGGCGAATTGGACTAATCGCCAAGTTCATCTTGCAGCGCTTCTTTGAGAAGAATTTTGCGAGCCTTAGTGATCACACGCTCGCGTCGGTTGCGCGCAGTACGCGGTGCAATATTGAGTACGGGTGCGATTTCAACTGAATTAAAATTCAAACTGATAGCCCGCAACATGTGAATCTCGCGTGGGAGTAAACCCGCCGAAGCAAGTTCATGAAGCAATATTTCAATGCCTGCGCTCTCACTCACTGGATCGCTTTCTATATCCCCTTGTCGAAGGAGTCCAAATTCGAGGCCCAACATGCCACTTGGTGAGCGATGGTCTTCTGAGCGGTGCATTTTGAGGCGGGAATCGCGGACGAAGGCTTGGTACTCAATGTCCATCAACAAATTGGCTGCCACACGATGTGGGCGGCGCTCAATCGGGAAGCAGCGAATCGTCACCCAGGCCGCAGAAACAATGCTGTCAAAAGCCCCCACAAGACCAGTGGGAATAGTTGGCGAGCGCCGTACTGCTGTGGCGATTAAACCAGGAAGAATTCGTTGAAAAACGATTCTCGTGGCTAAGTCATCGGTCTGAGCAACAACCACAAGACGCGACAGGTAATCATCAAAATGTTGATCATCTCCAGTTCTGTCAAAACCACAGCGTGTCAAAATTTCGTTGAGATGTATCACCTCGGAGCCCTCAAGATTCCAGGCATTCGCCCGACGAACATTGTGTGTTTGACGGGCCATACGTTGCCATTCCGTGGCCAGCCGCGTGGCCATGGCCAAACGACCACTGCCCGCGCTATGTGTGTGTGCTGTGTAGTGATGAGTCATGGTGGCTAGGGGACAATGTCTCCTTCACCGCTGACCTCACTTGTTGTTGTTGTGCAACCCGCGGTGAGAGTTGCGGTGAGAGCCAGGAGTCAGATGGCCGGCATGGAATCTCATGAACTGGTTGTGATGAGCGGCCCCGACAGTGGGGCGGTTCATGGCCTGCGTATCGGTCGTCAATCGCTGGGTCGATCCCAGGCCGCAGGGATATGCATCGCCGATCCAATGATCGAGGCTCACCACGCGATCATCAGTTGGGACCCACCTGAACTTCAGGTCAGTCGTCTCGGCGGAGAGGTGCAGTCCTGGGATAAAAGTTTGCGTGTCGGAAACTCGTTCTGCGACATTCGTTTGACAGTTCCTATCGTTGAGGGAACACCGCGTATTTTTCATCGCCCACCACCCATCGCTGAAGCAGAGATTCATCCGCCTCATCTTGGGACTGCGCCAACTGTGCCATCTCCCGTGAGGACGCCGCCTCTGAGCGCAGTGATGACTGGCCTGGTGATTGGCGTTTTGTTAGCTGTTTTCACCAAACAAATGTTGTTTGGATTATTCGCTGTCGTGACTGCCGTCGTGGCGGGGTTGACCTGGGTCTTTAGCCTTTACACTCACCACCGTGCCGTGAAGCGTTGGCAAAAATCTACGGATGATCTTCAGCAACGCTTCAACGAAGACTGTCGCGAGTTTTTGTACTTGGGACTACGACAGCAGCAACGGCGACATCGGCTTCTGGGGGACTTGCTGGGTGTCGCACAAACCGGGTCCGCACAATTGTGGGAATATAAAAAAATTGACGAGGTGTGCATTGGCCGCGGTTCGCGCACAATGCGCGTGACAACAGATTCAACCCCAGTCGAGATCCACGATGTACCGATCACCACATCGCTGCGCGCTGGCGAGATCCTTGGGATATTCGGTGCTGCTGCACAGCATCTAGCAGTGGCGATCATCATCCGACTAGCCGTTGAGGTGGGTCCATCTGACTGGGAACTCATTCCTGTTGATCGACTGAGCGATGAGTGGGCGATGATCTCCTTTTTGGCGCATGTGCGAGAGACGCCATTAGATAAACAGGATGTAGATCATCTGAGTGCGGTCAGCAAACATCGGATTTTGTTAGTCACTAACGCTGCGGTCATCGCCAGTCGAACGTGCATTGCGCGCAGAATCTTGGCCTCTGGTGATGCATCAATTTTAGTTGTTGCTAGCGAACGTGCTGGTTTGCCGAATATATGCACAGAAATCATTGACGCCGATATGCCAAATCTCGATGGCATGACAGTTCGAGGAGCGGCCAATGTCTCTCGTGCCTTGGAAAGTTGGATTGATCCTGATTGTGATGGGAACATGCTGCATGAAAAAATAGATTTTGAAACTTTGTTGTGCAATGGTCAGATGACAGCGGCGGTCATTAGTCGGCGTTGGAAGGATCCAGAGGCGCGCTCCATGGTTGCTGTGATCGGCGCATCATCCGATGGAACAATTGCGATTGATTTTGATGGTGATGGGCCACACGCAGTAGTGGTGGGCACCACGGGATCTGGAAAGAGCGAGTTCTTACGGACCCTGATTCTTGCTCTAGCAGTGAGATCCTCACCATCTGAGTTGAATTTTGTTCTCATTGACTACAAAGGCGGCGCCGCCTTTGACGCTTGCACACATTTGCCGCATGTTGTGGGAGTGATCACCGATCTTGACACTGGTTTGGCTGAGCGAGTTCTCACAAGTTTGGAGGCTGAACTTCGTTACCGCGAGCGAGAGTTGAGGGACTTGGACAAGACACCGCCGCGTTTGTTCGTGGTTGTTGACGAATTAGCAGCGCTCGCAGTTGATGTGCCCGAGTTCATTGGATCCTTAGTATCTATTGCGCAACGTGGTCGCAGCCTCGGGGTTCATCTGATCGTGGCCACCCAGCGACCGGGAGCGGTGTTATCGGCTGACGTCTTAGCAAACGCAAATATTCGTGTGGCCCTGCGCGTGCAGTCAATTCACGACTCACAGGAGATTGTTGGGTCGGGCGTAGCGGCGGGTTTTGCGCGAGATGTTCCAGGTCGAGCGGCGATGCGCCTCGGTCCCAACGATGTATATATTTTTCAGACAGCGATGATTGCTGGGAATATCACCGACATTGTGGAAGTCATCGCCGAGGCGAGCGAATTAAACAAGAGCGAGAAACCCCGCCGTCCATGGCTTGACCCACTTCCGGCAGTTCTGATGCGAGCAAACGTTTGTGAGAATACGGATGAACCGAATTTCTCCGGGTTGCACATTGGAATGCTTGACGATCCGAGTTTTCAACGCCAGATCAATTTAACTGTTGATCTCGATCAGCATGTCTTGGTCACGGGAGATTCGCGGAGTGGTAAATCATCGTGCCTGAGATTGATACGCGGGATCATTGAGACATCGGCCATGGTGTACACAATCGCTGGTACAGGTAACTCAGATCTCTCAAAAAATGAAATTGATTTAGCTGATCGTGAATTGGTTCAACGACTCCTTGATCACTGCCTCAGCAAGATTGTTGATGGCGAGAGGCACCAGTCGTCACCTACTCGGATAGTGCTATTGATTGATGATATTGATGTCTGGAGAAATCACTTTCTGGAAGACCGTCTTGGCTTGTCGTTGTGGGCGATGATGCAACGAGTGATCATTGAAGGTCCCGCCCACGGCATTACCTGTGTTTTGACCATGGCGAGTGGGCAGTCATTGCCAGCAATCTTGAGTTCGCGAATTCGTCAAAAGTGGCAACTCGATAGTCACCCTGGTGGTGTGATCGGTGAATACGAGGGTCGTTTACTTCGGGGGCAGTTGTTTTTCCACGCCGACGTTGAAGTTTCTTGTCAAATGTCGCGATCCCAGACATCAAGTGTTGTGAGACATCTTGGTTCTCGCATTGCAACTGCCGAACTTCGCCAGCGCGGGGCCTGGGGAGTTTTTGCTCAGAACTTTCAAGAGGTGAGTCTGCGACCATCGGCTGATCTAGCGATGTGTGTGGTGGGTCATACGGGCAGTGGGCGTACGACGGTTTTGGAATCAATCGTGCATGCCTGGCAGGCGCAACACGCAGATGGTCGGGTATTGACTGTGAGTGATTTTTCTGTGATGACAGTGGAACAGGTGTGTGCGATGTCCGTGACTGTGTTACTTGTTGTTGATGATGTCGAATCGTTGAGTGCTCCCAACGATGAATGGATGCAGCAATTTTTTGTGCATCAGCAGCAGAGAAAAAATATTTCTCTGCTGATTGCAGTTCCCCCCGTATTTTTACGATCTCGGGGAGAACATTGGGTGCAGCAAGTACGACGTTCTCGGTCGGGCTTCCTACTGGGTGAATGTGCTGAGCACGATGCGGATTTATTTGGGGTCTACGCCACAAACCCCAGTGTCTATCAACGAGGGATCGGGCGCGGTCTGTTGGTGCAAGACGGGGTCAGTCGAGGAATTGTGCAAGCAGTCTCTTCGGTGAAGCCGCCATTGTCTATCGTTTGAAGATGCGCATCATTCTTCCCTCTGGCACACCAGCAGAAATCCACCGTGTTGAGGGATCCTCGCGTGGGCTTGTGGTGTTCCCAGATATTTTTGGGTTGCGTCCTTTATTCGATGATTTAGTTTGTCAACTGGCTCAAGACTGGGGGTTGACGACTATCGCCGTGGAACCTTTCCCAGGCCATGTTTTCGGAATGGACGCGAATGAACGTTTCGCGCAGGTCTCGAGTCTGAGCGATGTTGACAAGATGCGCGACCTGATTGAAGCGGCAGATGCCACGCAATGTTCCTCTGTTGCGATGATTGGGTTTTGTATGGGCGGGATGTATTGCCATAAGGCAGTACAGACCCATCGCTTTAGCAAAATCGTGAGTTTCTACGGGATGATTCGCTTACCTGAAGCTTGGCGCAGCGCCTGCCAAGGCGAGCCTTTGGAGTCACTCGTTGCAGGTGATGCGTCATCTGTCTTGGCCATTATTGGCGACAAAGATACGTGGACACCGCCTGAAGATGTACAGGCTCTGGTTGCATCTGGAGTACGTGTTCAGCGATATGCCGACGGTGAACACGGATTCGCTCACGATGTTGCACGACCTGCGCATCGAGTCGCTGATGCGGCAGATGCTTTCTTATCAGCGGGCGAGTGGCTCCGCAGTTAAAACTCAGCGGGCGCGAAGTTCAAGGCGATCGCGCAACAAAATTTTGTAGCGACGCTCATGTTGTTCAATCCAACCAAGACGAATGAAACTGCTGATGGCTTTGTTGACTCTCTCGCGAGAAGCCCCAACCATGCCTGCAAGTTCTTCTTGTGTGACTGGCAAAACAAATTCATCGGCACCGGCAGCTAATTCAAGGAGACGCTTGGCAGTGCGTCCCGTAACGTCAAGAAATACTGAGTCTGCAAGAGCTCCATCCATCACCCGCAGGCGCTCGGCCAACATTCGCACGACGCCGCGTAAAACTTTAGGATTGTTATCAAGAAGTTCGCCCACTGGGTCATAGGGAATCTCAAGAACTTCGCTGGGCTCAATTGCCCGAGCCATGGCCGAGCGTGGACCACCGTCAAGTAATCCCATCTCACCAAATAAGTCGCCAGATTCCATGAGAGCGATCATGCTCTCGCGCTTGTCAAGTTCACTGGCGATGGCGATGGCCACGCGACCGCTGATGACGATGTACATCGACTCTGCTTCTTCGCCTGCCTCAAATAGGTGATCGCCACGCGAAAGGATGCGCTTTCGACCTGCGGCAGCGATCATCGCCACCTGCTCGGAAGGTGCATCACCAAAAAAGTCTGTGCGGAGGAGGACGTCTTCGTATGTCATACCAAGATCACGGTACTACCCTCAAGGCTGATGTCTGATATTCAGCGTTCACCCACAGTTAATTCTCGGCTTGGTTCTGTCTGGACCGTCGTTGTCGCAGGCGGTTCAGGGCGCCGTTTTGGATCCATGAAGCAGTTTGAATCGCTGGGTGAAAAGCGTGTCTTGGATCATTGCGTGGATATGGCTTTGGTCTGTAGCGCAGGTGTCGTTCTGGTCGTCCCGAGTTCAGACGTTCAAGATGAGGCAGACAAGCATGCAGTCGGTGGTGCGAGACCTGAAGATCGCGTTGCAGTCTGCGCGGGTGGACCGACGCGGACCGCAAGTGTGCGCCGTGGACTTGCACTCGTACCAGGTGACGCAGGGATAATTTTGGTTCATGATGCGGCGCGACCCTTCGCCAGCGAAAACCTCTTTCGGGCAGTAATCAAAACCGTTGAGGCAGGTGCTGATGGGTCGATACCTGGCTTGCCAGTCGTGGATACGGTCAAAGTGATCGAAGTGACCCATTCACCTTTTGTCGGATTAGCAGTTCCACATGTTGTCACTACCCCCGATCGGGCGACCCTCGTGGCCGTGCAGACGCCCCAAGCTTTTAGTGCCGACATTCTGCGGCGGGCTTATCTTCATGAGATTGATGGCACCGATGATTCCTCGCTGGTGGAGGCCGTTGGCGGTACCGTCATAGTTGTGCCCGGCGAAGCAAATAATCGAAAGATCACCCATCGCGAAGATTTGCAGTGGGCGCGTGACTTTCTTGTGACAGGTCAGGGATAGATCATGGGCATTTCTGCTGTTCGTGTGGGTCAGGGTTTTGATATTCACCGTTTTAGCGATGACCCTTCACGGGCGTTAATTTTGGGCGGTGTGCATTTTGTGGGAGAGCGTGGTCTAGAAGGCCATAGCGATGCTGATGTGATTGCCCACGCCTGTGCCGATGCTTTATTGGGAGCCGCTGGTCTTGGTGATATCGGCCAACACTTCGCCGATACTGATCCTGCGTGGAAAGGCGTCGATTCGCTAATAATCCTCGATCAAGTCAGCGTCATGGTGCGCGCTCAAGGATGGCTGATTGGAAATATTGATTGCAGCGTGGTGTGCGAGCAACCAAAGTTGGCCCCGCGACGCGATGAGATGCAGGACAAGTTGTCAAAAACTGCTGGCACTACCGTGTCGGTCAAGGGGCGACGCGCTGAAGGTCTTGGTGCACTCGGCCGACAAGAAGGAATTGCTTGTTGGGTAGTCGCGGTCCTTTTTCAAGTTGATCACAGGAGTGAGGTCTGATGGCCATTCGTAAAAGTCCAGCACCGCGCAAAAGCGCGAGCCCGCGTCCAGCAGCAAGTGGCAAAGGCAAAACAGCGGCAAAACCTGTGACCCGGGCGCGACCCTCCTCAAAGGCTGTCACGGCTGGCAAAGGCAAAGTTGTGACACCTCGTGTGGTCTCGGCAAAAGGTCGCAACCCCGGTCCGTCGAGTCGCGGACCCCGAGTGGCTGATCCCCGTGGGGCGGCACGCACAGGTGCAGTGCCGGCGGGTCCAATAAAGCCTGGTCGTGGTTCGGGTCGTGGCACTGGTCGTGCGACTGGTGATAAGGATGACGATCTTGGCGGTACCCAAGTTGAAGGTCGCCAGGCTGTGCGCGAATTATTGATTGCTGGTCGTCGCCGCTGTTTTGAAGTGTGGATCGCTGGCGATATGGACGCCAACGAAGTCATTGATGACATCAAGCAGTTAGCGCGCGCTAATCGCGTACCAGTCGTTGAAGTCAGTCGTAAAAAACTGGAATACACCGCCCGTAGTGAAGCGCCCCAAGGGGTTTTAGCCCATGCTGAAGCGCTTCCATCGGTGCCCATTGAGGCGATGTTGCGTCGTCGTCCTGGGAAGTCTCCATTTTTGGTGGCCGTTGATGGCGTGACGGATCCAGGAAACTTAGGGGCCCTATTACGTTGTTGCGACGGGGCTGGGGTTGACGGAGTGATTTTGCCGCGCCATCGCAGTGTGCACATCACGCCGACGGTCGCAAAGGCCGCAGTGGGAGCAATTGAATATGTACCTCTGTCAGTCGTGGGAGGGTTGCCAACAGCCCTCACTCGTATGCGGGAACTCGGTATTTGGGTCGTGGGTCTTGACGACGCTGCCGACAAGTCGCTGTTTGAGCTCGGGGATTTGGCCGCAGAGGGCATCTGCTTGGTGGTCGGTGCGGAAGGTACTGGTCTCTCGCGCTTAGTGCGCGAGCGCTGTGACCTGATTGTCAGCATCCCGATGAAAGGTCGGCTGAGTTCTCTGAATGTTTCGGTGGCAGCCTCACTGGCGACCTATGAAGTCGCCCGTCATCGTCGCTAGCCTGTCAAGGTCTCACAAGTGAGGCACGCCGGGTTAGCTCAGTGGTAGAGCAACCGCCTTGTAAGCGGTTGGTCGTGGGTTCAATCCCCACACCCGGCTCAAGACATCTTTAATTCAGGAGTTCGCGAACGCGGGCGACAAGAATCTCGAATGCGGCATCGTTGTGTCCACC
>JBAWVW010000039.1:0-16105 GCA_037147055.1 Actinomycetes bacterium
TGGATACGACATGATTACTGACTCAGCAACGGCTGGCGACGGTGATGGTCGCGATTCAGACCCATCTGATGAGGGCGATTGGGTTGATGAATGCGACCAGGATATTGATTTCTGTAGCAGTTGGCATGGTACACACGTGGCCGGAATCATCAATGCGTTAGGGAATAATTCTCTGGGCGTAATCGGCGTTGCACCTAATATCAAGGTGCAACATGTCCGAGTGCTGGGTCACGGTGGTGGCTCAGATTCGGATATCGTTTCTGGGATTATTTGGGCATCTGGCGGATCTGTAGGAGGCTTGCCTTTAAATTCAACTCCTGCTCGGGTGATCAATCTTTCACTCGGTGGCGAAGGTGTCTGTAATGATTCTTACCAAACCGCGATCAATTTTGCAATCGCTAGAGGAACAGTCGTGGTTGTTGCTGCTGGTAATGAAAACGTTGATGCATCGACGATGACGCCCGCTAATTGCGATGGTGTGATCGTCGTGGCTGCGAGCAATAGCGATGGAGAAAAGGCGTGGTTTTCTAACTATGGCCCAATGGTAGATATTGTTGCGCCAGGTGAAGCCATTAAATCTACGATGAATGACGGCCTGAGAGGAGTTGACTCCCCGACATACGAATCAAAAAGCGGCACCAGTATGGCGGCACCGTACGTGGCTGGAATAGTGGCGCTGATGCTCTCCAAAAACCCTTCTCTTACGCCTGCTGATGTTGAAGAGCGGATAAAAGACGAGAGTAATCAAACCTTCTTAGTTCAAGGTGATTGGGGAATCATCAACGCCGCACTATTGCTCGGAGTTCCAGAAATTCCTCAACCTCCAGCAAATGTTGTAGCGAGTACCTCTGGCACGACAACAAGAACTGGAACTGTGACTTGGTCCGCGGCCGCCAGTGGAAGCGTGGTAAAGACACATATCGCTCGGGCTTATCTCAGACCGAGTGGTGGTAGCCCCGTACGGTGGTGCAGCACGGCCACGCTCACCTGCGATTTATCCAACCTGGTCAAGGGCGCAACCTATTACTTGGATGTGATCTCAGGAAATACCGGTGGATTCAGCGCTCCGTCAGGGCCCCGCCTAGCAATCAACACCAAAGGCATCGTGGCAAATGTTGTTCCGTCGCTAGCGGTTGGAGCAAAAAAAGGGTCGCTTGAGGTCAGTTGGGGCAGTGGTCTTGATGACCCACTGATGGATTCGTATCTGATTCAGTACAGCACAGATTTATTGTCGTGGAAAAATGGGCCTGAGATTGACACTAGACATCACACGGGAGTCAGCGGCTTGGAGAGCGGAGTCAATTATCGCTTTCGAGTGGTGAGCAAGAAAGATTCGGGAAAGTTCATCAAGATTTCGCGCGAGAGCGCGCAGATGAAACCCAACTAGAGAACTCAGCGAGCCGCTTGATTCACCAGTGGAATCAAAATATTTCCCAATAACTGTTCAAGCTGACCAGCGAATAAATCAGCAATGTGATGGGCATCGCGATAAACCAAAAGATCTCCCACAATAGGGGGACAGATATCATTGAGACAGAACCAATCAGTGGGGTCAATCACGGAGACCCCTGTTTTGGTGGCAACACTTTCAATAGCTTGAGAAATTGTGGCCCATTTACTTAAACTTTCGGTCGTCGGCCCACATAATTGAATATTGTTTGGATGACTGCTCAAACAAGTTGGCACATCTTCAGGTGGACGCGGTGTATCCAGAAGAATGATCGGTTCTGCCCCCACTGCACGAAGAGCCGAGATAGTGAGCGGGAGTTCTTCCGTCCACCATTGGGTACGAGAAATATTTGTATTGTCGGGCGAGGAACGAAAAAAATCTGAAATGATGACAACTTTTATATGTTCATCGCGAATAGCTCGAATAACATTTTCTCTCCAAGCATCGCAGGTTACCTTTGGATTTGCTCCGTGAAGTAACGGACATGTGCCCGCCGTCAGAGTTCTGAGTTGCCATGATTCGCTGCGTGCGATCTTTGCTAGCGGTACAAACCATTGGGCGGCATGAGAGTTGCCGAAAAGTGCAACTCTGGTCGCAGATTTTGGATCTCCGAATACGCAGTTTTTCGGAAGTGTTGCTGTTTCAGGTGATTGATTCAGGGTTATGTGGCACCCATTGCTATAAATTAGTGATCGGTCATCGGGTGCGGCAAGCAAGGAGGGTTTGATATTCATTGGCAAAACCTGATTCAGTATTGCCGCATCTAGGTAAGAAGTATCAGAAAAATTGGCCCGCTCAGCAACGTCGCTTCCGAGGGTAAATGTTGCGTGGCTGATTGCCAAGCCAGTACCGATGGTCAGACCGATGCATACCAACCCGATGGCGAATGCTCGTTTGGCATGCTGGCGTATACGTATTGAGTTTCGTATCGGATTCTCGATGATTTGGTAGCCAATTTCTGAGAGGCAGAGGGCCAGTAGCACAGCGCCGACCATGGTCACCTTGTCGTCGTTTTGAAATGTGATTGCTAAGACAATCAGCGGCCAATGCCACAAGTAAATTGAATAGGAACGCGATCCAATCCATTGCGCAACGCCGTTATCAAGAATGATTCTTGAGCCAAACCAATTCCCTTGGCTCCATAGTAAGCCGACTGCTGCCAGTGTCGGTACGAGGGCTGCGATGCCTGGGAAGACTGTTGAAGAGTTGTAGGTATGCATCGCGTAAGCGATGGCGAGAAGACTCGTCCAAGCCACAGCAGTTGCCGCAAAGCGAGGAGGGATTGAAGTTTTACGAGTTGTCATCGCTAACAATGCACCGCAACACAATTGCCACGCTCGGGTGTGGAGTCCGTAATACGACCATGATGGATGCAGAGGAGTCTGTTTCCAACTGGCCCAGAGTGATACTGCGATGGCGGCAAGTGTGGCCACTAAAGCGATATGGCGCCAGTACTTTCTGGCCAGAACAAGAAGGATGAAAATGACTGTCGGCCAGACTAAATAAAACTGCTCCTCAACGGCGAGTGACCAAAAGTGTTGAATGGGTGATGGTGGTAGTTCACTATTGAGATAATCGGCCCCCCGAGAAGCAAACACGATATTCGCCGAAAAAAGTCCAGCCGCCCAAATATCATCTCCGAGGTTATTGATGCGCGTGGGTTCAAGAATGATGAGCCCGAGGAGTGCAGTCACCAGGAGAACGAAACTTGAAATCGGTAAAAGCCTTCTGACTCGCCTGGCATAAAACTGGCGAAGACTAATCGCTCCAGTTTTTTCAAACTCGTCTACTAGAAGCCGACTGATGAGGAAACCAGAGATGACTAAAAAGATGTCAACTCCGATGTATCCACCTGATATCAGTGAGAAATCCATGTGGTAAAGAACCACTAGAACAACCGCAATCGCCCTGAGACCTTCTATGTCACTGCGAAACTTAATAATGAGACTTTAGCATTATCGGGCCTGAACTTGAAGTGAGATATCAGCAGTGACGCTGGTTGATCTCTATTGACTCCAGTTTGATTTTCACCTCTATCTCACACCTCCACCCCATACTGAGAAGGTCTGATGAGCATCTAAGGAGATGTATGAATACTAGAAGCGGGTTATGTAATAGCTGTGGGGTCTACATAGGCACTGAAAATTGGTCGTCCTGTCCAAATTGTGGTGACGAAAATTGCGGGGACAAAGTCGATAGCGGATACGACGAAAATGATGAAGATGACGAAAATGATGAAGATGACGATCAGGACGCCGATGAGGACGAACAATTTTAACAAGATACCGTTGAGGCTGTGTCTGCATCTGAACTCCGTCAACCAGGTTGCGTGAGTATTGAGTCATTGCCTCAACCCTCTGATGCTCGTATAGCGGTGCGTGTCAGCCGGCCTGGCCTGCGAGCGATTCGTTCGGGTAGTCCATGGTTATTCGATCAAGCAGTCGAGTCACATAAGCCAAATGGTTCAATGGGGGACCTGGCAGTTATTTTTGATGAGCAACGTCGATTTGCTGCCATTGGTTTGTGGGATCCTGAGTCACCGATTCGCGTCAAAGTGTTACATGTTGGCAAACCTGTAAACATTGATGCTTCTTGGTGGCAGGAGAAAATGACACATGCTCTTGATCTCCGCCGGGAGTTGTTGAGTGACGGATCAACGACCGGATTTCGTTGGGTGCATGGCGAAAATGATGGTCTTGCTGGTTTGATCGTTGATCAATATTCCTCAACTGTGGTGATCAAGATATACACCGGGGCATGGTTCGTGCACCTCGCGGCCATCATCCAGGCGATCGTTGAGATTGCTGCGGTGGATCGGATTGTGATTCGTTTCTCGCGATTAGTGCGCGACGGCGAAACCTTTGGTCTTGTTGATGGTGACACTTTGTACGGTGAAGCACCGACAGGTCCAGTGATGTTCTTAGAGAACGGACTCACTCTCGAAGCTGATGTTGTTCTCGGTCACAAGACTGGCCACTTTTTGGATCAGCGTGATAACCGAGCGATCATCGGCAACCTTGCAAGTGGATGCAGCGTGCTGGACGTTTTTTCAAGTACTGGGGGATTCACTTTGGCCGCCGCTGCAGGGGGAGCGAAATCGGTGCACATGGTTGATGTCAGTGCTCCTGCCTTGGCAACAGCGCACCGCAATCTGGCACACAATTATGCGATCGCATCAATACCAAAGTGCCAGGTCACTGACATCCGAGGTGATGCTTTTGCCGCCCTTGAGGACATGGTTGAGCAAAAACGTACCTTCGACATTGTGATTCTTGATCCACCATCATTTGCTCAAAATCAAGCTTCGGTCATTCGTGCGCTCAGTTCTTATGAACGGTTGGCGAAACTTGGTATGCGTTTAACTGCCCCAGGTGGAACCCTTTTGCAGGCTTCGTGTTCAAGCCGAGTGACGATTGAGGAACTTGCTGATGCGGCGTATTTGGCGGCCCGCAGTGTGCACGTTGATATCGACGAGTTCAGACGCACCGAACACGCCGTGGACCATCCCATTGGATTCGAATTCGGTGCTTACCTGAAGGCGATTTATTACAAAGTCACCCCTTATGGGGCCTAATTAGTCCCCTTCTGCTGAGCCGAATCGGCATATTTTCACTATCCTGAAGTAGACCAAGTGGGAAGGCTGGGCATGAGTGGAAATTCGGTGTTCCGGCACCAAAACAGTGGAATTTTGAGCATCGCCGCTATTGAGGCCCCGCGTGTCGTCACCTCTGACTGGATTGATGAGCAGTTAGCCGAGACCTATCTGCGTAATGGCCTGCGTCCAGGGTTGCTGGCTGGTCTTGCAGGCATTGAGGAACGCCGTTGGTGGGATGACAGTGTCTCTTTCACCGATGCTGCAGCGATGGCGGGACGCGCCGCCATTGAAAAGGCGGGGATTGATCCAGCACAGATTGGCATCTTGATATCAACCTCGGTGTGCAAAGAAAATCTTGAGCCCTCAGTGGCATGTGCGGTGCACGACCAGTTGCAGTTGTCGACTTCATGTTTGAACTTTGACATCTCTAATGCTTGTCTCGGTTTCATCAATGCCATGCATCTGGCGGCCACGATGCTTGATGTAGGAACTGTTGAGTACGCCTTAATCGTTGATGGTGAGGGCAGTCGTTACACCCAAGAGACAACTCTTGAGCGCCTAAAAAGTCCCACCTCATCTGCGGGCGATGTGTTTTCTGAGTTTGCCTCGTTAACTCTTGGATCAGGTGCTGCGGCCATGGTGATGGCCCGTTCAGATCGCCATAGCGATGTACATCGCCTCATCGGTGGTGTGGGTCGTGCGGGTACTGAACACAACTCATTATGTGTCGGAACATTGGATCGTATGACGACCGATACGCACGGGCTTTTGGTGGCAGGACTCGATTTAGCTGCAGCCGCTTGGAAAGCGTCTGCAGAGAGTTTTGATTGGTCTGATGGTCTTGATTGGTACATCATTCATCAGGTCAGCAAAGTTCATACCACCATGATTTGTGATCGGCTCGGGATCAACCCAGCAAAAGTTCCGTTGACTTTCCCGCGTTACGGCAATGTGGGTCCAGCAGCGATCCCGATCACTTTGGCGAGTGTGCAAGATCAAATTCAACCCGGTCAACGGGTGTTATGCCTCGGAATCGGTTCGGGACTCAACACCAGTTTCTCGGAAATTCTCTGGTGACAATGAGCGTTCCGTCCGCCGCGCAATTGGGCGAGTTCGGTGTCGACCCATCGTGGTCAAAGTTCGTAGATGTGCCCAGTCATTCAGGTGGGACTCATCGTTGGCACATACTTGAGCGGCCAGGAATGGGTGCCGATGCACCGACCATCTTGTGCATTCACGGAAATCCAACATGGTCTTTTTTGTGGTCGCGTTTGATGAGCGAAATCAGTCCATCCTTTCGGGTGCTTGCTCCGGACCAATTATCAATGGGGTTTTCTGATCACATTGGATCGCGTCCCTATCGTGATCGCGTTGGCGACATTCATGATCTTGTGACGGCTCTCGATATCCACGGACCGTTGTGGATCGTTGCCCAAGATTGGGGTGGGGCGATTGCTATGGGTTACGCCACCAGTCATCGTGCTCAAGTAGCCGGACTTATGTTGTCCAATACTGGTATCGCAATCCCCGCGGGTCGCAAAGCCCCACGACTCATTCGTATGTCGGCAACCAGTGGTTTACATCGTTTGATCACCCGCACGACTTCTCTATTTGTACGGGGGACTGGGTATCTGCCCGGAAGTGGATTGACAAAGCAGCAGCGACGGGCATTGGTCGCTCCGTATCTTGCGCAAGATCGACGAATCGGTGTGGCTGGTTTTGTGGCTGATGTGCCCTTTGATGAGCGGCATCCTTCATCCTCTGATCTAGCCAGTGTTGCTGCGGAGTTACAAGACTTGACTATCCCAGTGCGGTTGTACTGGGGCTCAAAAGACCCAGTATTTAATGATGATTTTGCCGATGACCTGATGAGCCGCTTTTCTGATGTGGAGATTCATCGGATACCTCGTGCAGGTCATTTAGCGGTCCTGGAAACCTCATTGGCCCCCTTTGTTGAATCGGTTGTGCGCAATTCTGCGCAGGCAATAAGTACTCCATCAGATGACGATCAGGCGTGCGAGACACTGTGGGCGCGGATTGATTCGTCAACGCGCCCAGATGTTTTAGCTATCAGTGATGCGGCAGCAAAAACATCAGTCACTTTTTCTGAGTTTGAATCTCGAGTGGCCTCCTTCGCTCAGTCATTGAGTGATCAAGGAGTCAAGTTGGGCGATCGGGTAGCGGTTTTGGTGCCACCAAGTATTGACTTGATTGCAGTTGTGTATGCGTGTTGGCGTGTTGGTGCAATCACTGTGATTGCCGATCGAGGTTTGGGGATTGAGGGACTTGGTGCTGCGGTTCGTTCAGCACGAGTACAACATGTTGTTGGTCCTCGAGAGGCAGTGACCGCCGCCCGTGTTTTGCGATGGGCTCCCCGCTCACAGAAAATTTCCGTGGCCTCACTACGCGCAGGTCGCACGATCAGTTCGCTGGCGCGGATCATGGTTCCTGCACCGACTGCTGATGATTTAGCGGCGGTGTTGTTCACTTCGGGTGCGACTGGCCCAGCCAAAGGGGTGCGTTATACACACCGCCAACTTGGTGCTCAGCGTGATGCCTTGCAAAAAACATATGAGATCACAGCCGATGATCGTTTCGTCGCAGCCTTCGCGCCCTTCGCTTTATTTGGTCCTGCCTTAGGGATCACAACTGGTCTTGCTGATATGGATGTCACCTCACCCAGCACTTTGACTGCTGAGGCTTTGAATCAGGCATGTCAGTTGATTGATGCGACGATGGTTTTCGCTTCACCCGCGGCGTTAGCAAACGTTGTGCGAACTGCTGGTGGTTCGTTGCCCGCAGTGTCGAAATCTCGTTTGGTGATGTCGGCTGGTGCGCCTGTGCCGTTGGAGACTTTGCAGAAGATGCAAGCCTTATGTCCCCATGCCGAATTGCACACGCCATACGGGATGACCGAAATCCTTCCGGTCGCTGATCTTTCACTGGCTGAGAGGACGCTTGCTGGAAGTGGTAGGGGTGTGTGCGTCGGACGTGCCGTTGAGGGTTGCGAAATCATGATCGCCGCCGCTGACACTCTCGGAGACCTCGTCCCCTTAGATGTCGGAACAACTGGTGAGGTCGTCGTGTGTGCTGCTTGGATGTCGTCGGGATATGACCGCTTGTGGCAGACACAGATTGCAGCCCGCCCTTTCTTGAACTCCCAAACCTGGCATCGCACCGGTGATGTCGGACATCTTGACATTGTGGGAAACCTATGGATTGAGGGGCGTTTAGTACACGTCATGCATACCGCTTCGGGTCAAGTCACAGCCGTGCCACTCGAAATCTCTTGTGAAGCAGTTCGCGGTGTGGTTCGTGCCGCGGCTGTCGGTATTGGACCTCTTGGGACCCAACAAGTGGTGATCGTCGTTGAAGTTGATCATGCTTCAGAGGGTCCTGCAGGAACACTTCTCACACAGCAGATTCGTCAGGCAGTTGCCCCGCAGACAGTGGCAGCGGTGTGGGTTGTGAAAAAACTTCCAGTTGATATTCGACACAACTCAAAAATTGATCGGACTGCGCTTGGTCTCATGATGCAAGACAAACTTTCTGGATCATGGCGATGAAAGTTTTAGTCACCGGGGCTGGAAGTTTGCTCCTCGGTGGTGTGGCTCAGGCTTTAGTCGAACGTGGCGACGAAGTTGTTTGTGTCCAGCGTCGAAAGTTAGAAATGAAATACTCAACGTCGCTCACGCAACATGGTGTTGATATTCGCGATCGTGAAGCTCTGATGGCTACTGCTGTGGGTTGTGATGCGATCATTCATGGAGCGGCTCGAGTTGGTGTTGTCGGCACTTGGGAAGATTTTCGCAGTGTGAATGTTGACGGCACGGCCAACGTCATTCATGCAGCACGCATACACGGCATTGCCCGCTTGGTATATGTGTCAACTCCCTCGGTGGCTCATTCAGGAGAGTCAATTGTTGGGGCCACCGCTGATGCGGCTGTGACGGGGCGCAAGGGCTCGTTCTACGCAGAATCAAAAGCACGAGCGGAACGTATGGTTTTGGCAGCCAACTCAGATGGTTTGGGTGTCGTAAGTTTGCGTCCCCATTTGGTGTGGGGCCCAGGCGATACTCAGTTAGTTGGTCGTATCGTTGATCGAGCGCTGGCGGGTCGTTTAGTCATCGTGGGTCATGGGCATGCGCTCGTTGATTCAACGTATATTGATAATGCCATCAGCGCCCATCTCGCTGCTCTTGATGCAGTGTTCCCTCGAGCAACATGTGCTGGTCGGGCCTATGTCATTGCTAATGGTGAACCACGCACCGTTACCGAACTCATTGAAGGAATATGTCAGGCGGCAGGCGTACCTTTTCAGCCCAAACATTTGCCACTTCCTCTAGCCCGCATTGCTGGCTCAGTTGTTGAACGCCTCTGGCCACGCTTGCGGAGCGATGAACCACCACTAACCCGTTTCGTGGCTGAACAGTTGGGAACGGCACACTGGTTTGATCCACGACCGGCGCGTGATGATCTTGGCTGGAGCCCACATGTCGCATTGAATGAGGGTTTTGCTCGCTTGCGGGCCTGGTTTGAACTAAATCGCTGAAATCTTTTCGCTTACAGTTTGTACGTCGCAACAACTGGCGCGTGATCAGACCAGCGAGCATCGTAGGTGGGAGCACGATCCACTCTTGCGCTGATGGCTGTCTTCGCCAGTTCTGGATCAGCAATGTGATAATCAATGCGCCAACCAGCATCATTGTCAAAGGCTTTGCCACGCCACGACCACCACGAATATGGCCCCACTATGTCACCCAGTTGTTGGCGCATGACATCTACCCATTCATGTTGATCAAACATCTCATCAAACCAAGCACGTTCCTCGGGCAGAAATCCTGCACTCTTGAGATTGCCTTTCCAATTCTTTAGATCCTCTGGACGATGTGCAACATTGAGATCCCCTGTCAGCAAGACATGGTTTCCAGAAGCCCTCAAAGTCTGCATCCGATCTTTCATCGCAGCAAAAAATGCAAACTTCTCTTTCATTCTTTCAAGTGATTCGGCGTCACCTGTGTGGACATATGCCGAGATCACTGTCAGAGTTTTGTTTTTACCCACCTGAATATTCGCCTGCACCCATCTCCCTGTGAAGTTGTGGGTTGGATGGTCGGCCCCGACATGGCTCGTTACGATCGGTAAACGAGAGGCAACAGCAACTCCAGCACGCCCTTTCTGATTGCACTCAGCATGGGCGATATGCCAGCCCTCACCCATGAGTTCCGCTACTAACTCATCGGGTGCTCGCACCTCCTGCAAGGTGATGACATCTGGGGCGCATTGTGCAATCCATGCATGCATTCCATTTTTTACCGCGGCGCGAAGACCGTTGACATTGACTGAGGCGATAGTGATCGTCATCTCACGATCGTGCCACAAGAAAGCTACTGAAATGTAATGGATCGTCTTGAGTTTGAGTCGTATAGCAATTTGGGGATCAATATCGGTAAGAATGAGCGAATGAGCAGTAAGCCGTTTGAGCCGAACAAAGAACGTCTCTTGCCAGACCTCTCACTCAAGCAAGAGATGGTTCTTCTTGCCCGTACTCTGTGGCGTGAGGGTTACAACGACCACTTGGCGGGGCATATCACAGTCAATCTGCACGATGGGACATTGCTATGCAATCCGTGGCTGTTGCTGTGGAATGAATTTCGCGCGCAAGACATTATTCGCATTGATATGCAGGGAAATCTCGTTGAAGGCGACTGGCCAGTTCCGCTTGGCATCCCCTTGCATCTTGAATTACATAAGGCCCGACCAGATGTTGAAGTCGCATTGCATAACCATCCACTGTTTGGAACCGTATGGGCCGATATGGGTGAGATCCCGCCCGCCCTTGATCAATCAAGTGTTCTTGGAGGTGGTGACATCGCAATAGTGCGCGAATATGGGGGGAGTGTCAATGACACTGACGCTGCGGCGACAGCGGTTGCGGCCATGGGTCATGCAGATTTGGTTTTGCTAGCGGGTCACGGTGTTTTTGTTATGGGTCAATCAATCCGGGCTGTCCATCAACGTTGTGTCGCCCTTGAACAACGCAGCCAGCGTGCCTGGTACGCGCGTACGGCTAAATCTGACATGACGTCATCATTGCCGCAGTGGTACATCGAGCGAATGACGGCCTCGGATGGAGATAAGTTCCATGGTTTCTGGGAAGCCATGGTTCGCCAAGAATTACGCGCTGACCCATCTGTGTTGGACTAAGGAATGCGTGGTCACGAATCGTTATCAGGTGGTGCAAGTGACATCTTTGGCGTCTGCCATCACACCAGTGTGTGTTCTTTGTCAGCAAGACTGTAGGAACGCATTGCACGCGCAAGCGTTCCTCAAAGGATTCTGATGAATATTCTTGTCATTGGTGCTGGTGGTGTCGGCACCTCTATGGCCGCTATCGCTCAGAGTCGAAACTTCTTTCGCAGTTTCACCTTGGCTGATGTCTCACTTGAGGCGGCCCAGCGAGCAATTGAAAAACTCACTGACGCAAAGCGTTTCACAGCAGTGCAACTTGACGCCCGTAGCGAGAGCAATATCGTCGCACTGATCAAGGAGTGCAACGCCGACTTTGTCGTGAACGCCTGTGACCCGCGATTGAATGAGCCGATTTTCAATGCCTGTTTCACTGCGGGTGTGCATTACATGGACATGGCAATGAATCTCAGCACGCCTCACGTCACCGACCCGTACAACCAAGTAGGCGAAGTATTGGGTCACAAGCAATTTTCTGCACATGAGGCTTGGATTGATAAAGGTCTCTTGGCTCTCGTTGGCATGGGCGTTGAGCCTGGCTTATCTGATGTCTTCGCGCGTTATGCCGCCGATCATCTTTTTGACACGATTGATGAGATTGGTGTTCGAGATGGAGCGAATCTGGCGATTGAGGGATATGACTTTGCTCCAACGTTTTCCATATGGACAACGATTGAGGAGTGTCTCAATCCACCGTTGATTTGGGAAAAAAATCGGGGTGTTTTCACGACCGATTGTTTTAGTGAGTCAGAAATCTTTCATTTCCCTGAAGGAATCGGTCCGATTGAGTGTGTCAATGTTGAACATGAAGAAGTTCTCTTGATTCCACGAGAGATTGAATGCAATCGAGTCACTTTCAAATATGGTTTGGGCAATGAATTCATCAATTGGTTGAAAACATTTGCCTATCTAGGTCTTGATTCAGCGACGAAGATCAAAGTCGGTGACGTCCTCGTTGCGCCGCGCGATGTACTCGCCGCCTTATTACCGAATCCTGCCAAATTGGGACATTTGATGAAGGGCAAAACCTGTGCCGGCACATGGATCAAGGGCACACACAATGGCTTGCCGCGCGAGGTGTATCTGTATCACGTCGTTGATAACGAGGAGACAATGACAAAATGGGGCTGCCAGGCAGTTTTGTGGCAGACGGCGATCTGTCCGATTGTGGCGTTAGAACTCCTAGCCACAGGGACATGGACGAACTGCGGTGTGCGTGGTCCCGAAGCGTTTGATGCCTCACCGTATCTCGATTTACTCAAGGCTTATGGCTCACCTCATGGAATGATTGAAATGGGTGAAGGTAAGTGGCCTGAGCCCATCCTGACAGGTGAACCTGGCTGGAGCCGACCAGTACGTTGATGTCTGCTTAAGGTCTACGCGTCGACAAAGTAAGGGCAACTTTGAATTCAATCCTCATCCTCATGAAATTGGATGAAGAGATCTGACAGTAACCGCAGGGCCGTCAGGTGTGGGGATAACCTCACACACTTTCCCACACTATCTAAACGCTTTTTTCCATACTTGCGATTCAAAATCTCATTTGCCTGTGCTTTGAGAATCAAACGTTCTGTAGAGGAAAAACTTTTTCCTTTGGCATGGTACACATATGTGTCAAGAGCGACCCCAAGAGAATAACCAGCATCGTTTGCTCGGATGCACCAATCCAGTTCTTCTCCGTATCCTCGCGGAAAAGCATCTGTGTCGAATAACCCTATTTCTGTGACACATTGTTTATTAAACATTAAGCAAAAGCCATTCAGTGACTCAGCCCACAGCAACTCGGTTCCTTGTGACCAGAAGTGCAGGAATTCATTAAGAAGTTCAGGTCGGACAAAATCCGTCACCCGATCGTTCTCCAGATTATCTCCAACAATCTGATGAGGGATTGACTGAGCTTGCGCATTATTTGAAAGAGGACCAACTGCTGCAAGGTTCGGATCATTCTGTAGATGCTTTTGTAACTTGTCTAACCATCCAGCGCTCACCACCGTGTCACTATTTAATAAGACTACGTGATGATGTGTAGCGAGTGAAAATGCGAGGTTCGCGGACTTGCTGTAGCCAATATTACTTTGATTGTGAAAAAGACGTACTCGCCTGTCGGCGCTGAACTCTTGGCAAATATTTCTGGTCGCATCTTCAGATGAATCATCAACGATGATCAATTCATCATCCGGAGCCATGGTGGACAACACCGCAGACAAACAACTTCGCGTATCGTCGGGTGAATTAAAGACCGGGACGAGAATACTTCTAGCAAAATGGGAATGTTTGTATGTCGCTTGATCGTGCGAGCGAAAAAATTTACCGGTATTTGACAACTTGCTTTGTGGCGGATGATTTGGAACTCTATTTTTTTGTAGTCCCGTGTCACTAATTTTTTGGACGGTCTCGTTAACGGCTAGGGCACTCAAAGTCCAACATTCGTCATCGGTCAAATCTGATGACAAACGGATCTTCCAGGCTAAACGATTGAGTCTTCTAAAACTTGGGGAGTCAACTCTCTGAAGGATCAGTCGACTGTCCAAAAGACTGGCTTGCGAAACTTGTATTGATTTAAGTGAATCAGCCAAGTCGAGTGAAATATTTGAAGTCTCAGACAAGAGTTCTGGCAGATCAGTAACCCCTGAAGAAACAGCAGTGGAGTACGAATCGGCGAATTCTCCAATCTGAAATTGACTCATTTTTTTCATGAGTCTGTTCACTTGATTCGGCTCCAGCCACATTGAAAATTCGTGACCCTTCAAAAGCAAATCTGGGTGAGACTTAGCCCATGAAACTGTGGCGTTATCCGAAGACCCCCAAAAAGGGATGGGTCTATATTCCCATCCTGTTGGAATTTCAGCTGGAGAGTCAGAAAAGCAAATGAAGGTTAAATCGGCAGTTAGCTCGCTCGATATCGACTCGAGTCGCGGGATTCCATTGAGTCGGACGGTATAGACGGCCACTTTCTTCTCATTAAACCATAAACCGGTGGCAGATTCAGAATGATGAGATATCTCAGAAGCCACACTCGAAGGAAAAATCTCACTCGTATCAGATGGGGCACTCGTTCTTTGAAGTGCCAGTAATTCATCTTGAAGTTTTTTGATGACTAAGTTTTTTCCAGCAAGTTGACGGTTGAACTCTTTGAGCGCAATACGATTTTGCCGCTGGTTAGATCTGTCTGCGGTGTCAATTAGGTCAAACTCCACTTGTTCAACTTGAAGCAAAAGTTGAGTGACTTTTTTATTGTGATCTTTGTTCATGGTCTTTACTCAAAGTATGTGAGATCATTTTGCATAGCTTCTCAACTTTTGTCGGAAATTACGAATCAATTCGATCTTGGCGAGGCGCTTTTTCATACGGTTGAGATTTTTCTGGCGAATGATATTCTTGCTCAATCGGGAAGAGATTTTCGTAGGATCCGTTTTGGCTTCTATTAATTCTTTAAGCGATGCATTTGCAGTTTCATTTCTAAGATTCTTGGCGTGGTCTGAAAGAATTTTTTTAGCAGTGTGAGATAGGCCCATTTCAATTAATATTGGTTTGAACTTGAAGTTCCCAAAAAATAGCCAATTCAAGACAGGGGGTTCATATGAGACTCCTCGAATTTCGTCATATTCCGCCCTCATCGGATGCACATTCTCCTGGGGTGCATTGGTAGCAACTCCACCGTGCAACTGATGGAATGTTGCTTCACCGATCAAGAAAATCGGTTGAGTCTCCTCAAGCGCAGTTGCTCGGGTCAGGGTGTCTAAGTTGACGAAGCCTCCGCCGAGCGCTTGAAATTCTTCTGAGAAGCCGTTGATTTCACTCCACAATGCTCGACTCATAAATAGCGAGTTGCTTTCGGAAACCCTTGTATCAAACCAATGCGCCCCAGACGATTCATCAAAGACCGATTTTTCAAAGAGTCGATAACCGTTATTTTTCCAATCGAGCGACTCAAGCATGGCATCCTCAAAATCTTTTGTGTATCCCTCATTCATGCTTGTTCGCTGCATTTTTGGGCCAAGGTAGCGACCTCTAGTTGCAACGATGGAACGATCGGAAAATCTCAGAGCTTGCTGAGCTCCTTGTAGGAGACCGGGAGAGGCCATGCGGGCACCATCGATAAACACTCCAATGTTCTTCCCTAATGCAGCGTTTAAACCCATATTTATTGCTTGCGCCGGACTTTGGTTTGGATTTGGAACTTGAAGAAGGCGGATATTCATACCGCTTTCTCTATACGAACTGATATCCGGTAATTCTTTGGAACCATTGTCAACGACGATGACTTCGTAATCGTCGGCAGAGATACCTGTTTGGAAAGAGGTTGATAAGGAAAAGAGAGTTCTAGGAAATTCTCTTGGGATGTTGTAATGGACAACGACTAAAGACAGGAGGTTAATTTCAGGATCATTTTTGAATGTCACGCTCTCCCCCCCATGGTTTACTGAAGTATCTTCAAACTTATTTAACCTTAGTCCGTGTGCTCCTTGCCGCCGTTGCAATGGGTCTTGATACGCATATGCTCTGAGGGGGGAATGCTAAAGTTCAGCAATGAAGTGGCATATAAGTGATATGGCGTTGGGTGAGACTCATGCGACTGATGCCACTCTTGAAGATGCCATTTTGCAGTCTGACGTTTGTGTCAACGATGAATCCACCTTGAGATCATCAACGCTACTTATAAATACGATTTCTGGTAACTCGAATATTGTGGGACAAATATGGCGTGCTGTGCATTGGCGTGTCCGTCGGGTATGGCGTGCCGTGCGTTGGCGTGTCCGTCGGGTATGGCGTGCCGTGCGTTGGCGTGTGCGTCGGGTGTGGCGCGGTGT
>JBAWVW010000040.1:0-15947 GCA_037147055.1 Actinomycetes bacterium
CTCACAACACCACCACGCCGCCCACGAAGGCGGATGGAAACTCACACTCAACCCCAAAACCAGAAAACTAACAATCAGTTAGGGTGAGGAGATCAAAGCAAGACCAATTCTTCTCTTTATCGTGGGTGCGGGTCTTTTGGGTTGCACAGATCCGACTGCGAGCGTTGTGACAACGACGGCGATGACAATGATGCCGATGACAATGATGCCGACAACAATGACGCCCACCTCGACGACGCCGATGACAATGATGCCGACAACAATGACGCCCACCTCGACGACGTCATCATCAACGCCGTCGTCATCATCAACGTCATCATCAACGCCATCGACTACTTCGCCATCGACAACTTCAACATCGACGCCGACTACCGGTGCGCCAACCCCGACCTACGTCTTCCCATTCGCGATGCGTCATGTGAGTTACGGAACCGATCATCACGATTATCCAGCCGTCGATGTCTTCGGCTGTAAAGCTTTGGTGATTGCCCCAACCAGCGGCACGGTCGCACAAATCAGCACGGTTGACCGCTGGCCTGGCAGCGGCAACAACCCTGCGTATCGCGGCGGGCATTTTGTCTCATTGATTGGTGCAGATGGCGTGCGTTACTACTTTGCCCATCTTGCTGATGTCGATGTTGTCGCGGGTCAGGTCGTCAGGACGGGCACGCCGCTTGGTGTGATGGGTCAAACCGGCAACGCCGCCAACTCGGCATGTCATACCCACTTCGGCATGTCGTGGCCATGTCCCGGCAAAGAGTGGCAAGTGCGTCGCGGCAAGATCTGGCCTCAGAAATATCTCAATGCGTGGCGCAATGGCGAACTGTTATCGCCAGTTGATGAGATCGTCCAAGTCGAAGGCGCCGAACCAGATGCCTGCGCGATTGCGATGGCCGATCCTGATGCTGAACTCTCTTAACTAACCCACTCGTGGCGACCTCTATCGGCAACAATAGAGAGGTCATGTCCTCCCAGACCAGTACCGATCCACTTCTCATTTTGTCGAGCGCCTTGCAGACCGCCTTCGAGGCTGTGGCTGGTCGCACTGGGGTCGATCCTGTCATCCGTTCAAGTGACCGCGCCGATGCTCAGGCCAACGGGGCTCTCGGTCTCGCCAAGGAACTGGGGCAAAATCCGCGCCAAGTCGCCGAAGCGGTGCTGGCCGAGTGTGCCGGCCTCGCAGGCATCTGCTCCTCAGTCGAAGTCGCTGGACCCGGCTTCCTCAATCTCGTCTTCAGCAATGATTTTCTATCTCGACTTCTCAAAGAAGTTGCCAGCGATCCGCGTCTTGGTATCGGCACTGTCCCGAGTAAGCGCGTCGTCATTGACTACTCGGCACCCAACGTCGCCAAGGAAATGCACGTTGGCCATTTGCGCACCACAGTGATTGGTGACTCGCTGGTGCGCATGCTCTCTTTCGTTGGGCACGAGGTGATTCGTGAAAATCACATTGGTGACTGGGGCACTCCATTCGGCATGTTGATTGAGCACTTGCTTGATCTCGGTGAGACACAAGCGGCCGATCATTTGTCCCTCGGCGATCTCGACGGCTTTTATAAGCAGGCACGTACAAAGTTTGACGCCGACGAAATTTTCCAAGATCGAGCGCGCTCTCGAGTCGTCTTATTACAAAGTGGAGACGCAGAAACTCGTCGACTGTGGAACCTGCTTGTCAATCTCTCAACTCATCATTTCAACGCCGTCTACAAGTTGCTAGGTGTGTTGTTGACTGACGACGACTTAATGGGAGAGAGTGCCTACAACGATCTTCTGCCACAAGTTGTCACTCGTCTTGACAAACTCGGGTTGCTACAACAGTCGGCGGGAGCAGATGTCGTCTTCCCACTTGGCTACACAAATCGCGAAGGTGAACCTCTTCCACTGATTGTGCAAAAGGGTCAAGGCGGTTTCAACTATGCCACTAGCGACTTGGCATGTGTGATTGACCGCGTTGAACGTTTGCAGGCTGACCTTTTGCTCTATGTCGTGGGATCGCCTCAGGCACAACATTTAGCAATGGTTTTTGATGTGGCGCGCATGGCCGGCTGGCTCGTTGAACCCAATGCGGCCGTGCATGTGGCCTTCGGAAACGTTTTAGGTTCTGATCGCAAAATCATGAAGAGTCGAAGTGGCGACCCACTCAAGTTCATTGATCTCATTGAAGAGGCCGTATCTCGCGCAGACGCCGCAATAGCGCTCAAGAATCCTGATTTATCAGAGACTGACCGCCACGAGATTGCGCGCATGGTTGGTATTGGAAGTGTCAAGTACGCGGATCTCTCCACAGACCGCGTTCGCGACTATGTCTTTGATTGGGAACGGATGTTGTCTTTTGACGGCAACACCGCTCCTTATCTGCAATATGCCCACGCGCGCATCTGCAGTATTTTCCGTCGCGCAGATATTTCGCGTGTCTCGGTGCGCGATGTAGTCCCAACTCTTGTTGAACCACAAGAGCGTGAGTTGGCTCTAGCTTTGCTGGCCTTCAATGCTGCTGTCGTTGACACCATTGACAAATACAGTCCGCACCGTTTATGTACTTATCTGTATGACCTTGCGACAACCTTTACCGCCTTCTATGAACATTGTCCAGTACTGAAAGATGGATACGAAAGCACTCGTCAAAGTCGCTTGGCGTTATGCGATCTGACAGCCCGAGTGCTTCATCAGGGTCTGGCCTTATTAGGAATTGAAACTCCGGAGCAGATGTGACAAGCCAACCAATTCCCCTTAATCTCTTGCCTGATTCAGCGACTATTGCCGTTGATGGTTCACTTTCTCTTGGCGGTTGCGCGGTTGGCAAATTAGCCGAACAATACGGAACGCCATTATTTATCTACGACGAAGATCACATTCGTGAGCGCTGTCGCCAAGCGGTAGCGGCATTCGGAGTCGATCGGGTGATTTACGCTTCAAAAGCATTTCTGTGTTCGGCCTTGGCACGTTTGGTGAGCGAGGAAGGGCTCTTACTTGATGTGGCTTCAGGTGGAGAGTTATTCGTTGTACTGAATAGTGGTGTGTCGGCAAGTCGTTGTGTATTGCATGGCAACAACAAGAGCAGTGACGAGTTGGAAATGGCGATCACCGCTGGAGTGCGACACATAGTCGTGGACAGTTTTGATGAGATCGGACGACTTGAAGTTTTGCGAGAGCGGGGTTTGCCTATTCCTCAACTGATGATTCGCGTGACACCTGGAGTTGAAGCCCACACCCACGAGTTCATCGCAACTGGTCAAGATGATTCCAAGTTTGGATTTAACTTGGCCAATGGGGATGCCGCGAAAGCGATCGCACGAATCCAAAAAAATGGATGCGGGAAACTCATAGGGGTTCACTGTCATATCGGTTCAAGTGTTTTCGCCGTTGATAGTTTCGCTAAGGCCGCCGAAGTCATGGCCACCTTCGCTGAGCCTTATGGGTTAGAAGAATTGACTCTCGGCGGTGGACTCGGGGTTGCGTACACCGAAGGTGAAGTAGCGCCAACGATCACCGAGTGGGGATCGGTTCTACTTGACGCATGTCAAGCCCTCGGAGTGCGATCCAAGGTTTCTGTTGAACCAGGTCGAGCGATTGTGGCTTCATCGGCGATCACTGTGTATCGCGTCGGCACAGTGAAGGAGATCCCAGGTGTCCGTACTTTTGTCAGCGTCGATGGTGGAATGAGCGATAATCCTCGCCCGGTTATGTATGGCAGTGGATATGAGGCCTTCAAAGTCGCCGATGTTGCGGCTGCGCGACCTATGAACGCGCGACTTGTTGGCAAACATTGTGAGAGCGGTGACATCTTGATCTTCGACGGGTATTTCCCTGCCGATCTTGAGGTGGGTGACCTCATTGCAACCCCCGTGACTGGGGCGTATGGGCATTCAATGGCCAGCAATTACAACAAGGTGCCACGACCTGCGGTTGTCTTCGTCTCCGGGGGGACAGCTCGGCTGGTGGTTCGTCGGGAAACCTACGAAGACCTCGTTCGCTTTGATGTGGGATAGTACTTCGGGCACGGGGCGCGAGAGGGATAGTCCCTCGGGCATTGAGCGTGGCTAAATCCTGATGGTTCTGCAGGCTCAAGCCCTTAGCCTTGATCACTGTGACAACCGTTGAATCGCAGGGCAGAGTAGTACGCATTGGCGTGCTTGGATGTGGCAACGTCGGCGCGGCCTTCGTTCGTCTCGTTGAGCAACAGAGTTCGGTCATTGAGCAGCGCACCGGCGTGCGCCTAGAGATCGTCAGTGTGGCGGTTCGAAATATGTCGCGTGATCGAGATGTACAACTGAGCGAGGGCTTATTGACTCGGGACGCGCACAGCGTGGTCGCCGATCCGAATGTGGACCTTGTCGTTGAAATGATTGGTGGCATTGAGCCAGCCAGAGAATTGATTTCGAGTGCTCTCGCTGCCGGCAAGCCAGTTGTCACGGCGAATAAAGAATTGCTCGCCAATGTCGGAACCGAGTTGTATGCGGCAGCAGATGCTGCTGGCGTGGATCTTTTATTTGAAGCTGCTGTTGCTGGTGGCGTGCCCGTGATACGCGCGTTACGCGAAAGTCTGCGTGGTGAGCCCGTCTCGCGAGTGATGGGCATCATCAATGGCACGACCAACTTTATTTTGACCAAGATGACCGAAGAGGGTGCCGATTACGCTGCCGCTCTTTCAGAGGCACAGCATCTCGGTTTTGCCGAACGTGACCCAACAGCTGACGTCGAAGGTTTTGACGCTGGCGCGAAGGCAGCCATTTTGGCCTCTATAGCTTTTGGCGCCAAGGTCGTTGCAGGCGATGTGTATCACGAAGGTATTAGTCGGGTCACTGCGGCCGATATTGCTGTCGCTAAGCGTTTGGGATACGTCATCAAATTGTTGGGTATCGCAGAGCGCGATCGTGCTAGTGGTGAAATAGCAGTACGTGTGCATCCGGCCATGGTCCCAAATACACATCCTTTGGCCAGTGTGCGTGCCAGTTACAACGCTGTTTTCATTGAAGGCGACGCTGTTGGATCGTTGATGTTCTACGGACGCGGTGCGGGTGGAAACCCAACAGCGAGTGCAGTTCTCGGTGATGTTATTGATGCTGCGGTGAACTTAGTCAAGGGAACCCACGGCACGATTGGCACATTTGCCAAGGCTGTCATTCGTCCGATTGATGAAACCACCGCGGAATATCTGTTGTCTCTTGAAGTGGCCGATAAGCCTGGAGTTTTGCATGCTGTGACGGGTGCTTTCGCGGCTCACGGAGTGAGTATTCGCGCTGCCGAGCAAGAAGGCATCGGGGCTGATGCGCGCCTGGTTTTCATTACCCACGAAGCCAAAGAATCTGATGTGCAAGCAACCGTGCGTCAATTACGCGATATGGAAGTTGTCAAGCAAGTCGGTGGTTTGCTGCGCGTGATCGGTTCCTGAGGAAATCGGTGACACAGATGCGTTATGTATCAACTCGCGGATCGGCGCCTGAACTCGGATTCGCAGAAGTACTACTTGCAGGCTTAGCCACCGATGGTGGTCTGTATATGCCAACTTCGTGGCCAACTTTGCCTGTCTCGTCAGGCAAGGGTTACGCAGCACTGGCCTCTGCCGTGATGCGGCCGTATCTCAATGACGAGATTGACGATGCGGCTTTTTCACAGATGTGCCGTGACGCATACAGCACTTTTCGACACCCAGAGACTGTGCCCCTCGTGGAAATCGGCCCCAATGAATGGCTGATGGAGTTGTTCCATGGCCCGACTTTGGCTTTCAAAGATGTGGCCTTGCAGCTGGTGGGTCGTTTGTTTGATCATGTTTTAACGCAGCGCAATGAACGAGTCATGATCGTGGGTGCCACAAGTGGTGACACTGGTTCGGCTGCGATTGATGGCGTGAAGAGTTGCAAAAACGTAGACATCGTTATTTTGTATCCCGCTGGGCGCGTGAGCGATGTGCAGCGCCGACAGATGACCACAGTCGTGGCTCCCAATGTGCACACCTTGGCTATTGATGGGACATTTGACGATTGCCAAGATTTAGTCAAGGCAATGTTTAATGATTTGGCATTCCGCGAAGAATTGAATTTGTCTGCGGTGAACAGCATCAACTGGGCGCGAATCATGGCACAGATTGTCTATTACGTTTCCGCCATTGAGACATTGGGTAATCAGCCGGTTTCATTCAGCGTGCCGACCGGAAACTTCGGCAATGCGTTAGCTGGTTTTATCGCCCGCGAGATGGGTGCACCAGTTGAGAAATTAATTATCGGTTCAAATACCAATGACATCTTGACGCGTTTTTTCGATACGCAAAATATGCAGACCAACGGAGTTGTAGCTACATTGAGTCCGTCAATGGACATTCAAGTGTCATCAAATTTCGAACGCCTACTTTTTGAAATGAATGATCGCGATGGTTTGGAGACGGCGCGTCAGATGTCCGCTTTTCGTTCCTCTGGTGAACTGCGCGTTGAGGCAGAGCAGTACGCCACATGGGCAACCCCAGTGTTCCGCGCGGCGCGTTGTAACGATGCTGAAACTTTGGCGACAATGGCCGATGTCTACCGCCGATCAGGCCTCTTGATTGATCCCCATACCGCCGTCGGATTGTCGGCGGCGCGCCAACAGGGGCCATCTGAAGTCCCCGTCGTGACTTTGGCCACCGCTCATCCGGCCAAGTTCCCAGACGCTGTCGAACGGGCCACTGGAGTTCACCCAGAACTCCCAGAACACCTCGCTGACCTGCTTGAACGCCCAGAACAGAGCACTTCGATGGGCAACGATCTGGCAGCAGTCCAGGGTTTTGTGCGATCCGTGGCCCAGGGCTAAACCCTCAAGAAATTTGGCTATGTGTTGCCAAGACCCGCTGGGGTGGCTATGGTCATGGATGTCTGGAATCCCAGACCGCACGTGTTGCCACTTCGGTAGGACCGTGTGCATTCCCCTCACTGGCGCTGGTTTCGCTGGTGTTCGTGCCCCACTCGCACGTCGCCGTTCATACCTTCGCCTGAAAGCAGGTTCTCATGGCCGCAGACGCATTAGAAAAGTCAATGCTCGAATCAAAAGACAAGGATCAGTTGGTTGCGATTGCGACCGCTCTCGGCATCAAGGCTGCTCCTCGGGCGAAAAAAGAAGACATCATCAGCAAAATTCTCGACACTGTCGGAGGACCTGCACCAAAGTCGGTCGCAACGCCTGCCGCCTCGAGTAATCAGGGCAGTGATTCCGCTGACGAGCCAACCAAGCGTGGTCGTGGCCGTCCAGCCAAAGCTAAGGGTGATGATGAATCGAGTACTCCTTCGGTAGTCGCTGCCGCACCTGTTGCGACTCAGCGGGCCGCCGTCCCCGAAATCATTTTGGGTGCCGATGGTGAACCATTGGCTGAATGGGAAGCCGAACTTGTGCGCAAAGGTGAGTCCACTGTTGCTGAACTGACGGGTGGTGAATCGGCGCCAGCATCCACAGATCGCGGACCTCGTGACCAACGTGATCAACGCCGACCGCGCGATAACAACGGGCCTCGGGACAACAACGGGCCGCGCCATCAGCAAGGTCAGGGCAATCGTGGTCCTGGTCCGTCAAATGGGCCACGTGACAGTGCCTTTGAGGGCGAGGGTCGCAACCGTCGCCGTCGCCGTCGCAGCAAGGGCGGACGTGACGATGGTCCTCAGGGCGAAGATCGTGACACTTCGTATGAGCGTCCTTACAGTTCTGACCGTGGCGCTTCATCGGATGCTTCGACTTCTGAATACGTGCCACAAGAGACGGTGTCGATTGAGGGTTATCTAGATTTACGCGATGAGGGCTATGGCTTCTTGCGCGTGAAGGGCTTCTTGCCAAGTCGCGATGATGCTTACATCTCAGTCAAGCAGACTCGACAATATGGTCTGCGTAAAGGCGATCATGTCACGGGTATGGCTCGTACCGCTGGACGCAATGAGAAAAATCCAGCGTTGCTTGAGGTTCTCACCGTCAATGGTGGAGATCCAGAAAAAGCCAAGAACCGTCCCCGCTTTGAGGATCTGACAGCGTTGTTCCCTGATGAAAAGTTGAAGCTTGAAAGCCCACTTGATCCAGGCAACATGACCGCTCGCATCATTGACCTCATCTCTCCGATCGGTAAAGGACAGCGCGGCATTATCGTGTCGCCACCAAAGGCTGGTAAGACCACGGTCATGAAAGAGATTGCAACATCGATTGAGCGCAATAACCCAGAAGTTGTGCTGATGGTCTTGCTGATTGACGAGCGCCCAGAAGAAGTCACTGACATGCGCCGCACGGTCAAGGGCGAAGTCATCTCCAGCACCTTTGACCGACCATCCGAAGAGCACACGCATGTGGCTGAATTGACAATTGAAAAGGCCAAACGTCTCGTCGAAATCGGCAAAGACGTTGTCATCATTTTGGACGGCATTACTCGTCTCAGTCGTGCCTATAACTTGGCTGCTCCTGCCAGCGGAAAGATTTTGTCCGGTGGTATTGATGCTGGCGCTCTGTACCCGCCGAAGAAGTTCTTTGGTGCGGCCAGAAATATTGAAGAGGGCGGTTCGTTGACAATTTTGGCCACGGCGTTGGTGGAAACTAATAGCCGTATGGACGAAGCGATTTTTGAAGAGTTCAAGGGAACGGGCAACATGGAGTTGCGCCTAGATCGCCGCCTTTCAGAAAAGCGTGTCTACCCAGCTATTGACGTTGATGCCTCGGGTACTCGCCACGAAGAATTGTTATTTGATCGCAAACAACTGCAGATGGTCTGGAAATTGCGCCGAGTTCTGTCTGGTTTGGCCGCAGATGGCAACGCCGCTCCAGGCTTGGAATTGCTGGTTGACCGTCTCAAGCAGTTCAAGACCAACGACGAATTCCTTGCCGAAATCGGTAAAACACCGATGATGTAGGGGTTATGTCAGACAGGTTTTACGCTCTCCTGCGCCGTTGGGGTGGGGGAATCGGAGACCACCGCTAGGCTCACGAGGTCCCGTTAGGGCTCTCCATCACAGAGGACGAAAAGATATGAAGGCCGAAATCCACCCAAATTATTCGCTGACAACCGTGCGTTGCTCGTGCAACAACGTCTTTGAAACCCGTTCAACGCGTGGTGGCGATCTCAACATCGAACTCTGCAACGAGTGCCACCCTTATTTCACTGGCAAGCAAAAGCTTGTTGACACGGGTGGACGAGTCGAGCGCTTCAACAAGCGTTATGGCGAGCGCAAAACTAAGTCCTGATAACTACTTGTCATCTCGCGTTTGCACGCGTACTAACTCGGCGGTAATTCATGTCTGATACGGCGATGAATCCCGAACTCAAGGCTCGTCTCTACGGCATCAAACTTGTTGCTTTGGTACGTGAACATTTCGGGGCGATTGAACCGAGCGATCAAATCGGTCTGACGGTTGGCGCAGCGATGACGGCAAACAATGCCTCGTGGGTTTTGATTGAAGATAAACCTGAGCGTGGTTTGGGTGTGGCTTTGGCTTGGGCCTCGCGACATGCCGTCACCGATCTGCATATTTTGGCTTCAAGTGACACGGCAACTTTGGCGCGCCGCGCCACCGCGTTTGATCTGTCAATCACAATCTGGGCAATTGATGGCATCAATATCACTCCCGCAAGTGTGCAAGATTTTGAAGAACACGCAGAAGTCACTCTCGGGCATGAAGTGTTCATTGAGACGATCACGCTAGGTGGCGCTGATGTGGTGATTGAACATGGAGTCATCACTGGCGAGGTGCGTGGACTAGAAATTTGTCGCGTGGTGACGGACGCTTACACGGGGGAGCATCGTTTGGAAGTTGGCGTGGGTGCCCACGACCGAGAGGCGTTCACCATGATGCATGGCAATACGCCGACAGCACAGTCCTTGAAGCGCATTGTTGATGCGGTTCGACGTCATCGAACAGCGGGTGCTGACCCCCATCCGCTAAATCGACTGGGCGCAGAACGGGCGTTGAGAGCTTTGGTCATTGATGACCCTTCCATTGTCGGCGCGTCCTCGCTACACGCCGTGGCTTCGCCATCGCCGCGACCAAACTTGAAAGACCCAATTCCATGTGTCGCCATTGGGGAGAATGCACTTGGCTCTCCTGTCGTCGTTGTCTTTTCTACGGGGATTGATCTTGATGTCATCCCTTTCGCCGCCGAGGCTCGTCTTTTTCACGCTCAACCCGACACTGACTTGATCGTTGTTGTGCCTCAGCGCGATGTCTCACCTGTCACTCGGCGTTTGGCAGAGATGTTGATTCATCCGGCGCTCATCATCGGCGTCTAATACCCTTATCGTGCGCCTAGCCTGAGAAGTCTATGCAAGACCGTTGGGAATCTTTATTGGCTGAGCACGTGACTCTGGAGTCACTGTTGTCAGATCCCGATGTCTTAAATAATCAGAGTCGGTTACGTGATATCTCGCGCCGTTACAAAGAACTCACACCAGTTGTTGAATGCATCCGCAACATTGAAGTCCGTCGTAGCGACGGTGAAGCGGCTCGCGAACTTTTAGCGATGACTGATGTGTCTGCAGAGAAAGAGCAACTGAAGAATGAAAAAGATTCTTCAGACGCTGATGTGGCCCGTTTAGAAGAAGTCCTGAGGGATTTGCTGTTGCCCAAGGATCCGAATGATGGAAAGCCAGTTATTCTGGAAGTTCGTGGGGCAGAAGGTGGCGAAGAAGCCAACCTATTTGCCCGCGATCTGTATGAGATGTACGTGGCTTATGCCAACCGTCGGCGCTGGAAAGTTGAAACACTGTCGATTGACCCGAGCGATCTCGGTGGAATGAACCAAGTTGTTTTTGTTATTCGTGGTGACGATGCTTGGTCACGAATGAAGTTTGAAGGTGGACCACATCGCGTGCAGCGAGTTCCTGTGACTGAAAGTCAAGGTCGCATTCATACATCGTCGGCCACGGTGATGGTCTTGGCTGAAGCAGAAGAAGTTGATATTCATATTGACGAGAAGGATTTGCAGATTGATGTGTATCGCGCCAGTGGCCCCGGTGGTCAAGGCGTGAATACCACAGACTCAGCAGTGCGAATCACACACGTCCCAACGGGCGTCGTCGTGACAATGCAAGATGAACGCAGTCAGTTACAGAACAGGGCTCGGGCGATGACGGTCTTGCGCTCGCGTTTGTTGAAGGCTGCTCAAGACGAACACGAAGCCAAGATGTCTGCTGAACGCCGTTCGCAGGTTGGCGGCGGTGGACGTGGGGAAAAGATTCGCACCTATAACTACAAAGAAAATCGTTTGACTGATCACAGGATTGGCTACACGGTGTATTCGTTGAGCGATGTATTGGCTGGCGATCTAGACGGAGTCATTGACGCATTAGCCACTGACGAGCGGGCTCGTCAATTAGCCGGCGATGAGGATTGATCGGGTGTGTCGATAGAGCGCGATCTGTCGAGTGTTGTCACTTGGCGCACTTTATTAGCTGAAACTGTTGATGTTTTGGCCGAGCGCCCGCAAGCACGCTGGCTCTGTGAAGCGGCCTGTGGTTTGCAGGGTGACGAATTCTTAGCCGAGTTAGACGAGCCTGCGACGCAACGAATGGTCTCCCAACTTGACGCCATGGTGGCGCGTTATCGCAGTGGCGAACCGTTGGCCTATGTTCTTGGAAGTTGGTCTTTTCGTTCGCTTGATCTGATGATTGACAAGCGAGTTCTCATCCCGCGCCCAGAAACTGAACTAGTGGCAGGGCGAGCGATTGAGTTGGCACGGTCATTCACCGAGAGTCGTTGCGTCGTCGATCTTGGAACTGGCTCAGGTGCAATTGGTTTGTCAATGGCAGCCGAATTGTCCATTGTCGGTACTCAAGTTTGGCTCACCGACAATTCTCAGGATGCCTTGAATGTGGCTCAAGCCAATGCTGCTGGTCTTGGTCGGGCTGGCGCAAACGTCCGCTTTGCTTTGGGAACATGGTTTGAGGCGTTATCGCGTGAGATGCCTGGGGATTTATATGGACAAGTGCAAGTGATTGTCAGCAATCCGCCCTATATCGCTGATGATGATCGTGAAGTGCATAAGTCAGTTCTTGAGTGGGAGCCGCATGCCGCATTGTTCGCTGGTCATGATGGTCTCGATGATGTCCGCGCGATTATCGACGGGTCACGTGAATGGTTATGCCCAAGTGGTTGGCTCGTCCTTGAGATCGGATATCAGCAAGGCGAAGTGGTCAGTGCATTGATGAGGCAAGCAGGGTTCGTAGATGTCTGTGTCAGTGATGACCTCAGCGGACGCCAGCGTTTCGTTGAAGGACGCAACCTGTAACTCTTGGGCGTCAAAGGTGCTATTTTTGACACGGTTTCGCGCCCACGGGTCAGAGGGTTCGGCGTAGGAAATCAAGTTGATGCAGCAATAAGTTTTCTGCCACCACCGGTTGAGGGGTCATGTGAGTGACTCCGCTCAATGGCAAAACTTCGTGCGGCTTGCCAGCCGCCAACAACGCCGAAGACAACTGCAAAGTGTGGGCAGCAACGACATTGTCATCAGCCAGACCATGAACTAACAAAAGTGGTCGTTGCAATGTATGAGCCTCGTTGATCAATGAAGTTGCTTCATATGGGCTGTCGTCAATGCTCGGATTGCCCAAGAAACGCTCTGTGTAGTGAGTGTCATACAATCGCCAATCTGTGACAGGTGCTCCAGCGATAGCCGAATGGAAAACATCGGGACGCCGTAAAACTGCGAGTGCCGCTAAGTACCCGCCGAAACTCCAACCGCGAATACCAACGCGAGCGAGATCTAATTCTGGGTGCAGTTCTGCGACAGCACATAATGCATCGACTTGGTCTTCAAGGACAACAGTTGCCAGATCGTGATAGACGGCACGCTCCCATTCGGTCCCCAACCCAGGTGTGCCCCGACCATCAACAACAAGGACTGCGAATCCTTGATCTGCAAACCACTGTGAAGTGCAATGAGCGGCGTATGAATCAACGACGCGCTCGTGGCCTGGTCCACCGTATGGGTCCATCAAGACGGGAAGTTTCGTTCCGGGCTTCACATCACGCGGAAGAATTAAGGCACATGGAATGCGACGCACGCCGGCGCGAATGAAAGTGACGTTGGGTTGCACCAAAGGTTCTTCGGCGTAACTAGTGATGATGTGCTCGCCGTGTGCACTATGAACTTTGGTACTTGCACGACTCTGTGTCGTCGACGAACTGCGAATCACCCGAGTTGAAGATCCGCGCCACATCAAATGCGTTCCGCCATCAGGTGTCAGGCATTGCAGACCAGCAGCATTCCAGCGCCAGGCAGAAACTGATTCTGGGTGTTCCATCTCATTGGCCATAAAGATGATGTCAGCATCAACGGCTGAGATGACACTGCGAACATTCAATGAGGCAGGGGTGAGTGCTACGCCATCAAGGAGTAGTCGCTTGCTGCCTTCTCGATCGAGAACCATCACTAGTTGTTCATCATCCAACATGGTGGGGGATCCAGAAACGAGATCAACCCATTGCTCCTGATGCTCATGGCAGAGTTCATTGATGGCCCCGCTTGAGGCATTGACTTCGTAGACCACAAGATCTTTTTGGTCGCGACTTTGAACGGTGATCAGCAAACGTGTTGGACTCGTCCAGGTGACATCGGCCAGATATGGAAACACCGTGTTGTCCCAAGTGATGTCTGTGCGCGTTGCGCCATCATGTGAGAATACGGTTAAGGTCACGAGAGCGTTATCAGTTCCTGCGGCGGGATACCGCACAACATGCGGAGTGCGTTCAGGATGGGCCGGGTCGGCGATGTGCCACGTTTGAACGGGCGAGTTATCGACACGACAGACCGCAAGATGTTGCGAATCGGGGGACCACCAGAATCCGCGATAGCGGCCCATCTCTTCAGCAGCGATGAAGTCAGCCGAACCCCAGGTCACCGTTTCTGACTCGTCCATATCGGCCGGGTCAATGAGCAACTGCGTTTTCCCATGTGTATCAATGACATGAAGACTTGCCGCGGAAACAAAACCGATCATTGAGCCATCGGGGGAAAGTCGAGGATCAAAAACTAAAGATGAGGTAGTGATTTCGCGTGTCAGGGATGCGCTCGTTTCACCAATGAAAAGTCGGCCACCTAAAGAACAAGTAAATCGTTGGGCCTGGGCGTCCATCGAATATGCGGTGATGCCACCGGCACCTTCACGCAATCTTTCACGTCGGGCTTTTTCGGCAGGTGGTAAGTCCTGATCATCGGAGCCACCGAGCATGATCAAGGGATCTGCAATGAGCATTTCTTTTTTGCTTGCAACATCAAGGTGCCAGAGGCAATTGACTGGATCGCTGCCCGAACGACTGCGGAGAAAAAGAACGCTCTGACCATCGGGTGAGATGGTGATGTTTCGCGGTTCGCCAAGCGATAATCGTTGGGTTCGCGAATACTGACGGGGATATGTATCGGTGCTTGCTGTCGTGTTCATGGCGTGACAAGAATTTTCGCGTGTTCCTCGGGATTCCCAAGATCTTTAAATGCTTGTGGGACATCGTCAATACTGACGCGACCAGTAATCAAAGGTGAGAGATCAACCTTGCCTTCGGCGATGGCGTTCAGCGCACTGCCGAATTCAGCGGGGGAGTAGCCGAGGACAAACTGCAGTGAGAGTTCTTTACCGATACCCAGCATGGGGTGAATGCGGTCTTCTTGCATGCAGGCACCAACAATCAAAATGCGCGCATCCTTGGGAGCCATACGCATTGTTAGTTCGATCATTCCGGGAACGCCCACTGCCTCAAAAACTACTAATGGCTTTTGCCCATCAATTTTACGCCACGCCTCAATACCTGGGACCTCGCGCGGATCAACCACAATGTCGGCCCCCAAGTGCTCCGCCAATGCTCGGCGACGCGGTGAGAAATCGGCACCAATGATCGGACCGATACCACGCATCTTGAGTTCGGCAATGCAGGCCAAGCCGACTGGTCCAAGCCCGATGATTACAGCGGCATCACCTTGAGCAATGCGACTCTTCTCCACTGCGTGAACGCCAACTGCTAAGGGCTCGGTGAGCGCTGCAAGTTCGGGTGATAATCCATTGGGCACTTTGATGCTCATCATTTCGTTGACAACGAGTCGCTGTGAATATCCACCCGGATATTTATTGCTGAAGCCCACACCGTGCACACCTTGTTCGTCAAAGGTGACAGGAAAACTCACGATGATGTCGCCCTGTTTGAGATTGGAGACACCAGGACCCAGATCAAGAACTTCGCAACAGAATTCGTGACCCATGACGGTGTCAAGGTGTGGCTCAAACATGATGGGGCTGAGAGCGCTCGGTGGTTGATCTGCTGACATCTCAGCCGATAGTCGCCGACTTTCTTCGCCGTGCACGAGCATGTGCAAATCGCTTCCACAAATACCGCAGGCCAAAACTTTGGTGAGGACCTGGCCGGCACCCACGACGGGTTCGGCGATGTCGTCAACTCGCAGGGACCAATCTCGCATTACGGCAGCACGCATACAGCAACTTTAGGTCATCTGGGACACTTGTCCGTCAACGTTCCTCGAGCAATAGGTTCTAGTGGCTGAAATATTTGATGGCCTCGGTCATGACATCAAATGCTTCTTGGGCATTGACGGTCATCAGCACATCACAATTGCCGTCTTTGACCTCGCGCAGGTCTCGTTCGTCAATCACCGTCATACCTCGAGTATGTGTACCCGTTAACTCAATCACGACATGTGCGTTCTTGCGAGTGAAGAGATGCGGGTGAGTCAGAACTAAAATTGCCAGCGGATCGTGAACTGCTCCACCATCCATACCGTGATGTCGACTCATATACATATTGGTGAAGAACTGCATCAAGTCACCGAGCACACTGGCGAGTTGGCCGGGCATTGCTTTGACAACATCGATACGAGGTTGTGTAGCACGGAACTGATGAGTCACATGAAGGCCAGCCATGATCAACGGGCCGCCATATTTGTACACGATGTCGGCGGCTTCAGGGTCAACCCAGATATTGAACTCTGCTGACGTGGTGCGGTTGCCGAA
>JBAWVW010000041.1:0-15517 GCA_037147055.1 Actinomycetes bacterium
GTTGATGCTGCCGAAGCGGTCTATGTAGATTACGACGCACTTCCTGCTGTCGTTGACCCGCAAGAGGCACTCACAAGTGATGTGTTGTTGTTCCCTGAACACGCAAGCAATGTGGTCGTGGAACTATCGGCTGGCCAAGAAGTTGATTTCAGTAGTTGTGAAGTGATTGTTGAATCACGAATTGTGAATCGCCGCATTGCCCCGAGCCCACTCGAGGGGCGCGTCAGCGCGAGCCGTTGGGAGGAAGCGGGGCCCGACGGCATTCGACGCCTCACTCATTGGCAGGCTTGCCAAGGAGCGCACCCAATTCGCAATCAGCTCTGCGCATTTTACGGATTTCCACCTGAACAGATTCGGGTGATTACTCCTGACGTCGGTGGAGGTTTCGGAGCCAAGGCTTTTTTCTATCCTGAGGATTTGTTACTGCCGTGGCTAGCTAAGCGCGTTAATCGTCCTGTGCGCTACACCGAAAGTCGTACTGAAAGTATGAACGGTCTCGGACATGGTCGCGGGCAAATTCAGGATGTGCGTATTGGTGGAAATCGTGATGGCAAGATCACCGCTTACGAGATGAAGGTGATACAAGAGTCTGGTGCGTACCCGCGCTTTGGAGCCTTCCTTCCGTTCATGACTGGACGTATGTTGACGGGCACGTATCACATACCGAACGCGTCGATGAAGTCGCAATCAGTGGTCACAAATACCGTACCAACATTGGCTTATCGCGGTGCTGGTCGCCCTGAGGCCGCAGCAGCGATTGAGCGTGCTGTTGATATGTTCGCTGCTGAAATTGGTATGGATCCTGCAGAGGTTCGACGACGCAATCTCGTGGCTCAGGACCAATTTCCTTACACCAATGGGACGGGCACGGTATACGACAGCGGTGATTATCCGGGCGCCATGGAAAAGTTGCTCGTTGTTTCGCGATACGACGAATTGCGTGCTGAACAAAAGGCTCGCCGTGAGAGCGGAGCGAGTGTGCAACTCGGACTCGGACTGGCTGTATATGTCGAGATCACCGCAATGTCGGGTGGTGCCGAACTTGGCATTGTTGAAGTGATGAGTGGGGCCGATGGTGCGGTGCACGCCCAAGTGATCACGGGTACCACCCCTTATGGACAGGGTCATCGCACAACATGGGCAATGTTGGTGAGCGATCGCCTCGGCATTCCCTTCGAGAACATCACGGTGGTCCACGGCGATACCGACTTAGTCCGCAGTGGTGAAATCACTGGTGGATCGCGCTCGGTACAAATTGGTGGCACCAATGTGTGGCGCGCCGCTGGAGTTGTTGCCGACAAAGCCCGACAGATTGCCGCACGGCTCTTAGAGGCATCGGTCGAAGACATTGTTCTTGAAGATGGACGTTTTCATGTTGCCGGCACACCTTCTGTCACGCGTTCGTGGACGGATGTGATTGCTACAGCAATGGCCATGGGAGAACGTTTGGATGGTGAAGGTGATTTCACTCAAGCATCTGGCACATTCCCCAGTGGAGCGCACCTTGCGGTAGTGGAAGTGGATATTGAGACTGGCAAAGTCAAACTGCGTGAGATGTTTGCAGTTGATGATGCTGGTTGCATCGTGAATACGTTGTTGGCCGAAGGTCAAGTCCATGGGGGACTAGCGCAAGGAATTGGGCAGGCATTGTATGAAGAATTTATTTATGACGCGGACGGCAATCCATTGACCGGAAACTTTGCAGACTATGGATTCCCTTCGGCTGCCGAAGTACCGAGTTTTGTAACGATTCACATGGAGTCGCCATCGCCGATGAATGATCTTGGTGCCAAAGGGATTGGTGAGAGTGGAACTATCGGTGCCACGCCTGCTGTGCAGAATGCCGTCGTTGATGCCGTCAGCTATTTAGGGGTGCGCCACATTGATATGCCTTGTACGGCAGAGCGTGTGTGGCAGGCCGTGCATAGTTGCTAGACGGCGTCAGATCCTTCTTCGCCAGTACGGATGCGGATAATGCGGTCAACATTGCTGACCCAGATTTTTCCATCGCCGATTTTTCCAGTAGTGGCCGATGATTTGATTGCGTCCACGACGGCATCAACCTGTGAATCATTGACGACAATCTCAAGTCGCACCTTTGGAACGAAATCAATGTTGTACTCTGCTCCACGGTAGGTCTCAGTGTGACCACCTTGGCGTCCAAAGCCACGAACTTCGCTAACTGTGATCCCTTGAACACCGATTGCTTTCAGGGCGTCTTTAACATCATCTAATTTGAATGGCTTCACAATTGCGGTGATGAGTTGCATCAGTTTCTTCCCTCTGTCCTTATTGAATCTTACTACTCAGACCTGATAGGCAGTTTCAGCGTGCTGGCTTTGGTCAAGTCCGACCATTTCCTCGTCGAGCGTGACCCTGAGACCCATGGTCGTGTTGATGATCATCGCCACAATGTAGGTGACGCCGAAACTAAAGGCGAAGACTGCGCCGCAAGCCAGAAGTTGCTTACCGAGCAGCGATGAGCCACCGCCGTTGAACAATCCATTAGCACCGAGCGAGTTGATTGATATATCACTGAAGACGCCGAGCAACAATGATCCGAGCAATCCACCGATTAAGTGCACAGCGATGACATCGAGACTGTCATCAAAACCGAAACGATTTTTGAGCGCCAGACATAAGTAACAAATTGCGCCGGCAGCAAGTCCGACGAGCAAAGCCGAAGAAGTACTGACGAATCCGGCGCAAGGCGTAATGGCCACTAGTCCGGCCACTGCACCTGACACAGCGCCGAGAGTTGTGGCATGTCCAGCCTTTAATTTCTCAATCAACAGCCAACCCAACATCGCTGCAGCCGCAGCGACATGGGTGTTCACAAGTGCTTGAGCGGCGAGCCCGTTGGCGGCCAATGCCGAACCAGCATTGAAGCCGAACCAGCCGAACCACAAGATGCCCGTTCCAAGAACTGTGAATGGCAAGTTGTGTGGGGGCATAGCTTCACGGGGCCATCCTTTGCGAGGCTTCAAGATGAGAATGACAGCGAGTGCAGCGGCACCAGCGTTGATGTGCACAACTGCGCCACCAGCAAAGTCAAGGGCGCCTTTTTTGAATAGCCAGCCGTTAGGACTAAATACCCAGTGTGCCACCGTTGGGTACACGAGAATTGCCCACACGCCGATGAGCACTGCATAAGCAGAAAACTTGAGACGATCAGCCGTTGCGCCTGTGATCAAAGCTGGAGTGATGACTGCGAACATCATTTGATAGCCCATAAACAAAATGGGGGGAATCACAAGAGCAAAGGCACCCGTGTAGCCGGGGAGTTCACCCACAGTGGTGATGTTTTTGAGGAAGGCAAAATCGAAGTTACCGATCCAGCCGTTCGTTCCTCCGAAGGCCAAACTGAAGCCGACTGCCACCCACAGGACGGTGACGAGTCCCATGGCAAAAATGTTTTGCATCAGCATGCCTAAAACGTTTTTGCTGCGCACCATTCCTCCGTAGAAGAAGGCAAGTCCGGGGGTCATGAAGAGCACAAGGGCTGCTGAAACTAGAACCCAGGCGACGGCGCCGGAATCAATCGTGTAATTCATCTAGTTCTCCTAGTCAGTAATGACAATAAGTCACCACTTCGGGGGCACGAGATGGCGACTCAAGGAAAATTACTGATTACAGGTTGCGCAATTGTTTCGGCTATGTGAACGCCGTGCGCGAAAAAGAGGGTTTCCCCGAGCTGACAGTTGCATGTCAACCCGGGGAGTGCCACTGACGAAATCGTCAGTGAGCTCTTACATGACCCTCACCTAAATGGCGTCCGGGCCTTCTTCACCTGTGCGGATGCGAATGAGGCGGCTCACTTCTGCCACCCAGATCTTTCCGTCACCGATTTTTCCTGTGGCTGCTGACGCTTTGATGGCGGCGATGACAGCATCAACGCTGCCATCATCAACGACCAACTCGAGGCGAACCTTGGGAACGAAGTCAATCTTGTATTCGGCACCGCGATACGTTTCGCTATGACCACCTTGACGACCAAAGCCTCGGACTTCACTCACTGTGATGCCCATGACTCCGGCTGCCTTGAGGGCGTCTTTCACGTCGTCCAATTTGAACGGCTTAACAATTGCTGTGATGAGTTTCATGTTGTTGTGTTCCTCTCTGGTCGTTCCGTCAGCTCTTCACAAACTCGGGATAGGCAGCGACGCCCATCTCGGGAAGGTCAAGACCCATGATTTCATCTTCTTCGCGTGAGCGAATTCCGCCCTTGCCCATCTTCTTGGAGATGGTGTCTTGCAGTTTGAAGAAGGTGTAAGCAACTCCTCCGATGACCACAATGAGCACTGCCACACCGAGTACCTGAGCACCCAATTGGCCCCAGTCACCCTTGATGATTCCTTCAACGCCAGCGCTATCGGACAAGTTCCAGCCAGCGCCATAACTACCGTTAGAGAAGACGCCGACGCAGAGAACGCCGAACAAACCGCCGACACCGTGAACGCTGATCGCACCCACTGGATCATCGAGCTTGAGTTTGCGCTCAACGAAGAACACGCTCTCAATCACCAAGATGGCGGCAATGGAACCAATGACTGCTGCAGCCCATGGAGCCACGAATGCACATGGCGCGGTGATTGCAACGAGACCTGCCAGCATTCCGTTGGCCATCATTCCAGGATCCGGCTTACCTGAACGCTTGATGATCCAGAACATCGCCACGATGGCACCAAATGCGGCAGCGATAGCCGTGTTGGTGGCTACGACAGCGAACTGAACGTCAGTTGCGGCGAATGTGGAGGCAGCGTTGAAACCGAACCAGCCGAATAACAGGATCAACGTTCCGAGCATGGCCATCGGAATGTGGTGACCTGGCATGGCTCGAGGCGTTCCATCTTTAGCAAACTTGCCAATGCGCGGTCCAAGGACTTTGGCTCCAGCGAAAGCGGCGATGCCACCGACTGCATGGACAACACCAGATCCGGCGAAGTCGACGTAGCCAGCACCGAGGCTCATACTGCTCCAAGTTTGTGACAACCAGCCACCGCCCCAAGTCCATGCGGCGAACAATGGGTAGTAGATCGCTCCGCAAAAGAAGCCCCAAGTCACAAAACTTCCCCATTTCCAACGTTCGGCCATTGAGCCAGTGGGAATGGTTGCAACGGTGTCCATGAAAGCGACCATGTACAAGAAGAAGCCAAGAAGTGCTGGCGTAATTCCGCCACCTGACAGCGCCCAGCCGCCCTTGAACAAGAACACCCATTCGCCGCTACCTAGTAATGGCGAACCAATTGGTGCATTCAGTCCAAACGCGCTGTAACTAAAACCACCGAAGGCCAGTGGGAATCCAATGAAAAAGAATCCGATGAATCCCAAACCGAAGATGGCAAAGTTTGTTGTCATGACGTGAGCTGCGTGTTTCGCGCGGCAGAAGCCAGTTTCAACTAAGGCAAATCCCGCTTGCATGAAAATCACCAGCGAAGCACCGATGATCACCCACAGCAGGTTGGTGGCCGTAGCCAAGGAATTGATTGCACCCTCGGCATCGAAGTCACCTTCTGCCGCCAGGGCGATGCTTCCAGTGAACACAAGTGCACCTGATGAAATTGTTGTGGCGATGAGAAGTCGGCGCAGAAGCGAGGTTCTCTTTCTCGTCAAATCTGGGAAGTAGTCGGATGAGGTGTCGTATTGAACGACATCCGAACTGGAACGGGTAATCATGGTGTCTCCTAGTGATGATGGTTGATTTAGGGGATGCACGTCGCCATTGACGGGCGTGACGCCCGAAGTTATTTCGGGAACCCGACGACACTGTCGGAGTCTTTGCGCTGGCATCAACCTAGAAGGTCGATGTTTCTCGTTTGTCCGAGAATTGTTACGGGAGTGTGAGCGCTTGGTTCGTCGTAGAAAAATGCGAGACGGTCAGACGAGACCAGAAACGGCGTCATCAAGCGCCGATCGATAATGCTCGCGAGCGGTGAGGGCGCAAAGAATATAAGCGGAGAGAGTGATGTACACATCGCCCACCGTCAACTCGGGTGGTACTGATGGGTCTGGTCCCCTGACCGCGTCTTTCATTGACTCACTGAGAGACAAGATATGCATGATGTCGTCAAGCGACTCGGGCATCATCGTGGTCGCCACACGAACAGCATCGCGACCGTCGTCAATGACTGAGTCGATAAAACAAGCAACGGCGACAATCTCCACGAGTCCAACACGATCAATGGCACGACTCAGCATGGGGTCAAGACGGGGATCATCAAGATGTCGTTTAAGTTCATGAAGTGCATGGAGGTGTCCGTTTAAACCATGATCACTGAAGTCAGGTTCGGCGCGGTGGCGTTGCATGGCAATACCGACCTCGGGCACGCGCACCTCAACTTGGCGGCGGTCAATGGTTCGCCACCACTGATCGTCGTCAGTGTTGAGCAGTTCGTCAAAGAGGTGCGAAGTATCAACCGATGTCCATGGCTCAAGAGGCACGGTGTTTTTTGACTCCTGGCGTTTGGCAAGTTTGAGACGCAACAGTGGCGGAGTAATCAGCGTGGTGACGAGGATCATCAGCAAAAGTGCGCCGTACAACTCATCGTCAAGGACTCCTTTCGAAAGTCCAATGGAGGCGAAGATCAATCCAACTTCACCGCGGGGAATCATCCCGATTCCGATCAGTAATTTGTCTCCAGGTGAGCGACCGATGCCGAAGCCTGCGACCAACTTGCCAATGATCGCCACCCCAGTCAAAACCGTTGCTAGGGCCAAAACACTTGGCCGAAACATCGCTCCGAGGTCGGCATTGATGCCGATGCTGGCGAAGAACACTGGAATAAAAATATGTCCAAGGGGATTGAGGCCTTCGGCGATGCGCTCATGTTGTGGGCTGCGGCCTACAGCCAAACCAGCCATGAAGGCACCGATGATGAAAGCCAATTTTGCTTGATTCGCCAGGAGTGAAAAAGCCAGCATCAGAGCAAAGGAAATTGCCACGATTGTGGTTGAAGATTTTGCGACTCGGTCAATACGGGTGAAGGCTTTCGGAATGATGTAGATCGCTAATAGACCAGTGATCACTAAGAAGCCGACTGCTAATCCAATTGTTTTAAAGATCACGCCGACACTGATTGAACCTTCGGTAACGACTTTGACGACGACGGTCAAGATAATGAGACCGAGGACATCATCGGCAACTGCTGCACCCAACACAATGCGCGACTCTCGCAAACTTAAGACTCGTAAATCGCCAAGGACTCGAGCGGTGATTCCGACACTGGTGGCAGTGAGTGCTGCCCCAATGAACAAAGAAATTTTGCCGCTTTCACCAAAGGCGCAAGCCACACCAAACCCAGCAGCAAATGGAACCATGATTCCGATCAGCGCGACTAAGAGCGCAGGTTTGCCAACTTTTGCCATCTCACCGAGATCCATCTCGAGACCGACTTGAAAGAGCAGCAAGATCACACCGATTTCGCCCAGCAATAACACCATGTTGGCGACATCAAGATGTTTGATGGGGTCTATCAAGCCGAGAGCGCTTGGGCCGATGATGATGCCGGCGATGATTTCGCCGAGGACTGCTGGGATTTTGATGAGCTCGGCGAGTTCGGCCGCCAGACGCGCAACGATGATGATGATCAACAGGTTGCCGAGTATCAGGGCGAGGTCGTAACCCTCGGTCGCAGATGCCAGCCTCATTTGGTCAGGTTAGTAGTCATGGTTGATTCAGAAAAGAAGCTTTTAAGCCGCCACAAGAACAGTCGCCTGCTCAAGGTTGTCAACATTGAGCATCCAACCGCGACCGCGCACTGTTCTGATGGAGTCTGAGCCAAGGGTTTTGCGGATGGAGACCAAGAGTGAGTCACAGCGTCGCTCATGGAGAGCGGTCATTCCTGCCAAGCGGGCGAGTTCGCGACGGTTCACAACTCGCCCCGAGCAACCAATCAAGGCTCGGAGGAGAGCCAGTTCTTGGGTTCCAAGTGGAACGGTGCTAGCAACTGGGGATACGTCCATGCGTTCAACTTTAGAAATTGAGGATTTCACCTGTGTTCGCCCTTTGTGAACGGTGTGTGAACCATTTTGAGTCCATGTGACAGCACCCGTGACACTTTTATCGTTGCTCGGGTTGGGGCGGGGCGGGCACCTGCGAGAGAATGTGATTATGGAACTCAGTTACCCCACAGAAGCCGAAGCCTTTCGTCATGAAATCCGTACATGGTTAAAAGAGAATTTGCCGACTGGTTGGGGTGAACCTGGGTTTGAACTCACAGGTGAGGCGCGTAAGAAGTTTGTCGAAGAGTGGCCCGCAACTTTGTATGCCGGCGGTTGGATCTGCGCCACATGGCCAAAGGAATACGGCGGCAAAGGATTGACGACGATGCAGGGTGTCGTGCTGTCTGAAGAGTTCGCCGCGATGAAGGCGCCGTTGCGTGCCGACTTCTTTGGCGACACTTTGGTTGGACCAACTTTGCTGCAGTGGGGATCTGAAGAACAAAAGAAAGAGTTCCTGCCGAACATCATGAACGGCACAACGCGTTGGTGCCAAGGGTTCAGTGAACCTAACTCTGGTTCTGACTTGGCATCGCTCAAGACCTCAGCAGTTCTTGACGGTGATGAGTGGATCATCAATGGTCAAAAAGTGTGGACTACTGGTGGACATCATGCAGATTATTGTTTCTTGCTCACGCGCACCGATCCTGATTCCCCGAAGCACAAAGGTATCTCCTACCTCTTGGTGCCGATGCGTCAAGAAGGTGTTGAAGTACGTGGCATTGTGCAACCCGATGGAACGGCAGAATTCTGTGAGGTATTTTTCACTAACGCGCGCTGTCCGAAAGACAATGTCGTTGGGGGCGTGAACAACGGCTGGAAAGTCACGAATTCAACACTTGCTTTTGAACGTGGCATGAGCGCCACGACCGGCTATCGCCGTTTTGAAGAAGAATACAAGGCGATGGTGCGAGTGGCCACAAGCAATGGCACCATTGAACAAGATGATATTCGTCAACGTTTAATGGAGTATTACACCAAGATTCAGATTCTGCGTTTTAACGGTTTACGTTCACTGACGGCCACTTTGAATAACAGCAAAGATCTTGGTGTGATGGCTCTTGGTGCAACCAACAAAATGTTTTGGTCGGAAATGCATAAGGCGGCAATGGAATTGGCGCTTGATATTTTCGGTGCTCAAGCGATGCTGGTGGACGCTGGTCCTGAGACCGGTTCGTGGCCAGGCGTCGCCCGTGAGCGTCGTCGTGATGGTTATTTAGTGAGTCCGATGATGTCAGCTTTCTTTTTTAGTCGATCGGAAACGATTTGGGGCGGCACGAGTCAGATTCAGCGCAACATCGTTGGTGAACGAGTCCTCGGTCTGCCCAAAGAACCTTCAGCGGGCTGATCTAGTTGACATCGAGTTCGGCTGAGGCCGATCAACGTATGGTGACGCCGCGCTTCCTATTAGTGACGGCGGCAACTTTGGCCTACTACACCTGCGTTGGAATTTTGATTCCGACATTGCCAGTATTCATCAAGAATGGTCTTGGAAGTGGCGAGGCCATGATTGGTGCCTCAGCTGTTTTATTTAGCGGTGCGGCAGTCTTGTTTCGACCACTTCTGACGTGGGTCGGTAACCGTTGGGGTCGTCGCACCATGATGGTCTCTGGTGCGCTAGTAGCAACGGTGGCTGCTCTCGGCATGACCGTCGTGAATTCCCCATGGCAACTTTTGCCTTTTCGTGCGTTGATGGGTGTCGGCGAAGCAGCGCTTTTTGTCGGTGCGGCGATTTTGGTCGTTGAACTGAGCCCAGAAAATCGTAAGGCGGAGGCAGCGAGTTATCTTTCAGTTGCTGTCTTCGGTGGCTTATCCGTGGGACCAATAATTGGCGAGTTAGTGATGGGTGATGTTCCCGAAGGTGCGCGCGGATTATCGGCGGGTCATTTTGATCGCGTATTTATTGTGACAGCCTTAGCCTCGCTGCTCGCTGCTGCGGTGTCCTTGACGGCACCGGCATTCGTTGGCGCTAAACCTGAACGGATCCGTCGCAAGGTTTCATGGTTCCATCCGCGATCATTGCGCCCAGGGATGATTCTTGCTTTGGGAATGGCGGCATGGACATCATTCACTAGTTTCGTTCCGACCTTTTCTAAGTCCATTGGACTCAGTGGTTCGGCGCGCTTCTTTACCGTGTACAGCATTTTGTGTTTAGTGCTTCGCCTGTTTGGAGCGAAAACCCCCGAGCGTTTGGGTCTGCGGAGAAGTGTTTGGATAGCGATGTCTTTTCTTTTGTGTGGTGTGACATCGGTGGGTGTCTTGGGTAACGAAATCGGCATCTGGATCGGGACGACATTTTTTGCTCTCGGTATTTCGTTTTTCTATCCCTCGTTATTGGCAATGGCGGTCGAAGGTAGCGACTCCGATGAACGCGTGGAAGTCGTGGCTAGTTTCACCAGTTTTTTTGAAATAGGTGGGGTGATTGGCGGATTAGCGCTCGGTGGCATCGGTCAGTTATTCGGCGAACGGTCCACGTTTTTTGGTGGCATGGTGTTTGCCGTTATGGGCTTGTTGCTTCTGCGCGCCCCTTCAACTGCCGACCAGGAATGAGACACGATAAAACCAGGGTGACTAGGAGAACAGGAATTGCCATGCGAAACACTGTTGTCACAGCGTGAGCAAATACTTTAAGGGCCTCTTCACGCAGCGGTGATTCAAGTTTCTTGATATTGCGTGGGGTCTGAATAAGTTTCTGGTCGATACGTCCCTTGAGTTGGGAATTGAAAATCGCGCCATAGATTGCGAGACCGATCGCTCCACCAAGTTGTCTAACAAAGATGACGATGGACGATGCTGCGCCAATTTCGTGGCTCTCCACAGCGTTCTGCACCGCAAGTGTGCTGGTGGGGAAGATTGCACCCATGCCTGCACCAATAAAGAACGATGCCGTCATCGCAAGATATAGATATGCGTGAGTTGAACCCAGTAATGAGGCCATGATGAATCCGACTAACGCCAATGCGGCACCAACTGGTGGCCACACTTTGTAGGTGCCGGTACGCGAAGTGATGCGACCAATAATGATTGCTGTTCCTGCAACTGCAACAGCGAGTGGCACCAGCAAGAGTCCTGAGTTTGTGGCCGAAACACCAGTGACACCCTGCAGATAGAGCGGCATGAAGGCATTTGCTCCATAGAAAACTGCGCCGACCAAAATCATTAATGGCACGATTGCCCGCACCACATCAATTTTCATTAGGTGCAAGGGAACGATGGGCTCTTCGGCGCGACTTTCCCAGCGGAAAAATGCGATGCTGACGATCACGGCGGCAGCGAAGAAAGCAATTGTTGGGGCAGACAACCAGCCGTATGAGCCACCCGTCCATGAGAGACCAAGAATCAGGCAGGAGACAGCAACGACAAGCAGTGTTGCGCCGATGTAATCGACTTTCTTTTGCATTGCTGTGAACGGAAGTTTCAAAGAATTGTTGGTGATCATTAAGGCAACAATGCCGACGGGTACGTTCACCAAAAAGATCCAACGCCAACTTGTGTTATCGACAATGAAGCCACCTATCAAGGGGCCAATCACGCTGCTGACGGTGAACACACTTGTGATTAAGCCGACGTATCTACCGCGTTCACGTGGCGGCACGATGTCGCCGATGATGGCAAATGACAATGAGAACAATCCGCCACCGCCGATGCCTTGAATGCCGCGGGCCACCACGAGTTGCCACATTGATTGGGAGATTCCGCAGATCATTGAGCCAAGAAGAAAAGTAAGAATGGCAATTTGGAAAAGTCGACGCCGACCATAAAGGTCAGATAATTTTCCGAATAAGGGTGTGGCGACGGTACTGGTGAGCATGTACGACGTGCCGATCCAGGCGTAGTACTTGAGGCCACCGAGATCGCCGACAATTGTTGCAAGGGCAGTGTTGACGATCGTGCCGTCAAGAGCCGATAAGCCCATAGCTGCCATGACACCAGCGAAGACGACGTAGATCTGCCGTTGTGTGAGGTTGCCAGCGTTCATCTGGATAACGGGTTGTTCGGTGGACATGTACACTCCTTTACTTGTAGAGTACAACAACTAGATTGTTGAGAGATAGGTCTGCGCACAGTTTTAGATGTCTCGGTGTGTGACAAGTGGCAAGATAAAGCCATGTCGTCCTTGCGTTCTACGAGTTACAAAAGCCCAGTTGGTCGCCTCACTCTGGTCGCCTCTGACGTTGGTTTGCGGGCCGTACTGTGGCCCGAAGATGACCCTTTGCGTGTGCGTGGAGTGGAGGGAGTGAGCAAGGGTGCCAGCGAGATTCTGAGCAATGCGACAGCGCAATTGGATGAATATTTTGCAGGAGTTCGCCAGGCTTTTGATCTGGCCCTCGATCCAGTAGGAACCCCTTTTCAGCAGCAGGTGTGGGATGTGTTGCGGTCGATTCCGTATGGGCAGACCATGAGTTATGGCGAGCAGGCTCGTGCTTTAGGGGATTCAAAGAAGGCGCGCGCTGCGGGATCGGCGAACGGCAAAAATCCACTCAGCATTGTTGTGCCATGTCACCGAGTGATTGGGGCCAATGGTTCGTTGACTGGGTTTGCCGGTGGAATGGCGGCGAAAAAGTTTTTACTTGATCTCGAACAACGTCATCGAGGTTCACGGTTACCGATTCGACAAGGCGATGAAGACCCGCGGTTGATGGAAATGTTTTCCAAGGGGCTCACGGGACCTAGTGGAGAGCCGCTCAATATTTTCGGAGTACTCGCAAATCATCCCGACATGCTCAAGCGTTGGCTGGTTTTCGCTACTCATGTTTTGTCTAAGAATTCTTTGACGGCGCGTGATCGCGAATTACTGATCTTGCGCACTGGATGGAACTGTCAATCGCGTTACGAGTGGGGGCAGCATGTGGTCATCGCGCAACAATGCGGAATCACCGCCAAGGAAATAGTGGCAGTAAAGAAAGGTGCCACATCTGCTGTGTGGTCAAAATTAGATAAGGTGCTGCTGATGAGTGCCGATGAATTGCATAATGATTACTGCTTATCTGACTCAACTTGGGCACAATTATCAATGCAATATTCACATCAACAGATATTGGATCTCATTGCGACGGTCGGCAACTATCACATGGTGGCGATGTTTTTGAATAGCACCAAAGTCCCACTTGATGTCGGTGTCCCCAACGATCCGGATTTTCTTTAGTTATCTGCGACGTGACGAGGCGATTTGTGCGCGGCGACGGCGAGCTTGCTCTTGCTCGGCGGCTTTACGAATCTTGCGTTGTTCTTTGAGCGCTAAGCGTTCGGCATCGTCAACTTTGAGTGGAGGCGGTGGAGCCATAACAACTACTGGGGGTGGTGGAAGTTTGATTTCATCATCATGCTTAAGCAGACGGGTGATCATCGGCGAGGCTGTTGCCTCGCCAGTCACAACTGAAGCCAGCATCACTTGAGTCACAGGCAAAGTGTGTTCCTCAATAACTGCTGGAAGGACTTCGCGCAAGTTCTCTTCGCTCGGGTCGTCAGAGTTATCTCCGAGGGCGGCGATGCAATCAACCAGGCATTGTTCCGTGAGTAAGAGCGCCATTCGCTCAAGATCACCGTTGATGCGACCTTTGGCGACACTGACGCGGATCGCTTCGATGAGGGCTGACATTTCCCGGTCCTCGTCCCCAACGCTGGCAACAAGTCGCACTGCCGCTTGACTTTCTTCGCTGAGACTCTCATACAAGTCAGCGATCTGCTCATCGGGAAGTCGTCGAAAAGCTCGGTCGAGCATGGATAGGGCCGACAGGCGGTTCTTGACTTCATGCCTAAGTGCCAAGGATAGCGGTGTAAAACGCGTCAGAATGGGTGGATGAGTACAGCGATCGGATTAAAAAGTCGGATACAAGCAGATATCAACGAGGCGTTGAGGTCGGGTGACGAGTTATTGAAGTCAACCTTGAGGATGGCTTTGGCGGCGATCATGAATGCCGAAGTCGCTGGGGCGCAAGCCACGGTCTTGACAGATGACCAGATTATTAACCTCTTACGTTCAGAGGTAAAAAAGCGCGCTGAGTCGGCGGAGATCTATGCCGCTGCGGGCCGCACCGAATTGGCGACTAAGGAAACTCAAGAGATGGCGATTATCGAGACGTATCTTCCAGCAGCAATGGACGCGGCGGCTCTTGCCAGCGTCGTGGCGGAGGAAGTTGCCAACGCTGCCGCCAACGGTCAAGAAGGTGCGCGAGCAATGGGCGCCGTCATCAAGGCAGTGAAAGAGCGTGTCGGTGCTCAAGCAGATGGATCGGCGATTGCGGCTGCTGTGAAGAGCGCTCTCAATTAACCAAAGTTGAAGCGCCCACGGTAGGAATCGGACCTACGACCTTCTGCTCCGGAGGCAGACGCTCTATCCACTGAGCTACGTGGGCAACAACACGAAGACTACCTTGTGTTTCTGGTCGTTATTCGTTACGTATTTCGCAACAAACATACACCACTTTCACATTGCATTTTTCTTTGAAATAATCTTTGAGATTGTTGCTTTTGGCGTTATCTCTGTAACACCCCGTGGGTATCTTTTGAACATACGTTCGTAGCGATCATGTTGCGATTCGTCAATGAAATCGGGGTTGTTGTGAGGTTCGGGTTTGAGTGGAACGGTTCAACTGTTGTCGTGAAAGCTGTTGAGGTTTGCGCTATGACAATCGATCAGGTGCGTCGCCGTTTGTCTGAAGTGTGTTCGATTCAAGCCAAACTTGATGCCGAGAAACTGGCCTTGAGTGCACGCATGGTGTCACTGTTAGATGACCCGGTCTCGCCTGCGTATGTGATCCCTGAGCGTGAACTTGTCGCTCATGGGGGTCTCACATCGCGTGAAGCCCGCACCGTCATCGCCCGCGGTCTCGTCACCGAAGTAGCCCCGGACATGGGTGCCGTGTTGGCGTCTGGCGACACGACAGCCGCTCATGTTGATGCTCTTGGTCGCGGACTCAAGATCGCTGGCGTGGAACGTGAAGCCTTCTTGGCGCATCTTCCCGAACTCGTTGAAGCATCAACGATCATGTCGGCTTCAGATTTCAGCCATTTAGTGACCGAGACAGCTAAATCTGTTGTCACCGACGACGGCCTATCCACCTTTGAACGCCAGCAACGAGAAACATTTTTCACGATCCGCAACTCCTTTCTTGTCGGTACGAGGCTCGTCGCCTGCTCGTCGCTCTCAAACCAGATGCCACCGAATTGCAACGTAGCGAATCGCCAGTGGAGGCATCTGATGTTCTCGACCGACGACAGGCTGCGCCTCTCTCCCACAAGATCTCCGGAATCAAAAATGACACCGAACTAGAACCGATGCCGTCTCGTCCAGTGTCGAGCGAGATTGAACCGTGGGATGCGCAGCTGGTCGGGGGAGACGAACGTCGACTGAGCCCACAGCACCGATGTTTGTCACAACCGGAGCATGTGGGCCACGTCGGAGAGTCAACCACGAGCCAGCGACGAGAATCCCACGACACAGACATCAACACCACTTATCAAGATGGGCGATCAGTCCCGATCGATGTCGGCCGATCCAAACGATTAGCGACAGTGC
>JBAWVW010000042.1:0-15504 GCA_037147055.1 Actinomycetes bacterium
ATGAGCCATTGTTCATCAAGACCAGGTGGTAACAAAATGCCACGATTGATGCCGTAAATCCACTGCGCAAAAGCAAGATCTAAATCACTTTTCTTATAATCGCGATAGTTACGAACCGGTTCCGCAGTCCACGTCACACAACCCTTAGCACCAAACTGTAAAACCTGTGCCGGCAGATTGGCTTCTTCAATGATGTCGCTGCAGGCATCAACTAATAATTTGTTCCGACCGATAGCGATCGCAGTTGCCTGAGGCGTACACACTTCTGACAGCACTGCTTTGGCGGCAGCCATACACAACGGATTTCCGTTATAAGTTCCGAGGTGAATCACACGACCCATAGTGATTTGGTCCATGTATTCGCGTTTGCCACCAAAGGCCCCAAGTGGCAGTCCGCCACCGATTGATTTCGCTAAGGCTACCAAGTCAGGTGTTACCCCCAGAGCGCCCGTTGCTCCACCCCATCCAGCAGTAATACCAGTCTTCACTTCATCAAAGATCAGCAATGTTCCGTAGCGCGTCGTGATCTCACGAACGGCTTCGAGATAACCAGGATCGGGAAGACAGATACCGATGTTCTCCATCACAGGTTCAACAATGAAACAGGCCACATCTTCGTGGCGCAATGCGCGCTCAAGAGCTTCGGCATCGTTATAGGGAACCACGATGGTGTCCCCAAGGACCGCCTGCGTGATGCCAGCAGTTGCAGGCACCGAATGCGGACGATCTGCGGGTCCAGCATCTTCAAGTTTTGGCTTCATCGAGATCATCACTTCATCGTGATGCCCGTGATATCCACCTTCAACTTTGACGATCTTGTCGCGACCAGTGGCACCACGGGCGACACGAATGGCATCCATCGTGGCTTCGGTTCCGGAGTTCGTAAAGCGCCACATCGGCAGGCCGTATCGCTGACCTAAAAGTTCGGCAACATCGGCATTGAGTTCACACGGAGTGACAAATAAAGTCCCGTCATTGAGTTGAGCATCGATGGCACGACGGACCAACGGATTGACGTGACCGCTAAACAAAGCTCCGAAGCCCATGTCGTAGTCGACGTATTCGTTGTCGTCAACGTCCCACATGTTTGCGCCGCGCGCCGCCTTCACCACGATGGGATGAGGATCGTACGCTTGGAAACTTGAGGGCACACCCAATGGCATGACGAGACGAGCCCGCACAGATGCTTTCTGGGAGCCTCGAGTCCGCTCGGCGTACCGGGCGACTTCTCGCTGAGTAATTTCCTTCGCTCTCCAGCCGAGGCTGTGAGCACTACTGATTGCAGATTCCGTGGAGGACACGGTTAAACACCCCTTTAAGGTTGATAGCACCCTAACAGCAGATTGACAGCGCCCGATGCACCCTTGCAGCGAAGCGAAAATAAAGGTGCGAAACCCGCAGTGATATGGCAGAATAGGGGCTCACATGGTGGGCGTAGCTCAGTTGGTTAGAGCGTCAGTTTGTGGTACTGAAGGCCGGGGGTTCGAGACCCCTCGTTCACCCAAAACATACGAAGTCCGGGCAGTTTTGACGGATACCTAGGTAGGTGCTGCGAGGCATCTACACTGGCACTTCGCGTTATGCACCTCTAGCTCAGCTGGCAGAGCAGTGGACTCTTAATCCATTGGTCCTGGGTTCGAACCCCAGGGGGTGCACCATTCTTTGGCATCTAGGTTTCGACCCCCGTTAGTGGTCCAGTCGGCACATTGCCACGGCTACTAGTGCCGCAACACGAGCGTTGTTTTGTGCCAAAGCCAGATTCGCAGGGACACTTTTCCCATCCGTGGCTTGTCCGATTCTGCCTAAAACAAACGGCGTCACGCCAGCACCACGAATACCCGCCGCATCACAATCACTCAGTGCCTGCGCTAAAACGTGATCAAGATTAGTTGCATCTAGTTCGGCCTCAATGGGGATCGGCACAGTCAGGAGAACGCCAGTATTCGGACGCGAGCGATGCGCCAAAATCTCTGCAACTTCATCAGCACCCTCAACGCGATGAGGAATTTTTAAGCCCGATGAACGTGTGTAAAACGCTGGGAACCAATCATGTTGCCAACCAAGAACTGGCACACCAATTGTTTCAAAGTATTCGAGGGTACGCGGTAGATCTAAAAATGCTTTCGCTCCAGCAGAGACAGTGACCACTGGATAATGCGCTATGGCATCTAAGTCTGCCGATATGTCGCCGGTGATTTCCGATCCACGATGCACGCCACCAATTCCACCAGTGGCAAAAACGCTCACTCCCCCACTTGCCGCAATAGCAACTGCAGCCGAAACCGTGGTTGCACCAAATTCCCATCGCTGTGCCACCGCAACGGCTATATCGCGTTCTGCAACTTTGCGCGCTGTCCCTAAAATTCTCTGATGTTCCGATTCGTCAATACCTAAGCGCACGACACCATCAATCACAGCCGTCACCGCTGGAACACACCCCGCCTCACGAATGGCAGCGAGACATTGATGTAACGCTTGCGCATTAGCAGGCGACGGCAAACCAAGGTGTGAAAAAATAGTTGATTCAAGGGCCACAACTGGACGTCTCTGAGCGAGCGCCTCGGCTACTTCGGGTGAAAGTACGGGGGTCATGCGTTGCCCATTGTTTCATCTCGCACGAAACGACTCACAACTTCAACATGGTGAGTATGTGGGAATACATCTAAGACTTCGCTGTATTCCAAGACATATCCGTTGTCTCGCAACAATCGTGCGTCTCGACCCAAGGACGCAGGATCACACGAAATGAGCACAATCACTGAGGCTTGTGTGGCGACGAGAATCTCAACACCACTGGCTCGTAATCCATCGCGGGCCGGATCGGCCACCACTACTGCTGCCGCAACGGGTGCCCACTCCTCCACTGGTTGCTGCACAATTTCGACATCGCGTTCAGCCAAGTTCAGGCGCGCATCCGAGCAGGCCGCGGGATTTGATTCAATAGCAATGACATGACGATCGCTGGGAAAGACTGTGGCAGCAAAAAGTCCCACACCGCTGTAGGCATCAACAACTGGACCAGCGGTCCACAGTGCCGAATCACCCAGCGCGCGTCGCGTCGCATCAACTAAGGCTTCGGCGGCTTGCGGTGACGATTGAAAGAATGAACTTGCCGAAATTTGAAAAATATGACCGGCAACTACTTCATGAACAATCGCTAGTGAATCGAGGCGAACATCGGCTGGCAGACCCGAGAGCGAGTCTGCTGGCTCAGACCATGCCAGGCGCTCGGCTGATGAAACTCCGACACGCAAAACCGCTTCTTGAGCGCCTTCAAGATGCACTGTTGGCAACAATGCATTCAAGGATGGATGAGCCACTAAGCAATTCTCAACGTTGACAACTAGGTGACTCTGCCGCTGACGAAAACCCACAGATCCACTCGGTGTGGCGGCTACACGAAGAGTTGTGCGTGCCCCAGTCATCGGAAGTTCCCCCGAGGCGAACAATCGAATATCAGGGGCAGTGATTTTTCCTAAACGCGTCAACGACTCGCGTACGATGTCCAACTTGATTTGACGCTGCAGGTCAATTGACGCATGTTGCAAGTCGCATCCCCCACAACCTTGAGCCACATACTCGCAGGGTGGCACAACTCGTTGCGCGCTGGGTTCAAGAATTTCGACAGCGACCGCACGGGCATAGTCCTTGGACTGTTTGACGATACGGGCCAACACCAACTCGCCCGGGAGCCCACCTTCAACGAAAATAACTCGTCCATCCTCGAGACGTCCGAAGCCATCGCCCTCGGCCACAACCTTGTCAATACGCACCGAAACCGTGATATTGGGCGTCGGACGAGCCGCTCCGTGACGGTTGATTCGCTGTTTCATACCCTACGCAGGCTAGAGCCGACTAGCGTGATGGCGTGTCCTTACCAATTCTGATCTCCCCATCCGTCTTGCCGTGCGACTTCTCCAAACTTGGCGCCGAGGTCGAAGCCCTTGACGCCGCTGGCGTTGACCTCTTCCAGTGGGACGTTATGGATGGACAATTTGTCCCGAACCTGACCTTTGGTCCCGATGTCATCGCCTCGGCCCGTCAGTACACCACCAAGCCATTCGAGGCTCACCTGATGGTCCTCACGCCCGATGTCCTAGCAGCGCGCTACGTCGAAGCAGGTTGCAGTCGCCTCATCGTCCACGCCGAGGCCTGTCCACATCTCCATCGCACACTCGGCAACATCAACTCCATGGGTGCCAATGCTGCGGTGGCCCTCAATCCACATACTCCTATTAGCGCGATTGAACATGTTCTTGATCTCGTTGACATGGTGCTGATCATGACCGTTAACCCAGGCTTCGGCGGGCAATCGTATATCGCTTCCATGGAACCGAAAATTCGAGAACTCAAGGTGCTCATTGATCGGCGTGGCTTGGCTGATCAAGTGAACATCGAAGTTGATGGTGGCATCGGTCCATCAACAATTGAAGGAGCCGCTGCTGCTGGTGCCAATGTTTTGATTGCCGGTACGGCCCTATTTCGATACAGCGAAGGTCTGAAGTTTGCTGTGAGTGATCTGCGCGCCAAAGCCACCGCTGCTCGCGGCAAAAACTAATTACTCGCCATTCCAAGCGCGCTTACCAGAACGCATAACCGTAACCACGAAAGCGCGCAATGTGGCAAGACCAAGTAAGCCACCAAAGACCCATAAAAACGGTAGTAAAACCGCTCGCCCAAGTCTTCCTTTGGCATTTTTCAGCGGCGCTAGAACTCCGCTTTCAACTGATCGCCCGTCCATTGTCAAAGTGCGCACTGCATCTTCAACTTCTGGACATCTCACAGCAGAGTTCAGACCGACCACCTGGCTGCCGCCATACAAGGGTTCAGGATCGCGAATTTTTGAATACAACAATCCAGATGTTTGATCAACACCCACTGCCACGATGTAACTCTCGTCCAGCGTAAGAAAACGCACATCTTGTTGATACCGCACGTCAACGAGAGTGGCTACTGCGTAACCACCCAGTGATCCACCGCGGATTTGTACAATATCAAAGCGTGCTGTTTGACTGTCAGCGGCCGATAAGCGGCCGATAAAAGTCGCCTGCACTGGAGTCGGTGTAAAACAACTCGGGGGAACCGTGCTGGCTACCACGGGTACCGAGCCAGTGACATCGGTGCTTACACCGCCAGTACCTTGTTCGTCAATCCCATCCACAAGTGTCGTGGTCGGCGGTACGGATGCATTCACAACATCAGAACCATTTGACAGCACAAGGCCACAAGCAACGAGGAGCAATGCACCGAGAACGCTCTTGAGCAATCGACGAAAAAAGTAAGGAGTTGTCGTACGCACTGCTCACCAAACTAGTGAATCGTGAGCCTCAAACTAGGTCAGCGACCCTTGAATACAGGATTGCGCTTTTCAATCCAGGCGGCGATGGCCTCGGGAGTGTCTTTGGTGCCGAAGTTGACAGTCTGCGCAACACCTTCATCGTCCAGAGCCTCTTCCAAAGTGACATTCATGGAGTTGTTCAGGAGTCGCTTCGACTGAGCTAACGCAATGGGCGGCAACGCCAATAAGCGCTGTGTCCAGTCTGCAACAAAGGCATCAACTTCAGCGTCGGGCAAGACACGGTTCACGAGCCCAAGACGATCAGCTTCTGCAGCACTGATGATGTCGGCAAAGAATGCCAACTCTTTAGCGCGATGCATGCCCACGCGGCGCGGCAACAACCACGAGCCGCCACCATCAAGTGACATCCCGCGCTTGGAAAAGATTTGCGAGAAGCGCGCAGTCTCCGATGCCACAACTAGATCGCAACCGAAAGCGATATTGCAACCCACACCAACCGCCACACCACGAACTTTGGCAATCGTCGGTTGCGGGAGACGAGACAAAGCCATCACCACACCAGTGACTTCGCGCATTGAATAATAAGAATGCGAATGCGCTCGCCCCTTGCCATCACCCATTGCCACGAGGTCTGCTCCACTGCAGAACTCACCAGCGGCACCCGTCAACACGACCACCCGATCTGCGCCATTGTGTTGGATCTCAGTGAGGACTTCCAACAATTCAATCCACATCGCTCCATTGACCGCATTCTTGCTCTTGGGTCGGTTGAAAGTGATCGTCACCACGCCGTCAACTCGGTCGACTAATAAGGTTTCATAATTCTTTGGAGTTGTATCCGAGGTTGTGCTCATCTCCTGAACGATAATGAGTTCCATGGGATTTAACCCTTATCGGAAATTTCAAGCCAAACGAGCCGATTATTTATTTGTGATCGCTGCTGCCATCGCTTCACTAGCCCTCGTCGTGTGGGCATTCTTCGGTTGACTTGTGGCAAGTGCTAAGAAGCCCTTGAAAAAAACCAACAAGAAGCCTGTGCTGGGCATCTGGAATGGTCTCTACGGTCCAGTTGAGGTGCGTCGGATCCAGCCCTACCAAGCCCTCAAGACCTATATCTGCCCTGGCTGTCATCAAGAGATCCCAGCCGGCATGGGACATAATGTGGCGGTCCCCGCTGAGGCCCCTGACCTGCGCCGCCACTGGCATTACACCTGCTGGGACCGACAACTAAAACTTGACGCCTAAAACGCAGCCTCAAAAATGTCAATCAGAGGTTTCTCGCGCGGTCCTACGACAGCGGCCACATCAAAACGAATGGCGTGATGGTTCCCCGGATTTTGCGCTAACCACAAACCAGCTAATTTGCGCAGACGCTGTTGCTTGGCAATGCCAACGGCCAGTGCAGGAGAGCCGAAGTCGGCGGTTGCACGCGTTTTCACTTCACACATCACCAATGTTTTTTCAATCATCGCAATGATGTCGATTTCTCCATCGCTGCAACGCCAATTACGTTGCACGATGACATAGCCGTGGTCGGAGTACCACTGCGTCGCAAGGTCTTCTCCCCACGCTCCAAAACTTTGATTGTGAGCGAGTTCTAGGCCTTGTTGATTTCGATTAAGTCGTCTTGAGGCAACTCTTCGACGTTGACGTCTTTGAAACTGAGGATTCGAACTTTCGGGACGAATCGGCTCTTGCGGTACATGTCCCAGACCCATGCGTCTGTTAACTCCACTTCAATGAGTGGCCGAGCGCTGTCGCCCTTAATGTTGACTTCGACAGTATTGGCCAAGTAAAACCGGCGCTCAGTTTCAATCGCGTAACGAAACATTCCCGCTACGTCTTGATACTCCTGCGCAAGATGGAGTTCGCGATCAGCCTCGAAATCTTCGAGATCGTCGGTGCTCAATGTGTCGTACTCAAGACAGGGGCTCTGTGGCCAATGAAATCAGAAGTCGCGCTTCTCGCGGACCTTGGCAGCCTTACCGGTGCGGTCACGCAAGTAATACAACTTGGCGCGACGAACATCGCCACGCTTCATCACTTCAATTTTGGCCACTGTTGGGCTGTGCACTGGGAATGTGCGCTCAACGCCGACGCCGTAGCTCAATTTACGAACGGTATAGGTCTCTTGAATACCCGAGCCGTGACGACCAATGACATTGCCCTGGAAAATCTGGATTCGCTCTTTGCCGCTCTCCACAACGCGCACATGAACCTTGAGTTCATCTCCGGGTCCGAACACAGGAATGTCCGTGCGGATGTTTTGTAGGTCAACTATGTCGGTGGTCTTCATGGCGAGAGTTCCTCAGATATTTCGGGGACATACGACCTTTGAAGATCGCAGACACGGCTTGTCAAGGATACGGGAGAGCAGGGAACTCTTCCAACAAGGCGAGCTCATCATTTGAAAGTCCTTTGCGGGCTTCAATCAGGTCTTTTCGCTGCGCAAGAGTGCGGTGCAGGGCTTGTGCGAGGCGCCAGCGGTCGATCTGAGCGTGGTTACCGCTCCGGAGGATGTCTGGGACCTCCCAGCCCCTGAAGTCGGCTGGACGGGTGAATTGAGGCTCTTCCAGCAGTCCCGTGCCGGAAAAACTCTCGGTCACGGGACTCATGGCGTTGCCCATGGCTCCTGGCAGAAGGCGGGTGACCGCCTCGATGATCAAGCAGGCCGCCACTTCACCACCCGAGAGGACGACATCACCGATACTGATTTCGCCATCCACGAGATGCTCGCGGACTCGGTGATCAATACCTTCATAACGACCACAGAGCAAACTGAATCCGCCCGAGGGTGCGCTGTGAGTGGCAGCCAATTCGGCGGCCATCTTTTGATCGAAGCGGCGGCCTCCAGGGCTCAGTAAAAACAATGGTCGAGGCGGGTCGACTTGTTCGACGCAAGCAAATATCGGTTCGGGGCGCATCACCATGCCTGCTCCCCCGCCGAAGGGAGCATCATCAACCGTGCGATGGATATCGGTGGTGTGCTCGCGCACATCGTGGCAACGTAAATCAAGCAGCCCATTTTCACGCGATTTACCGAGCAAACTCTCCGAACAAAAGCCATTCACAATTCCCGGAAAGATGGTGAAGACGTCGACTCGCATAACGATTACTTCGCGTCCTCAAAAACTTCGAACAAACCATCTGGCGGATTGATTTTTACAATGAATGATCCGTCATCGCCTGCCGTCACATTCTCAACGAATAACACAGGAACCAAGGCCCCTGATTCAAGTTCCAAAAGATCATTCGCAGGATTCTTTAACACTGCGATACAAATTCCGCGATCAACGCCTTGAGCATCGATCACTGTCGCTCCAATGACTTGATGAACCCACACAGCATCGGGATCTTCAATGGGTTCGGCCCAAACAACACGATTGACGAGAGTCTCAATCTGGTTGCGATCATCAAATCCAGCCAAGCCCACGACCCAACGATCAATGCCAGTATTGGCCATTGATGTGCGGGCCACTACCTCGAACCATTCACCAGCCCACAAACGCGATCCCACCTGAACGCGCTCGGAACGGTCTGTCGACAACTTGATGTAGATCTGCCCCTTCACACCGTGAGGGCGGCCAAAACGACCTACTTCTAAAAGACCATCGGGAACATTATGAGCAATCACGGAAACTCCGTGAGCCAAAATCAGTCGACGAAGTCGACGTCGACTTCGCGTCCATCTTTGACAGCAGCAGCGCGCACAAGAGTACGGATACTTTGTGCAGTACGACCACGGCGGCCGATCACGCGACCGAGATCGCCAGGTCCAACTTTGACTTCAAGACGCAAACGATTACGTCCCTCAGTCTCAGCAACGCTGACGGCTTCTGGATCATCAACAATCGAACGAATCACATGTGTCAACACAGCAATTGCTGTAGGCGAGGAAACTTCGTTTGGGTCAGTCATCTTGCCGGCCGAATCACTTAGCGCGAGCAGCAGTGAACTGAGCCCAGGCACCCGAAATTTCGAGCAGTTTCTTCACACGCTCCGTAGGAAGAGCACCCTTCATCAACCAAGCAACGGCCTTATCATTATCAATAGCGATGACTGATGGCTCAAGACGCGGGTTGTACTGTCCCAGAATTTCAAGGAAAGAACCATCGCGCGCAGAACGGCTGTCGCTGGCGACAACACGGTAATGAGGCTGCTTGGTTTTTCCGACACGTGTGAGGCGTAACTTGACTGACATTGGGTGCTAACTCCTGACTCAAACGCTCGGAACCAGTCACGAGCAGACAGGGAAGGCTAACCCAGAAGTGCTCCTTCCCCAACGCCAACCCCCCGACAAGGGTGAGGTTTAGCGAGATATTGAGCGGTCAGCGCGCTGGCGGGAAGCCCGTAAAGCCACCATCGCCACCTGGCGCTTCACCGAACCCAGAAACTCCAGGGGCGGTTCCACTGAGACCGGCCATTGAGGACATCTTGCGCTTGCCCTTTTTGCCCGTGGTCATCCCGCCCATGCGTTTCATCATTTTCTGCATTTCACCGAACTGCTTCACCAATCGATTCACCTCAGCGATAGACCGACCACTTCCCGAGGCAATTCGCTGGCGGCGACTGCCGTTAATGATCTCTGGTTGGCGCCTTTCGGCAGCCGTCATAGAGCGGATGATCGCCTCAACTGGCTTGAGTTCATCGTCACCGATTTTGGCGTTCTTGAGTTCTTTGGGCATTCCAGGCATCATGCTCATCAAGCCGCCCAAGGGCCCCATCTTCTTCAGCGACTGCATCTGTTCAAGGAAGTCATCCAAGGTGAAGTCGCCATCCAATAATTTGGCGGCGGCCTCTTCAGCCTTATCTTTTTCGAAGGCCTGCTCTGCTTGCTCAATGAGCGTGAGCATGTCGCCCATTCCCAAAATGCGACCAGCCATACGATCGGGGTGGAACTGTTCGAAGGCGTCAAGTTTTTCGCCAGTGCTGGCAAAAGCGATCGGGCGCCCGATGACTTCTTTCACTGACAGCGCTGCACCACCGCGTGCGTCGCCATCAAGTTTGGACAGAATCACACCGTCAATTTGCAGAGTGTTATGGAAGGCTTGCGCAACATTGACTGCGTCTTGACCGGTCATCGCGTCAATCACTAGGAAGGTGTAATTCGGGGTAATCTGATCCGATATTTGACGAATCTGCGCCATCATCTCTTCGTCGATGGCCAAGCGACCAGCGGTGTCAACGATGAGCACATCTTTGCCTAGTCGGCGTGCTTCTGCGAGCCCGCGCGTCGCTGTTGTCACCGGATCGCCAGGTTCACTGAACACTGGAACATCAATTTGTCGACCGAGTGTCCGTAACTGTTCGACAGCCGCTGGGCGCTGTAAGTCGGCGCCAACCAACAACGGATGGCGCCCCTGCGATTTAAACCACTTTGCCAACTTGGCTGAGTTCGTAGTTTTACCTGAACCTTGTAGACCCGCCATCAGAACCACGGTTGGTGGTCGACTGGCATAAGAAATCTTCAGAGTTTCTCCGCCGAGAATACTGGTGAGTTCTTGATTGACAAGTTTGATGACTTGCTGGCTCGGGTCAAGAGCCTTGGAACTTTCAATTCCAATCGCACCCTGGCGAATACGATCAACGACAGAACGTACAACGGTGACGTTGACATCGGCTTCTAAAAGTGCAGTGCGGATTTCCTGAAGAACTGCGTCGACGTCGGCTTCAGTCAGACGTCCTTTGCCACGAATCCTCTTAAAGATTCCGTCAAATCGATTGGAGAGATTGTCGAACATATCGCAAAGCAGACTACCGCCCGAATATCAGGGGTTCTCCGTTCGTCAACCGACGTCGACTTTAGTCACCTCATCAGCAACAATCGTCAAAGTCACACGGTCCAGTCGATAGTCCTTTGTCAGCGCAAACATTTCGTCATCACGCTGGCCGACACGCACGACCCAGCCGTTACTCGCCGCCATTTTGGTGGCCTCAGCTTCGGTCATTGCGAGCAAAGTATCAGCGGCTTCTTGGGTGATTCCTGTTGCGGCGTCGACGACTGGACCGCCTGGGTCAATTGACCCAGGAGTTATGGTCTCAGGCACTGGCGGTTCCATAACATCTGTAGTAGGAACATCAACGGAATCGGTGCCTGCTTGTTCTATGAACTCATCAGGCAAAGCCGAGACCAAGTAACGCGGCGTGTAACCCGATTCCTGTGCCGCCAAGAAGGCGTACCCAGGGACCAAGTAGATTTCACCATCTGCGCCGTACAGGCTCAATAACTCTTCTTCGACGGCGACGATCTCAATTTCAGTAATCGGCATCTCTTGACCATTAGGCGGGGCTACAGCGGTCATATTCGCCTCGCCATTGACGGGTGTAACAACCGTACCCGCGAGAGTTTCGGGCTCAGTGGTAACCGTCATCGTCATCATTTCGGGCTCGGTGGTCACTGGGACCCCAACAACTTCTTCAGACATTGGTTCAATACCCTGAGCTAAAGCTCTCGGAGCGCCCTGTGACTTAACGACCGTGTCATCGAAAGCAACTCCGCCGCGGGCCATCGGACCACCCCAGCCGTATTGCTGATCATTGTTCAAGCGCTCGATACCTAGTGCGGTACCAATTCGTGGATAGTCGGCTGCTTGCTTGACTTCCGCCAAAACACCGCTCGCCATCACGAGTTCCGCATCAGCACCATAGGAAGCAGACCACCACAAGGAAGTGCGAACACCATCAATGGTTAAGTAGCCGGTCACGCCGGCGTTCCACTCATCCGCATAGCTTTCAATGATGAAATCCTTGGGCTTCAGACCGAGATCTTTCAGCATCTGGCGAAACAGATCTTCAGCCTGTGCTGCAGAGGGCACATTTTCTGGAGGCGTCGGGATGGAACATGGTTCCACGCTAGGAACAGTGTCGCCTGCAGCAACCGGAGGTACTGCACACCCCACTGCCATTTCACGCGACGATGGAGCCTGATAACTCCAGTAATGCATGGCGTCAGCACTCACGTAGATGGTCGGCGAACCAGATGTGTTGTAATCCCCTGCCAGATAGCCGCCGCCCATATTTGTACCTTGAGCAACAAACTCATCTTTGATTGAAAATGCTTTGCGCAGAGAATTCAGGTCCCGCTTGGCAACATCACTTGCAGAAATGACGTACGACGGAGCATCACTATCGAGAGAGGGTAAGCCGCTAACGGCCGTGAAGTGCTGTTGCCCCATCCACATCATCTTGCCGCTGGTGCTGCTCTCCGGTGCGCCAAGCGCTTGATCAGCAGAAGTGTTAGAACCACTGCTCACCCCACCTGTAATACGCAGAATCGGAGGAGCCGAAGCTACGGAGTCATCACCACAAGCAGCGGCGAAGAGAGTTAATACGGTCAGGGCTGGAACGATGATTTTCTTCATGGACCTATGACGCTATGTACCCCTGTATTGGTTCCCAATCTGCCGAATTATTAAAAACTTTTAGCCAGCAAAGAGTCCGAGGACGAACTCGGCGGGGTTGAAAGGCACGAGATCCTCAATCGTTTCACCAAGCCCAACCAATTTGATGGGGATGCCGATTTCGGTTTCAATGGCGAAAACGATGCCACCCTTGGCTGAACCGTCCAATTTGGTGAGCACTATGGCAGTCACGCCAGCGGCATCGGTGAACTCGCGGGCTTGTGCCAGCCCATTTTGACCCGTCGTGGCATCAATCACCAGAAATACTTCAGTGACCTGACCAGGCTCGCGATCCGCAATCCGGCGAACTTTGCGCAGTTCATCCATCAGATTTGTCTTATTTTGTAGTCGGCCAGCGGTGTCGCCTAGAACCAGATCAAAACCCTTGGCCGCAGCCCGCTGAACTCCATCAAAGATCACAGAACTGGGATCACCGCCCTCGGCACCGCGCACCAATTCGGCTCCCGAGCGGGTCGCCCATGTTTCCAACTGCTCAGCGGCGGCGGCACGAAAGGTGTCCCCCGCTGCCAACACCACAGATCGACCAAGAGCGGCCTGCTGAGCAGAAACTTTGCCGATAGTGGTGGTCTTGCCCACGCCATTAACGCCAACAAACAGCCAGACGTTGACCCGACCCTTTTCAACAGCCGCGAAATTCAACTCACGATCAGTCCGATCAAGTCTCGCTGTCATCTCATGTTGCAGCGCTGCCAGCAATGCATCACCGTCGATAATCTCTTTTGACTTCACGCGCTGGCGCAAACCATTCAGCAAGGCATCAGTGACCCCGATACCGACATCAGCTTTCAGCAATGCTTCTTCAAGGTCATCCCAGGTTTCATGTGTTATCCCACCACGAGAACGCACCCCGCCCAAAAGGCCAGCGAGTGCAACCGCTGTTTTCCCCCAACGGTTAACGGGTGCTACTGGCGCCAAGACTTCGGCAACCAATGGCTCGACAACAACTGCCTTGGGGGAAGTACGAGCACCTGAACGGCGACCGATGAGCACGACTCCGAATCCAAAAACGATGGTGACCGCTAAAAGAATGAGTAATAAGTTTTGAGTAGTCATCGCTGTATGAACCTATGAAGCAGCGCCGCCGGCGGCCGCGGAGGTGCGTTCGGTGACAACTTTGGAAGATCCACCCGGCTGCATGGTGACTCCGAGAAGAGAATCTCCCGCTTCCATGGTTCGCTTTTGGTGACTGACAATAATCAATTGTGCTTCCTGACGGAACTCGTTGATCAGACCGAGGAAGCGATGCAGGTTGACATCATCAAGAGCCGCTTCAACCTCGTCCATGACATAGAACGGAGAGGGCCGACTGCGAAAGACAGCAAAGAGAAATGCGAGGGCGGTCAGACTTCGCTCTCCACCAGACAAAAGACTGAGTTTCTTGACATTTTTTCCACCAGGTTTTGCTTCAACTTCAATACCAGTGTTCAACAAATCATCGGGATGAGTGAGAATCAAACGTCCCGTGCCGCCCGGGAAAAGGTTGCCGAAAAGTTGGGTGAAATTCACGCTTACATCGGCAAAGGCCCCGGCAAATACTGACTGAATCTCATGATCAATAGCAGTTATCACACGCATTAATTCACGACGCGTGTTGCGAACATCTTCGAGTTGTACTTCCAAGAACTTATGTCGCTCTTGTAATTCGTTGAACTCCTCAAGAGCGAGCGGATTGATCGGACCCATGAGACGCAACTCGCGCTCAAGATCACGTGTCCGCGCAGGGGCGCTGATGCCTTCAGGCAATGTCGGCATCTCGGCCGCTTCGGCAACTTCAGGCTCCACATCTAGATCACGACGTAGGGTTTCGACAGTCGCTTCCAAACGCATTTTGACTTCAGTTTGTTCAACTTCTGAACGACGCGATAATTCTCGTCCGGATTCAAGTTCGCGCTCTGTCGCCGACCGCGTCCGACGCATTTCGTCAAGGTTTGTTGACAATGCCCGAACCTCATCACTTTGGCGACGACGCTTCTCATGCAAGTCAGCCAAGCGCGCTTCAATGATGTGACGATGTCCATCAACGATGGCTGCCAAACGCTCAGTTGCCGAAAGTATTTTTTCAATTTTTTCACGATGACCCGCAGCCTCGGCACGGGCCACGGCGTCAGCGGCCAAGCGACGTTCGATTTCCAGCAATCGCTCCTGAGTGAACTGATTGCGCTCAATGAGTCCTGCGCTGCGCACCTCAAGATCGCGGCGGCGACCCGACAAAAGCGTGGACTGGGCCTCAAGCGTGGCGCGTGCTTCACCTCTGGCTTTGGCCGCCTGAACTTCATCAAGCTCTTCTTTTTCAAGCGCGGGAACGAGTTCTTCAAGTTCACCGACACGAGATTTGAGTCGTGCTTGACGTTCATCTATCTCGCTCAAAGTCGGCAACAAACCCTCCGACTCAGTGGCTGCTTCGCGGCGTTCACTCTGCACACGAGCGAGGGCTTCTGAAGCCGCGGTAAACGCCGCGTCATTGGCATCAAGACGCTTTTGAACATCGGCCTCATGTGCCCGCGCTGTCTGTTGTTTGCCTTGCGCCTGACGTACTAGAACATCGCGTTCAGCGAGATCTCGTTCTGAGGCTTGCGCATTTTGTAACGCGTCCTCAAGAGCAGCAGCTGTTGCTCCACCACCAGCAACACCGATACGCCATCCAGTGGTGGTGAAACGGTCTCCCTGTGGAGTCACCGCGACCAAACGCGGGTCACTCATCACCGCGTCAACAGCAGCAGTCCAGTCTGTGACTTGTACGGCTGAAGCAAGCAATAGATCGAGCAGATCAGCGACATCCTTGCG
>JBAWVW010000043.1:0-15386 GCA_037147055.1 Actinomycetes bacterium
GGGTGCAAGCGTGACGCTGACGTCAAGTGCGGGTGCAGATGAGGTTGAAACAATCAAACTCATAGCGACGATGACAATGGCGGCCGCAGCAGATGTTAAAAGTCCGATTCGTGGAAGCCGTCGATGCCGAATCGGTGACTCAACGAATTGATACGACAAGCCCGCCAGCAAGACTGATATCAAAGTCACCACAACAAATCGAGTGATAGCATGCAGATCGTCAAACTTGTGTGAAATAACTAATGGCCAATGAAACAAATAGATGCCGTAACTCCAACGACCGATCGTTCGAAGCACTGGCGATGATAGGAAACGATTATCGCCAGTGGTGCTATAAACCACTGCAGCGATGCCAGCGAGTGAAATCACAATCAGTGGTCCAGAGAAAACCCAGGTTTGATCTCCTGGTAACCACATCGCGGCAGGGGCGAGAACTATGAGAGCGAAAGTGGGCAATATCCATGTGGGAATGGTGACTTTCTTCGGTGGCCAACCACGAGTTGCGATGGCGGCACCGAGCAAAAAGGCAACAGCACGGGTGTCGGTCCCTTGGTAGACACGGTCAATGGACAAGCCAGCATGGATGCCGATGACTTGAATAGCCGCCGAGAGAGTGGCCCCAAGCAACGCCACTTTCCCAAGGGTCGTAGGCTTCCACCGTTTGAGCACAAACCAAACGACAATTGGCCACATGACATAAAATTGTTCTTCGATCGCCAGTGACCACAAATGGCGTAGTGGATCGGGCGAGGCAAAATGATCCCAGTAACTCGTGCCACCAAAGATGTGCACCCAGTTCGTGGAGTAGGTGACTGCTCCCCAGATATTGCGCGCTGTGACATTGAGTTGATCAAGTTTTACTAATGAAGCGATGAGTCCCAAGAGGATGATCAGCGCTGGGACAAGTCGGCGAAGGCGACGCATCCAAAATGCACCAAGGGCCACGCCACCACTGCGTTCGTATTCAGCAATCATCAGACCGGTAATCAAGAACCCTGAGATGCCGAAGAAAAGGTCGACGCCGATCCAACCTCCGTCAATCACGCCGCTATGAAAAGCCACGACAACAAGAACGGAGATGGCTCGCAACCCATCTAACCCTGGGAGATAGGTATTTTCTTTACCGAATTCGCTCTGGGATGTTGAATTCATGCGTGTTGATTATCCATTGACAATGGGTACGGGCGTAGTAAGTCCACCGAAAGATGATCCACCTTCACGACCGTTAAGAACAGCAAACGGATCACGAATATCGTCTTGATAACCCAAGGCGTACGCCCCCATTGAGTAGCCGGCCAGTTTCTGGACATGCTCAGGCAGTTCACGAGCGACATCTGGCGGACATGAGAGGTATTGATTTTCTTCTTGACGCAACCATCCCAGGATGTAGTCAACATTGAGAGCGCGTCGAACCTTTTGTGATCGGTTTGCTCCGCCCCCATGAATTGTGCGTCCCGTGTATAGAACAATTGAACCCTTGGGCATCGTTGCCGGTAGGGCACGATGATCGTCAGTAATGGCTGATGGGGGATCAAGCAAACTGTTGGGGATGACTCTGGTGGCACCGTTCTCCTCGGTGAAATCATCCAAGGCCCAGATTGTTGAGACCTCAACGTCCATCTCGGGAGGGAAGGGGAACATGTTAAAACACCATTGATCGCGATGTAGTCCTTGGGCTTGACCGCCTGGATCTATGGCGATGACTTGCGTGAGGTGCAACTGGAATGTACTGGCATAGGGATGAAGAATTTGTTGGGTAATGTCAAGAACGAGAGGGTGTGCAACAAGATCAATGCTGGAACGAGAGCGTGCTAATAGCGCGCCCGTCCGTTTTGTCTGCAAGCCAGTGAAGTCTTCGCTACCGTAAGGCGTGGCATCGATGAACGGTTGCATTTCTTGGAGCACATGGTCCACGATGTCGATGTCCACGAGACGTTCAATGATGGCGCAACCAACGGTGGAGAGGACTTGGACAATCTCGCTACTGGCAACCGAACGATCAAAGCGTGGGAGTTCAGTCATTGACACAGAATACCTCAGGTTCATTGCCGATTAGGTGGGCAATGTGGCTTTCAACTTAGGTAGAACATGGGACCACGATGATCGCAGCCCAGGATGTAGGTCAAAATTTTCTACTGTCGATAATGCGACCCAGCGCACTTCATCGGATTCATAGTTCGCTTCGTGTGCACCGACATCACCCGTGACATGTGCAATGACTGTGTCATAGCGCCAGTTTCCATGATTGTCCGAATACGTATCCTTAACCTCAAGAAACTGGGCGTCAATCCCGGCCTCTTCGTATGCTTCGCGAATGGCCGCTTCAATGGAGTCCTCGTGAGAGTCCAATGCTCCGCCGGGTATCGCCCATGTGCCACCGCCGTGAGTCCATCCTGCGCGCAGTTGCAACAACACATGGGGTTCGCCCATGTCGAAACGAACCATCAATAGACCAGCTGCTCCGTGGAGTCCCCAATGGCGAAAGCCACATTGGCAAAATACCCAACCGTCACCATCTCGCAAACCCATACTTACGATGTTGGCACAATCGCTAGGACAGTGACGGGTGCGGAGCGATGTTTAGGACCCGCAAGTGATAGTCCGAGAGTGGCTAGCACAATCATGGCAATGGCAGTGATTGAAAAAGTAGTGCCGCGACCGAAATGGTCGTAACTCCAACCTGCAAACGCAGCGCCGATGCCACCCGTTAAAGTTTGTAATCCGCCGAGTAATCCTTGCGCCCCAGCTTGGCGTTCAGGGGGAGCCGCCAAACCGATTGCCACACCAGTGCTCGTGACAGTGAGGCCGTCGTTGATGATGTGGATGAGAAACACGCCCATCATCAGATATGGGCTTGGTAGAACACCATACAAAACCATGCACACCGCACCGACGACCATGCCAAGTGCGCCTAAGCGGTATGCGCCTTTACGTTGTGCTAAACGTCCACCGATGGGGCCCAGCACAATCATCGGAAGTGCGAACAGACTGACTCCAGCATTGGCCATCCATTCGGGACCGCTGAGATCGTCCATCATGATGGACCACAACGAATCAAAGGTGCCGATCATTAAGAACAGAGCGAGTCCAATGAGGACTGCGCCCGACACCGCAGGGATGCGCAGCAAATCAAAGGCCAAGTGCTCACGTGGACGATCTGCGAGAGCCGTTTCAGGTACGTCAACACGAATGAGAATCATCGTGACCACGAAAACGGCAGTGCTGATGATGATGAATGGAGCCGCAATCCCAAAAGTGTCCACTGTTAAAACGGAGATCACTGGGCCAAGGGCGAAGCCAGCAATGTCAACACTGAGCAATTTTCCTAAATTGCCTCCAAGATTTTCTGGGTCTGAGACAATGACGATTTTGCGCAATGCCGGCAAGGCCATCCCACCTCCGATACCCATCAGTGAGCGGCCCAAAATTAAGAGTATGAACGTCTCACCAAATCCCATGATCAAGCAACCGATGATGACGAAGAGGAATCCAGTGACCATCAGGGTCTTGGCCCGCCCGCGATCAGCCAATGGGGCAATAGATATTTGGCTGACAAATGCAGAGAAAAAACCGATTGCCAAGACAAATCCCAAGCCTGACTCACTGATTCCATATTCATCACGGTAATCATCAAGCATGGTGAACATCACGCCATAAGTCGAAGACATCAAAAGTGTCGCCACTTGCAACGTTCGAAAAAGTCGTTGAACTGGCACGCGAAAATCTTAGTTGATGACTAGTGAGTGGGAGCGTGCGTGGCGATCAAGGCATCAAGTGCATCGGCACTGAGTTCTTCAAGTGCCGAACACGAATGCAAGACCGCGACCACGCTTGCATCACCGTGATTGGCGGCGATACCTCGCCAGGCGTTAGCGCCCTGACGTTCGGCGTTCGCTTGAATGCGTAATTGATCCCAGATGTCGTATGGGGCAAAGGCGTCGTAATACGTTTGCGTGGCTTCAGGAAGTGGCGCAAGTAACTCGTCTCGCAACGACTCGTCAAGGGCGAAGGCTTGCTCGATACGCTGAGCGATCTCATCCTCGCTATCCGCACAGGCCATCAGTACTGCGTGATGCTCAGGAAGTTCGGCGGCCCACATGCGGTAGCGATTGGCTGCGCCTCTTTCAAGGAGGGCGAGGAATCGAGGCATGGCCACTGCCGGTACCCGAGAGATGAAGGGACTGAGCAATTCGCCGAAACGAGGGACTACTACTGTTGCCATACCTCAACCTTAGAGCAGTTAGGGTTCAGATATGCCAATCAAGGTTCAACCAATGACGGGGGTTTTAGCGGCCGAGGTCACTGGAATCAATCTGTGTGATCTTAGCGATGTGGAACTTGGCGAATTGCGGGCGTTAATTTGCAAACACGAGGTTCTCATCGTTCGCAATCAAAGCCTCGACCCAGCACAACAGAGTCAGTTCTCGGCTCGGCTTGGACCTTTCGGCGAGGTGCCGTTTATTGCCACGATGGACGAATATCCGGAGGTCATTCGGGTCGTCAAAGAGGCTGACGAAGGGGCATCTTTTAACTTTGGTGGAGTGTGGCATTCTGATTTTTCATTTCAGGCTGAACCCCCTTCATTTACGATCTTGTCGGCCGTGGATGTTCCTGCTTGGGGCGGAGACACCTGCTTCACTTCGATGAGTGCTGCATGGACTGCATTGAACCCAGCGATGCAAGAAAAACTCCGAGTGCTTCATGCTGTGCATTCAGCGCGCGATGCCTATTCGCCCAAGATGCAGGGCGTGCATTCGGGAATGCGTGGGATGGAGATCGTTTGTGATGATTCGGCGAACGAACAACAACTGCACCCACTGGTGACGAGGCATCCCGAAACTGAGCGCACTATTTTATTTTTTAATCGGGCGTATGTTCGCGATATTGATGGCATGACAACTGATGAGGCCCAATCTTTGATGGCCTTTTTGCATCTCCACAGCACCGATGCCAAATTCGGTTATCGGCATAGATGGCAAGAGGGAGATGTTGTCATTTGGGATAATCGCTCAACTCAACACTTTGCGATGAATGACTACGGCGGCTTTCGTCGCGAATTGCGTCGGACAACGATTGCCGGTGAATCACCGAAACGGTGACTACCAACTACCGCCACCGCCTCCGCCGAAGCCTCCGCCTCCACCGCTAAAGCCTCCACCGCTACTGAAACCACTGGAGTTTGCTGTTCTGACAGGGGTATAGGCCGTTCTAGTTGAACTGCTCCAGATGTATTGGTTGGGCAATGTTGCGAATAACAACGGTGAGGTACTCATATTCCATTGCTCAAGTTGTCCTTGCGGCATCGCATTGACCCAAGTCGTCACCGCATTGAAAGCAACGGCGTATCCCATGTACTCACGCATTAATCCCATTCGTTCGGCAGCTTGCGCATGTACCGATTCGCTTTCGCGGAAGAAACGCTCGAAACCCTCGGCACGCACGGCGGTGCCGAGTCCCCGTGTGGTGAATGCCTTCATTTGCCCAGACTCGCTCAGGGCTCCGTAGATCAAGATCACTCCACCGATAACAATGGCACCGAACGGAAGCAAAAACACGAGACCATTAGCGGCAGAACCAATACCCGCAGCAAACATTGCAATAATGACCATGATTACGGTGAGAATCGCTCGTGAGATGAACCTTCCACCTCGTACGCGTGCACTTGCTGACAACGTTTTTTCAGACAGTAATCCAAGTTCTCGTAATTGAGCATCAACCTCTTGAACGTAGGTTTTTACCTTTGTGGCTAGCGCAGTACTTTTCTTGGAAAGAACGGACTCGTTGGTATTACCGAGCAAAGCGGTGAGAAGTGTGAGTTCGTAACTTTTAACCTGACGTGGCGGCTGTGCAATTCGGCTCACGACCCATTGGTTCTTCACTTGACTGAGGGCGATCACACCATCGGCAGCAAGATCAACCAATGTTGAGGCCATCATTTGGTTCACGTTGGCTTTATGGCCATCTTTGATTCGTAACAAACAAGCGGGGTCAAGGTTCACTGGCGGAACAAACTCAATGGGCATCTCTTGGGTCAGCGTGCTCGGCAAAATTGATAGCGATCCAGGAGGGGGCGGAGGCAAGATTGGTCGTTGCGTGCGCTCTGCGAGATCTAGAGACATCGGACCCGAAAATGTCTCGGTAATTCCAGCAATCGCCATTGCACGTTGGCGACGGTAACGCGTGAGGTTGATGAAGATTGCTCCGACAAGTGCGATATACATTAATACAATCGCAATCACTGCCGTTGGAACTGCTTGTGATCGGTCGATCAATGTTGGCATGGCGTTAAACGCGGAACTCGGAAAATCTAGTTCAACCGTGAAGGCACTATTGGCGGCAAGGTTGGTTGCTGCGAATGTCGCACCATCCTGAGTCGTCACATTCTCATCGCAGGGATTCTGAGTGTTGATTGCACCTTGAAAGCAACGCGCATCAAGCGGCTCGCCTGGTCCGATGACGGTGTAGGTCAAAGAATCAATGGGCTGGCGCCAATCGGTGATGGCGTCAAGGGGCAAAGTTGCAATTTCGCCATTTATGACAAGCGCATCTTCAATTTGATAACTGAGTTCATATGTGTGGGCATTAGTGATGGTGGTGGCGGCATCGCCGATGCGCACATTAACCGCACCCCCTAAATCAGAGATCTCAAGCGAATGGGGAGTTCCTTCCGACGCGGCGATCTGCATTGCGCGGATGACGTGGCTGCCCGAGCCGTTGTAGCCAATGGGGATCGATCGTTCAATTCCATGACGATCGGTACGGAAGACTTGAGTGATCTTTTCGGTGATGACGACCGAATGATCGGGTTGAATCTGAGCGATGATGTCAAATGAACGCGTTGTATCTTCGCCTGCATTCCAGAGATTTTGCTTTTTGACTTGGGCGATGATTTCGTTGCTTGTCAAACCATCCATGTCGCTGAGTTCATTAATTGTTGGTTCAGGCACTGGTGCCGCCAGTTCAGGTCCTGTTGATGTGTCAATGAGGTTGACGAGGTTTGGGCTGAACACCGTTGGGGCAAGGAGAATTAACGATGGAAGTGTCACGGCCACGATCAGAAAAAGAATATGCCAATAAGACCAGCGTCGAGCCATGAGTTCACTATAGATGGCGACTATAGATATGCATGTGAGTTCGAAAAATATGGAGCGATGTGCCTGGGGTTCTGCGCCAGGGTCGATGTCGCACTACCACGATCATGAATGGGGTTTCCCGACTGCTGATGACACCCATCTCTTTGAAAAGATATGTCTTGAAGGTTTTCAGAGTGGATTGTCGTGGAGCACAATTTTGAATAAGCGTGAAGATTTTAGGCGGGTGTTTTGTGGCTTTAACATTGGCCAAGTCGCAGGTTTTGGTGAGAGAGATATTGAGCGACTGTTGGGGGACGCAACAATCGTTCGCCATCGCGGCAAGATTCGGTCAACGATTAACAATGCGCAGCGATGTCTCGAACTCATTGCGGAGGTGGGATCACTGGCGACCTACATCTGGGGTTTTGAGCCCAAGACAATTTCATTGGATGTGCGGGCGACTTCTCCAGAGTCGACTGCCTTGTCCAAGGATCTCAAGACACGAGGCTGGAGTTTTGTTGGACCCACAACGATGTATGCCTTCATGCAGTCCCTCGGGTTAGTCAACGACCACTCCACCGAGTGTTTTGTTTGGGATCGAGTTGAGACTGCACGTCAGAAATTCCTCCGCCCTGTCTGAACCATTCAAGATTTCTTCAGCGTCACAGGTCAATAGCGCACACACGGTCACGGAATCTGAGAAACTAAGAGTTGTGAGTGACCAGATTGATACCCGAACATCATGGCTTAGCCCCGACCTCTTAGCGGCAGTGCGTGCCAATGTGCCATTGGTGTATGTGGATGTCATTCCCGTGCGGGTGGATTCCCACGGCCGAGTGACCGAGGTTGGCTTATTGCTGAAGGTGGCCTCGGATGGTTCAATCAGCCGGATGTTGGTCTCTGGTCGGATTTTGTATGGTGAGCGAGTTCGCGACGCACTGGTTCGGCACCTAGAAAAAGACTTGGGACCGCTGGCCCTGCCGCACATTCCTCCCAACCCATCGCCTTTCACGATCGCTGAATACTTCCCCGACCCAGAGATCAGCGGATTCGTGGACCCGCGCCATCACGCCGTGAGTTTGGCTTATGTGGTCCCCGTGTCGGGGGACTGTACGCCAACCCAGGAAGCACTAAATTTGGCTTGGTTTACGCCCGCCGAGGCCGCCAGCAGCAAAATCGCCGCCGACATGACGGGGGGTCAAGACCGTCTATTGCGTCTTGGACTGGCGCATGTTGGTACCTTGCCCTAAGGGTTACTAGTCGGTTGTCGTCCCCGAGCGGCGTTTACGAATCCGACGTGGCTCAATGTGGGAATTCGGGTTGGAGACCACATGAGTCTCGTCGTCGATGTCGATAGAGATTCCGTCGGCATCAATGTCCTCGGGTTCACCCGAGGCTTCCCAGATGACGGCGCCTTCCTCTTTTGGTTCACGACCGAGGAGTTTTTCCAGTCCAATCATGCCACTAAAAACCATGGCGCCGAGAGAGCCATGGCGGGCCTTTGCCCGCTCCATCATGGCCCGCTCAGAATCTGTGATTCGGTCATCCATCAGGATTTCACGGTAGCGGCTTTTTACGCTGATGTCCTCAAAATGACCTCCTAGTTCGTTTACTCTTGGATTATCGCCACCAAACGTCACATCCTTCACTCAGCCGCCAAAATGCGAACGGCTCTCGTGGGTATGTCAACCCTTCGTTTTGATGCGATGTCCACGATTGGACCCGCACCACTTGAGCAAAGCGTGATTGAAAAAGTCATCTGCCGCGGTCGTCATATTGATATTCAATGGGATGACGGAATCATCTTGTCAACATCTTTGCGCTTCACTGGTCAGTGGCATCTATATCGTGTTGGTGAACAATGGCGTAAAGAAACTCATCGGGCGCGAGTCGTGATTGAAGTCTCTGATTGGGTGGCCGTCTGTTTTGATGCCGCGGTGGTTGAGACATTTCGTGCGCCGAATCGCGGACGACATCCGCAGGCGGGCGGAGTGGGACCAAATATTTCTCAGGTTCGTTGCGACATGACTCTGTGCACTCGGAATCTCTTACAACATCATGATCAATCGGCAATGGTCGTTGATGTCCTCGCAGACGAATCGGTGATCAGTGGCTTGGGCAACGTGGTTCGAAGTGAAACTTTGTGGGCCGTCGGTCTCAGCCCATTTGCTAAAATCGGTGACCTGTCTTATGAGGATTGCGAAACCTTAGTAGAAACTTCAGCACGCATTTCTCGCTTGACTCACGATTCTTCATCGTCGGTATACGGACGAAATGGACATCGGTGCAACCGATGCCATGGAACAATTGAATGCAAAGTTCAGGGCATGCAACAACGGGCCATCTTCTGGTGTCCTGATTGCCAGCAACGGTTAGACCGCCGACTTCTTCCAACTGATTTGATTCAGGGAGATCATACGCCGACGCATCCCGCCGAATTGCTGTTTATTTCCGACGCCATTGCTGCTCGCAAAAAATCACAAATCGTCAATAATGTCAGGGATTTTGGCTGATAAACAAGGGGCGTTAGGCGTTTCCCATGATCTTGTCAACGATGATTTCAATTGCTACTCGGTCAGCGCGTTCTTTAGGTTGGCGATATCGACTGGCGTAACCCTCGACTGCGAGTGCGACGGAATCAGAGTCGGTCACTAAACGCACTATGCCCTCGAGAGTGAGCCAACGTCCATGATCTACCTGACTGACGACGGCTCGTCCACCGCGTGCCGCGTTGTGAGCCTTGACTGATCGTGAAAAAGTGATGATCCGCACGGTTCCTGTCGGTATGTCAAAAGAAAAACCTACGGGCACAACGTGGGGTGATCCATCGCTGCGCATCGTTGTCAAAGTGGCGAGATGGTTCTCTTGCAAGAATCGCGCCATGTCATCGGAGAACGAGATTGGGTCGTACATTATCTGTATCTCCTATTGCGTTGCGATGGCGGCAAGCACATCAAGTTTGGCTGCTCTGCGAGCCGGAAAGATTGCCGCCACGATGCCGACAATGATTGAGGTCAACAAAATACCCACAATGGTATTGACAGGAATCTGAGTTGTTGTAACGAATGAATCGGGTAACGCCATGGCGACAGAAACTCCGAGTGGAAGACCGACAACGACCCCAAGTGTTGCACCGAACACAGAAACGATGATGGCCTCCCAACGTACGGATCGTTTGAGGTGTCGCTTACTCATCCCGACCGCCCTGAGTAAGCCAAATTCGCGCGTTCTTTCATATACCGATAGCGCCATTGTGTTGGCGATCCCCAGCACAGCAATAAAAATTGCGAATAGTAAAAGGCCATAAACGATCGCTAATAACTGATTTAATTGGTCTTCTTGTGATTTTTGAAACTCAGACTGATCTTGCACCTCAGCACTAGGAAACTCTTTGGCAACTTTCTCTACAGCCGCTCGGGCGTCTTTGACACTCACACCTTCAGCGATCTTGGCGCCGATGAAGAAATCGATAGGTGGGACTTTGGAGACTTGGCTGAGGGTATCAAGACTGATCAACCAGTTCCCTACAACGCCAGCGTCGGCGTATATCCCACCGACAGTGAGTGTTGATGTCGTGCCATTTTGCCACGTGAAATTGACAGAATCCCCAATCCCGACACCGAGGTCACGTGCGGGGTCCTCATGCAACATGATTTTGCCCTCAGCAAGCGACCCAAATTCGCCCTTGATGACATCCACATTAACGATGTCACCCATTTCTGGTTTGACGGCGCTGATCTGTTTCTCCTCACCGTTGACCAAGGCTTGTGTCACTCGAAAAGGACTGACCGAGCCCAATTCCTCGAGCGCATCGAGGTGTTCAGCTAAGGCCACAGGCAGTCCTTGAAAACTCGGATTGGTGATGAAAAAATCTGCTGTGACAGAAGATTGCAGTTGCTCGGTGAACGATTTTTTCACCGAGGCGGCGACCACCGCAACCGTGCTGACAAGTGCTAGTCCGACCATCAGCGCGGAAGCCGTCGAAGCGGTACGGCGCGGTGTGCGCTGTGCATTTCTACTTGCAAGACGACCAGAAACCGAACGGGTCATGGGTCTAAAAGGCACAGGCAGAATTCGACTGATGAGGCGACTCGCAGGAGCGGCGATCGTCGTTGAGAGGCTGGCAACCCCAAGGAATAACATGACGGCACCAATGGCAGAACTTCCGAGGGTGATGGCCACGCCCCCAGGTTGCACAAATAATCCGATGCTGAAGAGAGTGATTCCGACAAGCAGAGTGGCGAGACCTACTACAAGTCGCTTGTTGCGTTGCAGGGCGGAGAAGCCAAGTTCGGGTCGCATCGCGGCCACTGGCGGGATGCGACTTGCACGAATGGCAGGCACGATTGCAGCTGTCACTGTCACGCCGATACCAATAAACACGGAAACCAAAATCGTGCGCAGCGACAATGTCAAACCGGCAGTGGGGAAGGCGGCTCCAGCGGCGTTGAAGAGTGCCGTGATGCCTTGTGCGACTCCCAACCCTCCGAGAATTCCGAGTCCAGTGGCAATGATGCCGATAATTAAACCTTCGCCGATAATCATCAAACGAATTTGTTGAGTGCTGGCACCAACCGCACGCAACAGCGCTAGTTCACGGAGTCTTTGACTGACGATGATCGCAAATGTGTTGAAGATCAAAAAGGCACTGACGAAAAGTGAGATCGCTGCGAAGCCAAGTAAAACTTTGCCAAAAATATCAATGACATCATTGATTGAGCCAGAAATTTCTTTCGCCGCTTGTACTCCTGTGATGACTTCAACTGACGCCGGCAACATTTCTTCAATGGACGCCTGAACATCACTCGGTGAAAAGCCAGGGAGGACACCAACTAGCAAACTGTCTGCTTGATCTTGGGCACCAAGAAAATCATTTGCTGTTTCTGGATCAAAGGCACTAACGCTCGCACCCGCTCCTCCGCTGAACTTTCCAATACCAGTGAGACCGACAAGAGTGAACTGATCTTTTCCGACTGGCCCGACGATTGTCACCATGTCACCGATCTCGTAGCCCGCGCGTTTGGCAGAACCCTTGTCAATGGCAACTTCGTTAGGTCCATGCGGTGCCGTACCGGCGATCAAAGTTCGTCCGTCTAGACCGTCGGGTCCACTCCATGCAACAGCAAAAGCTGGACCAGAAACTTTGAGTGGTTTGCCGTCGGTTTTGATGATTGTTGCAGGCCGCCTGAGGTTCGCTTCAACAAGCCGCACTCCTTCAATTTTGGAGATCTCCGACAGCAGGGAAAGTGGGACCGGATCACGTTCTCCTGGGCCCTGATCACCAAAGGCAATTGTGGTTCGCACTTGAAGATCAATCTCGCCACGCAACTCTTCAAACAAATTATCAATCGCAGATTTCACACTGTCGGTGAGGACAAAAGCGCCTGATACGAAAGCCACGCCACTCACGACTGCCAAAGTGGTCAACAGAATGCGGAATTTTCGCGCCACAACCCCGCGTGCGGTCAATCGAATGACAGGTGAAACCATTTTAGTTTCCGAGACGCTTCATGCGGTCTAAGACTTGTGCCGAAGTGGGTTGTGACAGTTCATCCACGACTCGTCCGTCGGCGAGAAAGACAACGCGATCTGCGTACGCTGCCGCCAGTGGATCGTGAGTCACCATGACAATCGTCTGGTGTAAATCGGTGACGGCATGTTTCATAAACATGAGAATCTCGGCTCCTGTTTTGCTATCCAAGTTGCCAGTTGGTTCGTCAGCGAAAATGATTTGTGGTCGGCTAGCAAGGGCGCGGGCCACGGCGACACGTTGCTGTTGTCCACCTGAAAGTTCGCTCGGGCGATGGCTCAGACGATTCCGCAGATTCATTGCGTCAATGACTGTGTCAAGCCATTCTTGATCGGGTTTGACTCCACCAAGATCCATCGGCAGGGTAATGTTTTCCAGAGCCGTCAGCGTCGGAATCAAGTTGTAAGCCTGAAAAATGAAACCGATTTTCTCGCGACGCAGAGTGGTCAGTTGCTTATCATCAAGTTGTGCGAGGTCTGTATCACCGATGCAAACGCTCCCACTGGTGAGCGAATCAAGGCCGGCCAGACAATGCATCAGTGTGCTCTTCCCCGAACCCGAAGGGCCCATGATGGCAGTAAATTGGCCGAGATGGAAGTCCACTGTGACATCGTCGAGGGCCCGTACCTCGCTGTCGTCTTTGCCGTAAATCTTTGAGGCGTTGAGGGCTGCAGCGGCTGGGTGAGTGGCAACTTGCGTCATCTCTTTATTCTGCCTGTGGTTTTACTCAGAACCTGCACTGGTCCTAGGGTGATTCCGTGTATCACAGTGGATTGATCATCGGCCGTTTCGACCCACCTCATCTTGGGCACTCCTACATGATTGATTGGGCCCAGCAACGATGCACTGAGGTCGTCGTTTTCGTCAATACCAAGCACGGCGAGGCTGTCCCAGGGCATCTTCGGGCACAGTGGTTACAGGAGTTACATCCTGCGGCCCATGTCGTGCAGGTGGAGCACAATCTGCACAACGATTGGGATGATCAAGACTTGTGGGCGCGGTGGATCGAACTTTTACAGTCGAAATGGCCCATCACATCCGGATCGTCTTCAAAGGGACCAGAAGTTGTGGTCTCCAGCGATTTTTATATTGACGAGTTGGCAGGACGGCTCGGCGCACTGCCTCTGATCTGTGACCCTGAGAGAGCGCATGTGCCGATTAGTGCCACGCTGATACGCAACGACCCAGTCACTCACCTTGAGCTTTTGGCTCCACAGGTACGCGACTGGGTCGAACGAAACTGGCTGAATATTTAATTAGTTCTTTGGCTGGGCCAGAACTCGCAGGTATGGCTTGACGGTCTTCCAACCTTGTGGGAATAATGTTTTTGCTTCGTCATCACTGACTGCTGCACCGATGATCACATCGCCGCCATCAGTCCAGTTGGCTGGAGTTGCGACTTTGTACTTGGCGGTTAACTGCAATGAGTCAATGACGCGCAGGATCTCATCAAAGTTGCGGCCCGTTGAAGCGGGGTAGGTGATGGTCAACTTGATCTTTTTGTCAGCACCAATCACGAACACACTGCGCACGGTCATCGTGTCATTCGCATTTGGGTGGATCATGTCGTACAGGTCGGAGACCTTGCGATCGGTGTCGCCGATCATTGGGAAGTTCACAGGTGTACCTTGAGTTTCGCCAATGTCGCCTTCCCACTTGACGTGGCTTTCAACTGAGTCAACGGATAGACCGATGACCTTGACATTGCGCTTGTCGAATTCGGGCTTGATCTTGGCCACATAACCGAGTTCGGTGGTGCATACGGGGGTGAAGTCTTTGGGGTGGCTGAAAAGCACGCCCCATGAATCGCCGAGCCAGTCATGGAAACTGATTGTTCCTTGGGTGGTGTCAGCGGTGAAATCGGGGGCTACGTCTCCGAGGCGAACGGTCATCTTGTTTTCTCCTAGATCAAGGTTCGGCGGACCGAACACACTTATTTATCAGCCTAGGTGCTAATCCCGACAAAACCACTCGGGTATTAGCGCGATGTAAGAACTGTGGAAGTTTCGCTGGCTCACCGCTGGGCAGTTGGGTCACTAGCGTTAGACCTGACGGTATGGAAATAAACAATCTCTTCGGTTTACCTGCCCACCCCTTACTCGTCCACTTGCCTGTGGTGATGGTGCCCATGGCCGCTCTCGGGGCCATCATTTTGGCTATTTTTCCGAAACTCTTTACTCGGTTCGGCTGGTGGGTGACCGGTATCGCTTTTATCGGTGCTGTCGGCTCGATTTTGGCTGCCGGAAGTGGTGAAAAACTTGAACAAAATTTAGGCGAACATTCAGCCTTACTTGAACGTCACGCACAACTTGGTGAACAAACTCGACTCCTATCGATCATTTTGTTCGCAAGTTTGCTGGTGGTGATGCTGGTTCGCCGTTACAAGCCGGCTGTGATGACCAAAAAGATCGTCAGTATTGTCGTCAGCGTGCTGATCGGTGGCTTGTCTATTGGAGCTGCATGGGCCGTGGTGGAAACAGGTCATAATGGGGCAAAATCATCGTGGTGCGACGTGACTAAGAACTGTCCTGCAGAAGGCGCGGCAACACCGGGTTCAGACGGCGAAGGCTGATCTCTCGTACTAAATCATTTCTTGATTTGTCGTAAGGTCGCACTATGACCATTGATCACATCGCCACTGACAAACTGCTCACAACAACACGGTCAGTGCGCAAGCGCCTGGACCTTACCCGTGAGGTTGAGCCGCAAGTGATTGCGGACTGCATTGATATCGCCATGCAAGCCCCAACGGGAACCAATGCGCAGAACTGGGCCTTCGTGGT
>JBAWVW010000044.1:0-15249 GCA_037147055.1 Actinomycetes bacterium
GGTTCTGGTGCTGGATAGTGCCATATATGGCACTATCCAGCACCAGAACCACAACATTAGTTGGTGAGCCAGGATGGGCGGGTCGACTCGAAGGAGGCGATCTCGTCCGAGTGACTCATCGTGATTCCAATATCATCGAGACCGTTCAAGAAACGGTGCTGATTTTGTGGCTCCATAGGAAATGAGGCGGTCAGCCCAATGCCCGCCACTTCGACCGTGAGACGCTCCATATCGATAACGATTTCCGTCGCCGCGTCAGCCTCGATTGCTGCCCAAATCTTTTCCACCGCATCAAGCGCCAATGCCACAGGAGCTAAACCATTTTTGGTGCAGTTGTTGCGGAAGATGTCACTGAAACTCGGTGCGATCACTGCCTCAAATCCGTATTGCTGAATTGCCCACACTGCATGTTCGCGGCTTGAACCGACACCAAACGATGGACCAGCGACCAAAATGGTGGCTGAAACATAGCGTTCATCGTTCAACACAAAACTGCGGTCGTCGCGCCATGTGGCAAATAAGCCTGCTTCAAATCCAGTGCGCTCAACGCGCTTCAACCAATCGGCTGGAATAATTTGGTCTGTATCGACATCGCTACGACGCAAGGGAATTCCGGTACCTGTGAGAATGCGAACGCTTTTCATGAATTTTCCTTCACGTTAAATCTGTCTGAATCTAAATCTGATGGGGTTGCGAAAGTGCCTGCGACGGCAGTTGCAGCAGCAACTTCTGGAGATACCAAGTGGGTACGTCCGCCTCGGCCTTGGCGACCTTCAAAGTTGCGGTTGCTGGTGCTCGCCGAACGCTCACCTTGCGTCAGTTTGTCGGGGTTCATCGCCAAACACATTGAGCAACCTGGCTCGCGCCAATCGGCGCCAGCGGCACGGAAGATCTCATGCAGACCCTCAGCTTCCGCCTGCGCTTTCACCGAGTGGCTTCCGGGTACAACCATCACTCTGGGTACTGTGACGGTGCGACCTTTCATCACCGACGCTGCAGCCCGCAGATCTTCGATGCGACTATTAGTGCACGAACCAATGAAGACAGTGTCTACCCTGACATCGCGCAACAACGTTCCCGGTGTCAATCCCATGTATTCCAGTGCACGGGCCACGGTTTCGCGCGTTGTTGGATCAGCGAAGTCATCGGGGGATGGGATCGGCGAGTCAATACTGGCAACCTGTGCTGGGTTAGTTCCCCAGGTCACATGAGGAAGCAAAGTGCTGGCGTCAATGACGACCTCTTTATCAAACTTGGCACCTTCGTCGGTGCGCAAAGTTTTCCAATTGGCGACAGCGTTATCCCACTCGGCATCTTTGGGTGCGTGAGCGCGACCTTTGAGATAAGCAAAAGTGATCTCATCGGGGGCGATCAGTCCAGCCTTGGCGCCCGCCTCAATAGTCATGTTGCATACAGTCATGCGACCTTCCATGGACAGCGCCCGAATTGCTGAACCGCGAAACTCAATGACGTAGCCGATGCCACCTGCGGTTCCGATCGTGCCGATGATTGCCAAGATCATGTCCTTGGCAGTCACCCCAACGGGTAACGCACCATTGACTTCAACGCTCATCCATTTCGGGCGACTTTGTGGGAGAGTCTGAGTCGCCAGCACATGTTCCACTTCGCTGGTGCCAATACCGAAAGCTAGCGAACCAAATGCTCCGTGAGTCGCTGTATGACTGTCGCCGCAGACAATGGTCATACCGGGCAGGGTGCGTCCTTGCTCGGGTCCAATGACATGCACAATGCCTTGCAGTGGGTTGCCCATCGAGAACAGTTCAACGCCGAACTCCTTTGCGTTCTCGCGCATCACTTCAACTTGACGCGCAGAAATCGGGTCCGCAATCGGAAGATGGATATCAGCAGTGGGAACGTTGTGATCCTCGGTTGCCACAGTCAGATCGGGGCGACGAATTTTGCGGCCACTGATACGTAGTCCTTCAAAGGCTTGGGGACTCGTCACTTCGTGCACAAGGTGCAAATCGATGTATAACAAATCGGGTTCGTCAATCGCTGCGTGAACAACGTGGCTATCCCAAACTTTTTGAGCCAAGGTGGTGGGGTTACTCATCATTTCCTCATATCGTTGTTTCTCACTATGTGAGATTGTAGTCTCGCTGTATGGACAGCATATCGGGAGTCGGAGTTGTTGACAAGGTCGTCGCCGTCCTCCGCGCACTCGAAACGAACGGTCCCTCTTCGTTGCTTGAACTTCAACAAGCCACAGCATTACCGCGCGCCACTGCTCATCGTTTGGCCACGGCGCTTGAGGATCATGGTCTGATTCGTCGCGATGATGAGGGGCATTTCGCCCTCGGTTGGGGACTAGTCAGTCTCGGACGCGCGGCCTCGGCGGTGTTGCCACTTATTGAATTGGCGAGACCAGTTTTAGATTCCTTGCGAACAAAAACTGGCGAATCGGTTCAGTTGTATGTCCAAGAAGGTGATGCACGACGATGTCTCGTGTCTCTTGAATCTCCACATGGTTTGCGGTGGATCGTTCCCGAAGGTTCGCTGTTACCCCTTAACGCTGGTTCAGCAGGACATGTTTTGTCCGGCGAGCGTACTGATAAACACGGATGGATTCAATCGGTCGGCGAACGTGAGGCTGGCGTGGCCTCGGTGAGTGCCCCTGTCATCAACGCTCAGGGAAACATCATTGCTGCGATCAGTGTGAGTGGCCCGATTGAACGATTGACGCGCCGACCAGGCGAACGGCACGGTACTGCAGTTGTCAAAGCGTCGAAGAATCTACAAAAACTTTTGTAACTTCTTCACCGTTTTAGCAGAACCAGGCACACCTTGGTGCATGCCATCCTCACCACATCTCATGAGTTCCTACGACGATGTCCTGCGCGTCGCCGAAGAGATCGACCTTCTAGTCCATGCTGAATTAGCGAGCCCGTTCAAGCTTGACAAGGCCCGCCTGTACGGCCTCAACAAAAACTTTGTGCCTTTGCTACTGGGCGAAAATGAGAACCCCTATGAACTTTTAATGGAAACTGAGCGACCTTTGAAGTGCCACGCAGCATGCCTCGTCGTCACTGGTTGGGCCGCGCCGTTCGAGAATGAATTGGGCAATGATCAAGAACCTGACTGTCGTCCGAGCGAACATCCAAAACGTCAACGGGTGCGTATCTGCGTGGCCATTGGTGAGGCAATGATCGTCACTGTGATGCGCACCAGTGACAATCCTGACGAAGTCATGTCGATGTCTGAGCGCGGCATGGGAGAACTTCCTGATGTTCTGGAGGCATGGTGGAATAGAGGTTCGGATTAAATCGGACTGAATTCTTACTGACAAATGAACAATTATTCATTGCAGGGTTGTCAGACTGTGGGGATGAAAATTTCTCGAAATCTCGTCTTGGCTGCGGTTGCCCTCACTTTGATGGCGTGTAGTTCATCTTCAGATGCGGTCAATCCCACAGTCACTTCGGTTGCTGACTCTGGTGAACCAACGACGACGGCCGCAGAGGCGGCGCCAACCGAAGCCCCCACACCCGACGTGCCGACCGACAACACTTTGCCGGTGCTCGGCGAATGTCCGACTTCGGCTTTTCCAGATTTGTCTGATTCAAGTGGGCCTGGCGAAGAGTATGCAATGCCTGAGGTGATGGTTGAATGCACCGATACCGAATTGGTGGTGACATCGAACGGCATGCCGAGTTACATGTTTGAGCCGATGACTCCTAATGCATTGAGCGAGCAAGCTTGGGAGTGGCGCGTTCCGTTGAAGCCAACTGTGGCAGCAAAGACCACCAGCATTGTTGACGTCTTGGGATCTTTAGGTTTCACAACGACTGGGTTGCCGATTTACGGACCGACCGAGGGACCTCAGCCAGCAACTGAAGCGTTTGGCGATCCGATATACAACGGAATCCTTGACACTTGCGGTGGGCACACTGGTTTCGCTGGTGATTATCACAATCACGCGCTGTACGCAGACGCGTATTGCAATCTCACGGGTTCAGTCATTATTGGTTACGCGCTTGACGGGTTTCCGATTTATAACTCGGTCGGTTGCCTTGATGTTGATTGCACCAAAACTGCTCAGTTCGTTTCGGGTTATGACCTAACTGGTGATCCCACTTCATATTCGTGGAAGGCGTACACCTACAACTCAACGGGCAAGACGAACGTTCTTGACAAGTGCAACGGACGTATCGGACCCGATGGTACGTACCGCTATCACGCGACGGATGGGTTCCCGTACATCATCGGATGTTTTGCGGGGACTTCAACCGTGCAATCTGGAAATGCTGCAGCGAACATGCCGCCGATGGGTGGTAACGGTGGCAACCCGCCTCCGCCACCTAACGGCTGAGTGCTAGAAGGTTGCGAGTAAGTCAACAATCACAACGAGATCGGTGGACGCCGGCAGACCCATCTCTTTGTTGCCGTCTGGGCCAAAGGCTTCAATGAAAGGTATGGCGATCTGACGGCGACCGCCGACCTTCATTCCTGCGATACCTTTTGCAAGTCCAGGAAGACTCACGCCATCAGAAAGTGGAAATGCGACAGGACTTGGATCGCCCCACGAACTGACCAGCAGTTCACCTGTGTCAGCACGGTAAGCGATGATGTTCACGAGAACATTCGAGTCCGCTACAGCTTCCTTGCCTTCACCAACAACCAAATCTTCGCTGACAGCCTCGGTGATATTGGCGCTGCCTTTGATTGTGATTTTTGGTTCATCGGCAGGATCAACGGCAGGAACAATGGCGACGGCATCAACGATGAAAGAAATAGCCGAATCTGGCGGGATTGCTTCACCCTGACCAGTCGGACCGTATGCCAGATCGGAGGGGATGTCCAACTGACGACGCCCGCCAGTTTTGATACCAATGAGACCCTCTTCCCAACCTGGAATGACTCCGCCTGCTCCAAGAGTGACGGCAGACGGTTGAGCGTCATAGTTGCCGTCAAAGCGAGTTCCGTCCTTAGTGAGAACGCCGACGTAATACACGAAAACGGTCTCCCCAGAGACCGCACCTGCGCCGGTGCCTTCGGTGATATCGGTAATCACTAATTTTGTTGGGGTCTCATCAGGCAACGACACCTTCGGCTCAAGGCGCGTATCTGCTGGGTCGCTTGAGGGTGTGGCGTCCGTTGTGGTCGATGAACTTTCGCTCCCGCACGAGGCGATGAACATGGTTGACATAACGGCGAGGGCGAGGAATGAGCGTGAGGTACGTGATGACATTTCCGACACGCTATCGGGATCGAGTCAGCCATTCGTCTTCACGGCGACCCATTTCTGTGCTGGGTTGGGCATCCACAAATGGCCAAATCTCCTTTGATATGGCGCGGTAATTTCCGCTTGCGCCAAGTTCTCCAAGGATTGCGTAGAGACCCAAATTGATTCGTTGAATAAAAACAAATGGTTTGGGAACAGTGGCGTATTGAGCGATAGGACTACTGCGGTCAAATGTGTGACGCACGATTCCACTTGCGTAACTGGGAGTCCAGGTGATCTCTTGATCTTGCCGTACGGGTTCATAAAAGCGCCCGAAGTACGTGCCCACCTCATCGGTTTCAACGGGTGCATTGAGTTGCAACATTCCAGCGTTCTCCAGCACTTGGCGAAAGGCAGGAATATCACTTTCGTAAGCTGCAGATTTCACCATGGAGATGAAGGTATTCATCTCAGTATCAGTGAAGTGCTTCACTAAACCGAAGTCAAGAAAAGTGATGCGACCATCTTCGTGGAAGATGTAGTTACCAGGATGCGGGTCACCATTAAATTTGTGCATTCCATAGAGGCTGCGAAAAACAAATCTAAATAAACATTCCCCAGCAAGATTTTTTTGCTCCTGATCTGTCCCCATTAATTGTGCAAAGGACATGCCATTGACTAATTCGCTCGTGAGCACGCGTGACGTACTGAAGGTTGGCAAAACTTCCGGCACATTAATGAATGGATGCCCGCTGTAATAGTTGGCGAAAATTGTTTGGTTGTGCGCCTCTCGCGAATAATCCAATTCTTCACGAATGCGTTCTTTGACCTCTTGCACCATGTCGCTCGGGTCAAGACCACTGAATCCTTGTTGTAGCAGAGCGCCCAAGAGGTCGGCATTTTTGAGATCGGCATCAATAGCTTTATCCACGCCTGGATATTGAACTTTGACGGCGACGGCCCGTTCTTTGCCAGTCTTCGGGTCAAGAACAACGGCGCGATGTACTTGGCCAATGGAAGCTGAAGCGATGGGGATTGGATCCCATTCGATAAATATTTTGTGAGGATCTCCGCCTAATTCGCGCTCAATGACTTGGGCAGCCAAATCACTTGACATGGGCGGTGCACTGGCTTGCAATTGTGAGAGAGCGGCGCGCATTGGTGCGGGTAAACCATCGTCAAGGTAACTAGCCATTTGACCCAATTTCATGAGCGCCCCTTTCATGTTTCCAAGGCGCTCAGAAACTTGGGCAGCTGTTTTGAGTTCCGTCTGATGATCAATTTCCACGCGTCGTTCCGCTGAAGAAAAGACTTTGCGCGCTGATGCCGAGGCGTAAGTGGCTCCGACCTTTGCCCCGAGTCGAACAAGTTCCGTGTTTCGAGTCAACATTGATCCGCGCTTAATCGCCGAAGAAAGTTTGTTCTTGCCTTGCCGACCACGGAGTGCCACGAATAGTGCGCTACCGCTGACTAAGAGAATGATGTTGCGTAGTGGATGCTTCATGCGGTTGCTGAATCGGAGCGTTCAATAATTGAGTGCACGCCGTTAATAATCATCTGTGCCATTTGCGGCGCTTGGGCCACGATTGCGTCGTGCTCGGCGTCAATCCGTACAGCATGCGCATTTGTGATTCCAGAAAACAAAGCAAGTTGACGTTTCACAGGTATCACTGGATCACGCAAAGTGATGATGTGTGAAGTCGGAACATTAATTTCTTTGAGCCATTCAAGACTGGTGAATGCACCAATCGCATGACCTGCTTCTAAAACCATGCGCCAATCATGGAGTTCAACTTGGCTGATGGCCCACGGTCCCCACTTGCCAGTTTTTCGCCGCAAGAAAAGTCGTTCAGTCAACCAAACGCGAGCACTGCTTGGCGTGAACCGTGCCAGTGCGCCGAGACCTGTCAACCCTAGGAATGCCATCCGCTCACTGCGACTATGCGAGAAACTTCCAGCCGTGGCGCACAACATCAATCCGTCAACCAATTCGGGGTGGCGCCGCCACATCAACAGTGCGACTGGTCCGCCCATTGAATATCCGACTGGTATGGCTTTGCTGATCCCCAGTTCGTTGAGTAAGCATGCGGCATCGTCGGCGCAGTCGGCTAGACGAAATGGAGCGAACGTGCGAATGCCACGACCGTGTCCACGATGGTCCATGGCGATGATGCGAAAGTGTTCAGCGAGGGTTGAGTACACGGCGAACCAATTGAGGTCGGCGCTTGCGGTCCATCCGTGCAATAACAACAACACGGGGGCATCAGGGTGTGGACCTGGCAATTCTCGAATGAACGTGGTGCCGCGGCCCGGAAGTTCAATATCGCGTCCCGGCGGAAGCGGTGGTATTCCTGTGTCGTCGTTCAGGGCAACTCCACAGCGATGATCGTCACGCTCAACTTCATACCGTTCGGTGTTTCGTATTCAACGATGTCGTTGAGGCGTTTGCCGTTGATGGCATGACCAAGGAGTGACTCTGGGGTCATCGTGGCAGCGCGAGATTTGTCAAATCCTTCTTCGTGCGAACCCAAGTAATACGTTTCTTGTGGGTCGCCGTCAATCGACATGGTCACAAGCCGGCCTGGCCCGACTAAATCAGTTTCTTCAATTTCTACGATCTGATGATTCTCAATGATCGACTCCAGATGGCGAATCCGACCCTCCATGTGCCCTTGTTCGTCTTTGGCAGCGTGATAGTCGCCATTCTCCTTCAGGTCGCCCATTTCGCGGGCGCGCTCAATCCTGTCCGCAACCTCGATACGACCACGGGTGGTCAGATCATGGAGTTCTTCTTCGAGGCGACCGAGCGCCGCTTTGGTGAGGTGATGTACCTGGGCCATGCCCACAGGGTAACGGGAGGCGAGAAACCTTGTGCGCCTTGTCTTGAATGTTCCGTTTAGCCCCGTACGATATGGGACTTATGGCATCAACATCAGCGCATCGCATCGCCGTGATCGGCGGGGACGGGATCGGACCCGAAGTCATCACCCAGGCCCTCAGAGTGGTTCGCTCCGCGGGGGTCAGTTTGGATACCACCGATTTTGACCTCGGTGGTGCTCGGTACTTGCGCGACGGCGAAATTTTGTCGGATGCGGTTCTTGACCAGTTGCGGTCCTTTGATGCGATTCTGCTCGGAGCAGTGGGTACCCCCGATGTGCCACCCGGAGTCATTGAACGTGGACTTCTACTGAAAATGCGCTTCGAACTTGACCTGTATATCAATCAGCGTCCATTCATCGGTACGGCTCCAGGTCACACTCAGCCCCACGATTTCATTTGTATTCGCGAAAATACTGAGGGTCCTTATGTCGGCGAAGGCGGAGTGTTGCGTAAAGGCACACCTCATGAAGTGGCGACTCAGGGGAGCGTGAACACTCGCATGGGTGTTGAGCGTTGCATTCGCTACGCCTTTGAATTAGCGGCTAAGCGTGAGCGTCGTCATGTCACCTTGGTGCACAAAACCAATGTTTTAACTTTTGCCGGCAACCTTTGGGAAAGAGCATTCAACGAAGTTGCCGCCGAATATCCACAGGTTGGTACTGCCTATAACCATGTTGACGCGGCTTGCATTTATTTCGTCCAAGACCCGCATCGCTATGACGTGATTGTCACTGACAACTTGTTCGGCGACATCCTGACCGATCTCGGTGGGGCAGTTTCGGGGGGAATCGGGTTGGCGTCTTCGGCCAATCTCAACCCTGCGCGTACTGGACCCAGCATGTTTGAACCCGTACATGGTTCGGCTCCAGACATCGTGGGAACTGGTAAAGCCAACCCAACTGCGGCCATCTTGTCGGCTGCTTTGATGCTCGATTTCTTGGGTGAAGTGCCTGCGGCCGAGCGTATTCGGGCCGCCTGTGCCAATCCCGTAACCGGAAGTACAAGCGAAATTGCTGACATTATTGCCTCGCGAATTGTCGGCTGAAATAAACACACCATCAACTAATCTGATCTTTGCAACTTCTTGAACGGAACTCATCATGCCCACACTGATCCCCACACCGAAAATCTGGATGAATGGCGAACTCGTCGACTGGGATAAAGCCCAAGTTCATGTGTTGACCCACACTTTGCATTACGGCACGGGAGTCTTCGAAGGTATTCGCGCCTATGAAACATCCAAGGGCACGGCTGTGTTCCGCCTCACCGAGCACATTGAACGCTTATTCCGTAGCGCGCACATCATGGGTATGGAGATTCCTTACACCGTGGAAGAACTCATTCAGGCCACCAAAGACACCGTGGCTTCAACTGGCTTGCCCTCGTGTTACGTCCGCCCGTTGGCGTACTACGGCTACGGCGAAATGGGACTGAACACTTTGCCGTGCACGGTTGACGTGGCGATCGCCTGTTGGCCATGGGGTGCGTACTTGGGTGACGACGCGTTGACCAAGGGTGTGCGCATGAAGATTTCTTCATGGACCCGTCATGATCACAACACCATGCCACCTGCTGCCAAAACTGTCGGCAACTACGTCAACTCCTCGTTGGCAAAAGTAGAAGCACTACGCGCCGGTTACGACGAAGCAATCATGTTGGCTCCTAATGGACTTGTCGCCGAGTGCACGGGTGAAAACATTTTCTGCTCGCGTAACGGAATCATCTTGACACCGCCATTAACCGCTGGTGCTCTTGAGGGCATCACTCAGAGTTCGGTGATGGCGATAGGCCGCGACATGGGTATCGACATGCGCATTGACAATATTGCGCGTAGCGATCTCTACATCGCGGATGAGATCTTTGTTTGCGGTACTGCCGCCGAGGTGAGTGCAGTGTGCTCAGTGGATGATCGTGCAGTACCATCACCTGGACCAGCGACCACTGCGATTGGTCAAATGTATGGTCGGGTCGTGCGCGGTCAAGAAGCTAAATATGCGCATTGGTGCGAACTCGTAAAGTAGTTAACTGATCGTGGAGCGGCGACGCGCAGCGAGACCAGCCAAACATTCAAAGGCCAATCGATGAGCCACATTGACTGTCAGGTCGCTGACGTCGTAGGCCGGCGCCACTTCAACAATGTCGATGCCCACCACATTGTGCTCAAGACACAGAGTGCGAACCATGCGCAATAAATCTGAGGACAAAATGCCACCTGGCTCGGGTGTGCCAGTTCCAGGAGCGAAGGCTGGATCCAAACTGTCGACGTCAATAGAGATGTACAAACTGTCTGCGCTTTCGAGGGCCTCGTTAACTGCATCGCGCATCACTGCTTGAAAACCACGTTGCCAAATTTCATCCATGGTGTGCCAACGCATTCCTTGCCCGCGCATCCAGTCAAAGACTTCTTTGGGCGGCCAGTAACCGCGTAGTCCGACTTGCACAAAGTTTTTTCCTGGTACCGCTCCGGATTCAATTAATCGACGCATGGGTGTGCCATGGCTTGCCAAGTTGCCAGCGATGATGTCGGCGGTGTCGGCGTGGGCATCAAAGTGCACCATTCCGACAGTTCCAATACCGCGCGCCTCGGCTACGGCTGAAGCAGCGGGCCAAGTGATTGAGTGATCTCCGCCGAGAGTGATGGGGATGATGCCACGGCGGGCAACTTCTGCGACACGAGTTTTGATATTCGCCAAACTGACACCTGTTTGGCCGTGAGGACAGTAGGCATCGCCAAAGTCAATGACCTCTAGCCAATCAAAGATTTCGATGTCCAGGTCAATGTGATAGGTGCCCGGCTCGTAGGCCTGCGAGCGAATTGCTCGGGGACCAAAGCGAGCGCCAGGACGGTTTGTCGTCGAATTGTCGTAAGGCGCTCCAACGATGGCGACATGGGGCTGCCATTCATCAAGTTGGGAGGGCTCGGTGAGAAAGGGGCGCTGCCCAAAGGTCGCTAATCCGCCAAAGGCATAGCCAAGATCAAGCTGTTCTCGCATACCTGGAGGGAGGTCTCGCTTCGGTTCGGTCATGCCCGAACCTTATCTTTTCAGAGGTGTTGAGGGACCAAACACCGAAAAATATGGGCTTGGCGTTGACTCGGGGCGCTCAACCCTGTTGACTGATAACCGATGAACGCCGTAACTACTCCGTGGAACACTGCCGCCATCATCATTATTCGCTAGCGCACGGGTTCATTCTCGTGCGCAGTCAGCCGCCCACCGGGCGGCTTTTCTGTTTCTTGGAATGAACTCTCATAGAGAAAGAAAACCCATGAGCAACATGATCGAAGTATTTGACACAACATTGAGAGACGGCCTTCAGGTTGAAGGTGTGTCGGCGTCCGTAGAAGACAAGTTGCGTATTGCCGAGCAACTCGATCTACTTGGTGTGCACTACATCGAAGGCGGCTGGCCTGGTGCCAACCCGAAGGACATTGAGTTCTTTGCCCGCGCCGCCAAAGAGTTGCATTTCACGACGAGCACGTTGGTTGCCTTCGGTTCAACACGTCGCCCCAAAGGCAAAGTGGATGATGATCCCACCTTGCGTCACCTCATCGATGCTGGCACAAGCGCGGTGTGCATCGTCGCCAAAAGTTGGGACTATCACGTCATCAACGCTTTGCAGACCACGCTTGATGAAGGCATCGCAATGATTGCTGACTCAGTTGAATACCTCAAGGGCAATGGGCGTCGCGTCCTAGTTGACATGGAACATTTTTTTGACGGTTTCAAGAACAACGAAGAGTTTGCTTTACGCGCTTTAGAAGCAGCTGTGATTAAAGGTGCGAGCCATCTCGTGTTGTGCGATACCAACGGCGGAAGTTTGCCTCATGAGGTCCAAGACATCGTGGCGAAAGTTAAAAGTCATGTGGGTAACGATGTGATCATCGGTATCCATTGTCATGATGACACTGGTTGCGCAGTTGCAAACTCCATGGCCGCAGTCCTCAGCGGTGCGCGCCATGTGCAAGGCACCTTGAATGGTCTCGGAGAGCGCACTGGTAACACCAACCTCACAACTGTCATTCCAAATCTGCAGTTGAAACTCGGCTACCAGTGCCTGCCGGAAGGGCGCTTGGAACATTTAACTGCGGTCAGCCATCATGTGGCCGAAGTTTTGAATCGTCCGATGAATCCTCAGGCTCCCTATGTTGGTAGCGGCGCATTTGCTCATAAAGCTGGTCTGCATGTCAGCGCCATTGTCCGCGCCAAAGATGCTTATGAGCATGTTGATCCTTCTTTAGTCGGCAATGGAACTCGTTTCATCGTTAGCGAAATGGCGGGGAAGGCGACGATCACTATCAAAGCCGAAGAACTTGGTTTAACCATCGAGCCCCTAGCGATTAATCAGATCATCGACGATCTCAAGCGCTTGGAACACGAGGGCTACCACTTTGAGGCAGCCGACGCCTCGCTTGAGTTACTGATGCGCAAAGCAGCGGGTTGGAAGCAGTCATTTTTCCGAGTCGAGTCAATGCGCGTCATCACCGATGAGACAATGGACGGTGAATTCACGACTGAGGCCACGGTCAAGGTGTGGGTAGGGCCAGAAAATGAGGCCACGCGCCATGTTCATACATCTGAGGGCAACGGACCGGTCAACGCCATAGATACTGCATTGCGGGCTGCCGTCTCGCAGGCCTATCCACAGGTTGATCGCATCCATCTGACTGACTACAAGGTGCGCATCTTGGACGGAGCAACTGCCACGGGTGCAGTTACTCGTGTCTTGATCGACGCCACTGATGGCGAGAGATCGTGGACGACAATCGGCGTGAGTTCGAACATCATTGAGGCTTCGTGGAGGGCCCTCGAAGAATCTTTAATCTATGGACTTCTTCACTCGGGTGTCTGAGCGAATACGGTAGAAGCAATGTCTGCACCAAAGTTCGCTCCGACCCCAGTCCTTGATGTCACCCGTGTCTACGGCTCGCCGGATGTGGCACCAGCATCATGGACCAATGATCGACCCACAGATATTGAAGGGTTCCAACCTGCTGGCGATCATCTCGGCTACCAGGGACCCGATCAGGGCTACGCGTTATTGCTTGCCAATCGTTTGCGATCTCGTTTGCAATTAATCGGTGGCGTGTCCAGTGATGACGCAGTGCGCGGATGTCTGAATATTGCATTGCGACGAGCATCATTATTCAGTCGGGCCCCAGTCATTCACGATCTAACCATCGCTTTCACAATGTGGGGTTTCTTTGATGCTCATTCCCCCGATGATCTTGTTGAGGCACGCTCCAAGTTATTCAAAGGTGTGGGCAATGTCCATCACTATGCCGAGGGACGCGCTATCGCTGACATGGTTCCCGAAGCCACATTGCGCATGACACCGACACAAGTCACCGCTGCTTCGCCAATTTCTTGGCGCTCACTCACGGGTGCCTGAAAATCTCCCTCTAAAGTTGATGTGTGACTGATTACCGAGCGCCTCTCACTGATATTGATTTTGTTCTCAACCGCGTCTGTGGGCTCGATCGTTTGATGACCTTGCCCGGATTCGTTGATGCGGATTCGTCTGTCGTGCGTGACCTGCTGGCCGAGGCTGCTCGTTTCATGGAACAAAAGATTGCCCCTCTCAACAAAATTGGGGACACCCATGGCGTGAAATTAAATGCTGATCATTCGATCACCATGCCTCCTGGTTTTACTGAGGCTTATCGGGACTTTGTGGATGCTGGTTGGGGAGCGGTTCCATGTGATGAGGGTTTTGGTGGAGGTGGTTTCCCGTGGATGATTGGCATTGCGATCCAAGAAATTATGAACGCTTGCAATATGGCTTTTTCTATGTCACTGACTTTGACGCAGGGGGCCATTGACGCCATCATTCATCACGGAACCGAAATCCAAAAGATGACTTATCTCCCCAAGATGATGACTGGTGAATGGTCGGGGACGATGAATCTCACGGAGCCCGACGCCGGCAGTGATGTGGGAGCGGTGCGCACTAAGGCTGAACGCAATAGCGATGGAACGTATTCCATTTTCGGCAACAAGATTTACATCACCTTTGGCGAACACGACATGGCCGACAATATTATTCATTTAGTTTTGGCGCGCACGCCCGATGCACCAGCTGGAACCAGGGGAATTTCTTGTTTTATTGTTCCTAAATTTCTGTTGAATAATGATGGTTCATTGGGTCGTCGTAACGATGTCGTGTGCACTGCCATTGAGCACAAACTTGGCATTCACGCCAGCCCAACATGCTCATTGTCTTTTGGTGACAATGGTGGAGCGATTGGGTTTCTCATTGGCGAAGAAAATCGTGGCATGCAATACATGTTCACGATGATGAATCAGGCTCGGCTGTCGGTCGGTGTCGAAGGATTAGGCCTCGGGGATCGGGCGTATCAACACGCTTTGCAATACGCCAAGGATCGCCGCCAAGGTCGTGCCCCCGGCGCTCCAGCAGGCGAGTCATCGCCGATTATTGATCATCCAGATGTCAAGCGAATGTTGTTGACAATGAAGACGACGGTTGAAGCCTTGCGACGTTTGACATATTGGAACGCGGCTTGTCTTGATGTTGCCACACATCACCAGGACGTTGCCGAGCGCGAATGGGCTTCTGATTTGGCAGCACTGTTGACGCCGATGTCAAAAGGTTGGGGCACCGATATGGGTGTTGAACTCACGGGACTCGCAGTTCAGATTCACGGTGGCATGGGATTCATCGAAGAGACCGGAGTGGCTCAGTATTACCGCGACGCGCGAATTACGACGATTTACGAAGGCACAAATGGGATCCAGGCGATGGACCTTGTGGGTCGCAAACTTGGTTTGCGCGGTGGCGAGGTTGTCAAGCGACATCTTGGTGCTATTGATGCATTGTGTGAAAAACTCAAAGGGCATAGTGAACTTCGTGCGACTGGGGCCGCTCTCTCCAACACCTTGTCAGCCACTCGTGTGGCCACGACTTGGTTGGCAGATCATTCAGGGAACCCGATCGATTCATTGTCGGGTGCAACTCCGTATTTGCGATTGATCAGCACTTTGACGGCGGGCTTTTTACTAGCCGAATCTGCTGTCATTGCGATTCAAGCCTCAGATGAAGTGGGTGCGGACTGTGTGGCCGAGCGAATTGCTTCGGCGCGCTTTTTTTGTGAGCAATTGATGCCCGCCACTGATGGACTTGTGGCCGCGATTACTGGTGATTCGTCTCTATTGATGTCGGCTATTTAA
>JBAWVW010000045.1:0-15127 GCA_037147055.1 Actinomycetes bacterium
TCTTCAAGCCGCATGGCTTTCATCATGATCTCTGTGGGGACCGCTCCAGGCATAATGCAGTTGACACGAATGCGTGGACCGAGTTCTTTTGCGTATGTAACGGTGAGCGAGTTCACGCCTGCTTTAGCAGCTGCGTAATGTCCACTCCCCATCACCGTGCTGACCGCAGCGCGCGAGGAAATGTTGACGATGCGTCCACCTTCGCGCATGAGTCGCGCCGCGGTATTGGTGCACACCCAAATCGCTGTGAGATTAAGACGCATTGTGGCATCCCATTCTTTGGCGTCAAGGTCTGTCAGTGGAGTCTGAATAGGGGACCCGCCGGCGTTGTTGATCCAGATATCAAGATGTCCGAATTCGGAGATGGCTTTTTGCGCAAGTGCTTCAACAGCGTCATTGTCGGTGACATCAGTGGCGAGAGCAATGGCGCGCCCACCGCGTGCACGTATGCCGGCGGCGACAGCCTCAACTTCGTCTCCGCGACGAGCAGCACATACGACTGCGGCCCCCGCCTCGGCCAAAGTGTTGGCGATGCCTTCGCCGATTCCCCGTCCCGCACCGGTGACGACAGCAACGTCATCAGACAAATCAAATAGACCACTCATGGTGAACCTCCATCAGGTTGAAATGGTTCAACCCTGTGCGAAAAGTTACCAGCAGTAAGTAACGGGGGAAAGAGAAAAATAAAGATTTTTTGGCAACTCCCGTTTTATGGAGCAGACTGCTCGGATGTCAGAGTCCATTTCCCGTCGACCAGGTCGTCCGCTTGGGGGCCAACTTGTTGTTGACCGCGAACACGTTTTGGATGCTGCCGAGCGAGTCATTCGGCGCGACGGAGCTGGATCATCTCTGGAAGCCGTGGCCGTTGAGGCGGGCGTGACGAAACCCATTGTTTATGACCGAGTCGGAGGTCGCGCGGATCTGGCTGACGCCCTGGCAGAACGGCTATCCGATCGCATGGTTTTGGCCACTCGTACCGCCCTAGCAGGGGAAACCTTGAGCCAGACGGGCTTAACTCGTTTTATTGAGGCCAATCTGCGGACTGTGGCGGATCACCGCGAGCTGTTTTTGTATGTCACGGGAGGCTCCACAGAGCAGACAGCCCTCGGTCGGCTGTCGCTCGCCGAACGTTCGACGACGCCCTTGACTAAGACGTTGGCCGTGTGGCGCTCCGGTATTCAGCAAGATCCGGGCGTGGCGGAAGCCTGGGCCTTTGGCATTGTTGGAATGTTGCAAATGGTCTCGCAATGGTGGATTACCCAAAAAGAACTGTCAGCCGCCGAGGTGGCAGGGCAAATCAGCGAGTTGTTATGGAACGGTCTTCCGGGCCGTACATGAGGCTCGGAATCCGCCGAATGGGATTAATAACTTACGCGGGGTAGATAAAACTTTTTGGGCGTGTTACTGTCGTCACATATTGATCAACGAGTTAGTTCAGGGGAACGCAATGTCCAATCACGATAGTTACGAAGACCTCACCGAATGTGCGCTCACATCGGAACTTGAACACAAACTTGTGCATTCCCTCAGTGAGTGCATCTTCATGTGGGTCAATAGCAAAGGCGAACCTTTCGGCGTCGTGATGTCATATTTGCCAAAGGACGGAAAGTTGTGGCTAACAGCCGCCGAAACACGTAAGCGCATTCCGGCGTTGCGTCGCAATCCGCGTTCATCGATTTGTATAAATAGCACAGGTTCAAAGTTGGGCGGCGGCAAGACCGTGACGTACAAGGGCGACTGCATTATTCGTGATGATCGTGAAACCAAAGATTGGTTTTATCCGGAGTTCGCAAATCGTCTACGCCCCGACAGCCAAGCCGCTGCTGATGAGTTTCGTAAGTTTCTTGATTCACCGCATCGCGTGATCATGGAATTCACGCCCGATTACACACTGAGTTTCGATGCCACATTGATGTGGGCCCGTTCGCCAGACGCAGTGAAGTAAGCCAGTTTTACCCGTACAAAATCAAATACTTTAGGAGACACATCATGTCAATGACCGAAGAATTGCCAGCCCACTTACAAGGTAATGGGCGACCAACACAAGAAGAACTCACACTGACTGACCTCAAAGTGGTAGGACATATTCCTGCCGAACTTGATGGTCGCTATCTGCGCAACGGCGCTAATCCATTAACCGGTATGAGTGATCATCCGTTCTTTGGTGACGGCATGATTCACGGCATCCGCCTGCAAGGTGGTCAAGCCAAGTGGTATCGCAATCGTTATGTGCAGACACCGTTCATTAAAGATCCTTCGATCAATATTCTTGATCCATCGGTGACTATGGATATGACTTGCTCGAAAGCCAACACACATGTTGTCGGTCACGCTGGTCAAATTTTGGCTCTCGAAGAAGGTCACTTTCCGTATGTCCTTGATGGAAATCTGAACACCATTGGTTCAACCGATTACAACGGAGTTCTCAAGGGTGCATTTACGGCTCACCCGAAGATCTGCCCGAAGACTGGCGAGATGTTGGCTTTTGGTTATGCACCACTGCCGCCATACCTTACTTATGTCCGTGTTTCAGCTGATGGCAAGATGGTGCAGCGTGAAGAAATCACGGTGACTGGTTCAACCATGATGCATGACTTCAACATCACCGAAAATTATGTCGTGTTCATGGACTTGCCCGCAGTGTTTGATCTCAACTTGGCCATTGAAGGCAAGATGCCGATCACCTGGAGCGACACCTATCCAGCACGACTCGGTGTGATGCCACGTAACGGCAATGACTCTCAAGTGGTGTGGTACGACATCAATCCTTGTTACGTCTTCCACCCGATGAATAGTTACGAAGAAGGTGACAAGATCATTTTGGATGTTGTCCGCTTTGAACACATTTGGAAGAAAGACGCCATGGATTTCCCGGCACCCAACTTGTGGCGTTGGACGATCAACACCACAACCGGCAAAGTCACCGAAGAGCAGATCGACGATCGTGGAGCAGAATTCCCACGTGTCAACGATGCTGTGATTGGTTCAAAGCATCGTTTCGGATATGAAATGTCGATGGGTAATGCAGGCTTCGGCGAAGTTGATGCAGGCGCGATTCTGAAGTATGACCGCCAAGCAGGCAACTGCACCAGCATCGAACTTGGTAAAGGTCGAGTGTGTGGTGAAGCGGTCTTCGTTGCCGCCGACGGAGCCAAGTCAGAAGATGATGGGTACGTCATGACTTATGTTTATGACCAGTCTCAAGATTCAAGTGAGTTCGTGATCTTCGACGCTAAAACAATGAGCGACGAACCGATCGCAACAGTTCAATTGCCACGAATCCCCTTTGGGTTCCACGGCAGTTGGGTACCGGCCACAGTGGCCAATTAAGTAAGCGCCGCAACCCGCGGCAAACAACTGAGGGGGAAATATGAAACGATCCATGAGTTTGGGGACTCCACGATCTCAGCGGCATTCACGTGCTTTCGCTGCGATCGTCGTGGGAAGCCTATTTTTTGTTGCCTGTGGAAGTGATGGAGGTTCTTCGAGCACCGATGCACCAGCAGTCACCGATGCACCAGCAGTCACTGACGCACCAGTAGTCACCGATGCGCCGAGTGGCGAAGACGGTCCACCGACAGGTCCCGAAATGCTTGTCGGTATGGTTAACACCGAAGGTAATCCCAACGGACTTGACTTCCCAGACATTCGTCGTTTTGCCGAGGCCAGTTTTGAATACATGAATGCGCACGGTGGCTTTGGTGGTCGCCCAGTCAAACTAGAGACCTGTGTCGCTGGCGGAACTCCAGAGACATCACAGAAGTGCGCACAGGAACTAGTAGGCAAGGGCGTTGAGTTGATCCTTCTTGGGCTTGACTTGTTCCCCGATTTCACCACCTATGCAGCAGCTAATGTGCCGGTTATCGGCGTATTGCCGATCTTGCCGCCGGACTTCACTGCTAACGCATTGTTCTTGACCGGTGGAAACGCGACTACGACTGCTGTGATGGCAGTCATCGCTCAGGACCGTTATCACGCGAAGACTGTCGGCATCATTCACGCTGACAATGCTGGAGCTAACTCGACTGCCGCAGGCGTTGAAGCTGCTCTTGATAAGGCTGGAATTACATGGAAGGCCGTCAAGGGTGGAGACAACGAAACCGATGCTGGCTATCTCGGTTTGATGCAGGCTGCCAACGCTGATGATCCTGATCTTTTGATCTCGCTCTACGCAGACGCTGGCTGTATCGGAACCATTCGTGGTTATGCCACTGCTGGAATCACCAAGCCCGTGCTGACAACGAGTATTTGCTCAGACAGTGACGTCATTTCTCAAGTGGGCGATGATGCAACTAATTGGGTATTCGTTGGCGCAACTCCTGAGCGCGACACTCCAGAAAAGGCATTCTTGCAAATGATTGTGGCTCCTTACATCAAGAACGAGGCAACTGGCGAAATGGGTATCGAGCCCGCAGACGTCAAGACCGGCGCTCTTGGTCTGGGTGGTTTGGGTACCGTTTTGGTGTTGTCGCTTCGCAACTTCGCCGCCGAGATGGTTGCTGGTGGTACCGAAATGACTGGTCAGAATCTGTACGACTTCTTGAAGTCGGCCGATGGTCTGTTCTTGTACGGAGGCATCACCCCTGTCAAGTGTGGTCTAGCCACACCGAGCTACCCATCAGTTTGTTCGTACGTCTTTGAGGCGACCGAATACAAAGATGGCGCAGTCGTTTCCGTTGATGATGGCAAGTTGTGGGATAGCACCCCACTCCTTCCCTGACCTGTCAACCACTGCTGGGCAACAAACAAGACGGAGAATGTAACGATGAATGACTATCTGTTTTATTTGTTGCTCGGTAGTGGGGCCGGGGCCATCATCGCTGGTTTTGCGATGGGCCTCGTGATTAGTTATCAAGGTTCTGGCATTGTCAATTTTGCTTATGGCGCAATTGCAATGTGGAGTGCTTATGTCTATGCAGAACTCCGGAATGGGGCATATCTTTTCCCCATTCCGGGACTGCCAGACCGTTACCGCTTTGATCATGATGTCGGTTTCACGTGGGCTTTTATTCTCGCTTTGCTGACTGCGGCCCTGATGGGTTTATTAATTTATGCCCTGATCTTTCGTCCGTTGAGAGATGCTCCGGCGTTGGCCCGTGTTGTTGCCAGTGTCGGCTTGATCATTGTCATGATCGGGCTCAAGGATCGCCGTTTCCCCGATCAATTGGCGATGCGCGTCGATCCGATTTTACCTCGCAAGGTAGTAACGATTACTGACACCTTGCGCGTACCGCGTGATGGCTTGTGGTTGCTGGCAATCGTGCTTCTGATCACAGTAGTTGTGTGGGCCGCGAGCAAGTATTTGCGTTTTGGGTTAGCTACGCGTGCGGCTGCCGAAAATGAAAAAGGGGCCGTGCTACTAGGGCACTCGCCTGATTTCTTGGCCGCCTCTGGTTGGGTGATTTCATCGGTGGTCGGCGCTGTCATTGCAATTTTGGCCGCACCACTCGTGCAGTTGAACGGTTCGATCTTTACTTTTGGCTTTTTAATTCCGGCCTTGGGTGCCGCTCTCATCGGAAAGTTCCGACATTTCTGGCCCACGGTATTGACAGGTGTGGCGATTGGAATGGTGCAAAGCACATTCACAAAAATGCAACTTGATTTTAGTTGGTGGCCCCAATACGGAATGCGTGAAGGTCTGCCCTTCCTAGTCATCATCATTACGATGATCGTTTCCGGTGAGCGTCTTCCCGAACGCGGGTCGGTCGGGGGTTGGAAATTGCCATTCGTTCCGCCAGCGAACGTGACATGGTTGTCGCTTGGCGCGCCGCTCGTGATTGCATCTGCGGGAATTCTCTTTCTAGGACCATTATGGCGCGCTGCCATTATGAGTTCATTGATCGGATCCGTTTTGGCTTTGTCATTGGTTGTCTTGATTGGTTTTGGTGGTCAGACATCACTGGCACAAATGGCCTTCGCTGGTATCGGCGGATTTGCCCTGTCGAAATTGGCGACCAATTACGATATTCCTTTTCCTATTGCGCCAGTTCTCGCGGCCCTAGGTGCCATGTTGTTCGGGCTTCTTGTCGGTCTTCCTGCCTTGAGAGTGCGCGGCACCAACCTGGCGATTGTGACTCTCGCTGGTGGTGTCACTATTGCTGAATTCGTTTTCAAGCAACCATGGGTGATCGGTGGGGTAAATAACGGTGGAGCCAAGGTCCCCAATCCATCGTTAGGTCACTGGAACCTAGGTTTGGTTTTCGGCAACAAGACATCGCGACCAGTATTTGCTTTCCTCTTGTTAGCGATTCTGACGATTTTGTGTTTGATGGTTGCCAACATTCGTCGCAGTGGTTCGGGACGAGTGATGTTGGCTGTTCGCAGCAACGAGCGTGCATCAGCAGCAATTGGTATTAATAACACCCGGGTGAAGATGATGATGTTTGCTCTTTCGTCCTTCATCGCCGGAATGGGTGGCTCTTTGCTGGCCTATCGATTCGGTGCTGTTTCTGATCTTTCCTACGGAACTATCGCATCACTCACGGCTTTGTCGTTCGCTTATCTCGGTGGTATCACGAGTGTCAGTGGCGCAATCGCAGCTGGTGTTTCGGCGGCATCGGGAGTTTCCTTTTACGCCATGAATCAAGTATTTGGGTCATTTGGTCGTTGGGAAGCCTTGATCGGTGGAGTGTTATTAATTGTGACGGCGATCTTGAATCCTGAAGGAATTGCTGGCGGCATTCGAATGCAAGTTGCTGCAAAACGTCAACAAAAAGAATTAGCAAAACAACCACAACTTGAACCGATGAGTGCTTGAGGCACAGCGCTGATTTAGATCTCGGCCACTGCAGCCGTTCCGGCGGTCACGCTAAATGTTTTCCAATCACTGACACCAGAGTTTTCAACCTTTGCGTCATCAACTAAGCGGTATTGAGCGGTCCATGTTTCTGGCGTGATGGTATGCAGAATGTAACCACGATGAGAAGCTTCAGCATCAATGATGTTGGGAAGTGCTTGCAGTAGACCTTGAGTCTCTGGCGGGATATTGCCGCCAGATGAGATTGAAGTTGCCACAAACTCAATTCCAACTGCAGTGGTGGGATTGGCAGTCGTCGTCAGTTGGCCAACGCCCGACAAGTGAATATCACCAGTAAGTACGATGAGATTCTTCACACCCTGCTCAGTGATATCTGTCAGGACGCGATCACGATCAGGGGCGTAGCCATCCCACTGGTCAAAGTTGAGCACCGCGGAACCGAGACGAATATCAGTCATCACTGTCTGATTTGCTAAAACATTCCAGACCTTGTCGACACCGCGAATATTTGCTGCTAGCCAGGCCTCTTGTTTGGCACCCAAAAGGCTTCGCTCGGGAAGTAACGCGTCATCACAGGCTGGTGTGGTTTGCAAGACGGCGTCATTGCAGGCTTGATCATCGCGATATTGACGAGTATCGAGGACCAACATGTTGATCAATGAACCCCAAGAGAATTGCCGATAGATGATGAGGTTTTCATCCACGGGAGGATCAAAGCGAACTGGCATATGCTCCCACCACGCTTGGTATGCCGCGGCTCGGCGAGCAGCGTAGCCATCATTATCGGCGGGATCCTCGGGTGTCAGGTTGGCATAGTTGTTTTCAACTTCGTGGTCATCCCATGTCACAACCCAAGGACACATATGATGCGCTGCTTGCAACAGTGGATCACTCTTATATAGACCGTAACGATTACGATAAGCGACGAGATCTTTGATTTCCGCACTGTTGTGCAACCGCACATCGCCATGTTCAAGTGAACCGGTACTGCCTTCATAGATATAGTCACCGAGGAAGAGCACAAGATCTGGCGCGAGTTCAGCCATGTCGTGATAAGCGGTGTAAAAGCCAGCAGTCCAATTTTGACACGAGGCTGAAGCAATCTTCACAGGTTCCAATGAATCAGCACTGGGGCTCAATCTCGTTGTACCGATCGGGCTGGTGTAGTCGCCAAGTCGAAAGCGGTAGTGAAGAAGGCCAGTGACGTTAGGTGGTGCGGCAATCACATGAATGCTGTGCCCATATTGAGGCGAAGCTGTAGCGATCCCAGCGATCACGATGTCGTCAAAGGATTCGGTTGTCGACATTTCCCACAGAACATCAATATCTTCATCAGGCATTGCGCCACCATTGAGAGCGTCAATAGCCAAGCGTGTCCATAAAACAACTGACTCGGTGTCGGGGTCACCCGATGCCACACCAAGGGTAAAAGGATCACTCGGGAGATCGGAGGGTGGAACGAGACTTGTAGTTGGGACTGTGGAAGCCACTTCAGTTGATCCTGAGGATTTTCCTTCCTCGCTACTCGAGCAGGCAGCAACAGCCGCTGTGGCCCCGAGAGCTAGGAACATACGACGTGAAATGGGTGTCATCATTTTTTAAGTCTGACAGATTTTTAATGAGTGCTGGAGAACGGCCGCCAGCGAGTGGGCCACATGACCCATAGAAAGTCAAAAGTTCCTGAAACATCATCTCTCTATTCATGTGCCATTTAGCCGTGGTTCGTTCCCACAATGGTTCGCTGAAGGGAGAGATGTGAAAAGACAACTTGTCATCGGCGCATTGTTATGTCTGAGTGCTTGTCGAACAAGCTCCACCACAATCACGGGTGATTTGCCCGAAACTTTGCCGATAGCAGTTGCCATAACCACAGGTGAGTCGCACAGCAATGAGGTCTCACCAGACTCGGTAGTGGGGATACCGGTTATTGCCACCGAAGAGGAGTTGATGACTGCGTTCAACTTTGCGATACACCAACGCATTGATTGTGGTCGCGACCCGTATCACTGTGATGTGCAGAGTTTTGCTGAGGTTGGTAGTCCTCTTTTTGTGGAGATCAGCGAACTGATGAAGATCCGCCGGGATGCAAACATTGTGGCTTCGGGGATTGGTTCGCTGCGCTATCGCATTGAAGCAGTGGACTTCAGTACCGCCGATACAGCAATTGTGACAACCTGCATCACCGATGACACCGTATTGGTTGATAGAGAAATTATTTTTGATGATTCGTTATTCAGTGTTCAAACGAAATGGACCATGGTGCGTAGCGGTCAGACGTGGCTGTGGGAAAGCGCTCAAGCAGTGCACTGGGACGTTGAGGAGGACTTATGCGGATTCCCCGCCTGATTGCAACATTCCTCATCACTTCGTTGCTACTGCTTATAAGTTTTGATTTTCACCGACAAGTGTTAGCCACTGATGGCGCCATAGGAAGTGGAGGCACTGACAGCGGTTCTATCTGGGCGGGCGTGCAAACTTCGTCACCACCGACAGGATCAGGGGCAGATTCATCGGGTTATACATGGAAGCCTGCAACTATTTATGATTCGCAAATAGGGGCCACTACGGGAATCACGAAATTGGTGGGGACTGTGCGCTACGACCTATATGAGCGCCACAGCACAAGTGGAATGGTACTGATCTGGATCACTCGCGCGACGGGTGCCGAGTTAGCACAAAACGCAGCGGTGATTGTGAAAGGTCGACTGCCACAACCCACAGTGACAACAGCGCCCGCAATGAATCGTGGTGTGGTCAATGTTGGAATGTGGTTGTGGGCGAACGCCGACTGGTGGCATAGCGTCACCGCAATGGCCTGGATACCAACCGTTTTTGGTTCTGCTTGGGCGCAGACAACTGCGACTCCCGTGTCCCTATCGTTTGTCACCCAAGATGACGCCGATGTCAATGGGACCGCTCTTGGTTCAATGCAATGCACCGGCTCAGGGAGTGTGTGGACGGCTGGTGCAGGTGACACAGCAACATCTGGATGCATGTACACCTATCGCCACTCATCGGCTCAACGCGATCAGGGAGTTTTTGTCGCAATTGTTTCTGTCAACTGGAATATTTCTTGGACATCAAACGCTGCAAGTGGGGGATCATTGCCTTCTTATACGACGAGTACCTTTATGGCCTTCACGGTTGATGAACTTCAGGCTTTAGTGGGTTCGGGTATCTTGATTTGAGGGGTGACTCGCTGGGAACAGACAACTCCGATGATCACTAAAATCGCACCCAATACTTGGATCACTTTGAGTGAGTCACCCAAGAAGAGCACGACCCACATCAATCCCAATACGACTTCGCTCGTTGCAACTAATGCCGCCGAAGCAGGACCGAGATGGCGCAGACCCAAGAAGAAAGTCATGCTGGCAACAACGGTACTGATCAGTGCTAGACCAATCATTGAGCCAGCGCCGCTAAAGGTTGTCGGAAAGTGCGGCGTTCCGGAAAATGCTGTGACGGCTAATGCGAAAACAAGCGAACCCGTCAGACTCCATGCCGACGAAACAAAACCATCGCCCCCACCAGAACCAGTGACTAAGCGCTCGCTGAAGATCATATAAACGGCGTACATCACAGCATTACTGAGAGTAAAAATCAGACCTGCCACGGTGGCACCATCAGTACCTTGAAAAACCTCGGGCACGGTGCAAGCGATTCCCACCAAAGTGATTCCCACTGCCATCCAAATATGTCGTGATGTGGCACGACCCAGGAATGTTGAACCCACAGCGACAATTGCGGGATAGGTATAAATGATGACGATGTACAGCGCGCCTGGCATGCGGTCTAAGGCGGCGAAGCCCAACCAGGAAACAAGTCCAAATACTAAGCCGGCGAACAAGCGGGGCTTAAAGGCGACGCTCAACGGACTCGGACCGCCACGGCGAAAACGGATAAAGACAAATATCCACGCAGCCGGGACTGCAATCAAAAATCTCCACAGAAGAACATCCACGGGGCTCAATTCTTCAAGAACCGTCTTACCAAAAATGGTGAACATCGAATAAGCAGTTGCGCTCAACAACATCCAGATCACACCAAGTTTTTTGGACGACACGATTTTCAACGCTATGTCAGGAGCCCTTCAATTGCACGCTCTGCTGACATCTTGAGAATTAAGTCTTCAAGGGCTGCGGCTGTGATGGCTCGTGAATATAAGTGCCCTTGGTGGGTTGTGCACCCAATGGCCAATAAGGCGTCCGCTTGAGCGCTCGTTTCGACGCCGTCTGCGGAAATACTGAGACCTAAGTCGCGCGCTAGACCAACCATCGCCCGAATCACTGCGCGATCGTTGGCTTGTGAGGTCAAAGAGTCAACATGAACACGATCGACTCGGATCTCATCTAACGGTAGAGAGCGCAACATTGACAATGAGCCACCACCGCGCCCTGCATCTTCCAGACATACTCTGGCACCAAGTTGACGCATTTCTGTGAGCACTCCTGCAGCACCGACTAAGTCGCCGAAGACGGCAGTTTCGTATACATCAAGCATCAACATTGTTGGATCAATCCCCGTGAAATATCCTGCGACTTGCCCATCGCGCCAGGCACGTGGCGTACAACGATGAGGCAAATTGACGCGAAAGCGAAAACCACTTGGCAGACCGAGAGTTGCCAAACGACGAATCACTGGGCGAGATTGTTGCATGATCACGCTTGTCATTCGTTCGAGGGTGCTGGCGTCTTGCGCCATTGTCAGCATCGCTCCGGCGCTGGCGATGGTTCCATCGCGTTTCAACCAGCGCGCCAGAATTTCAGCACCGATGATGTGCCCTGTCGTGGCATCAAACTCAGGTTGAAAAAATGGTACGACATCTCCCGCATCAATGGCTCGGCGCAATGCATGTTCTTCCAGTGAGCGTTGTTGCATGTCGCTACGAATCTGCGGTGTAAAGATTTCAACGCGGTCGCGGCCTGCATCTTTCGCACGATGCAAAGCCACGTTGGCGAAGCTCAAAAGTTCGCTCGCAGTATCTTGCGAATCAGGTCCGATCGCAACGCCGATGCTCGTTGAAATACGTACCATGCGACCCATCACTTCTAAGGGTTCACTGAGGTCCCGAGTGAGACGATGAGCAATCTCGGAAATTCGCTCAATACTTGGAACATTCTCAACGACAATGACAAACTCATCACCACCGAGGCGACCAGCGGTGCATCCACTCGGAAGCACTGAACGAATGCGTCGACCCATGACCTGTAACAACTGGTCGCCGGCAGAGTGTCCAAGTGAGTCATTGATACTTTTAAATCGATCAATGTCCACGAAGAGAACAGCTATCTGATGTGAGTCCCGACTTCGCGCAATCGCCGTATCAAGGTGCGCCACGATGCCTGCGCGATTGAGTAACCCAGTGAGTGAGTCATGGACGGCTATGTCAGCGAGTCGAGCATTGGCGTCAGCGAGTTGTGTTTGCTCATCTTGCAGACTGAGGACGAGTTGCTTTGTTCGGGCGTGCTGATGTCGCAGACCGACAATGGTGATGGCGAGACATGTTGCCACAATGACCAAGAAAGTCGAAAGGAGTGTGACCGAACCAAGCACACAGATATATCGGTCAATGGAGACCGAACCTTGACCTCTATTCAGGGGTTTTTACGTAAACGCGGCAAGACCATGGGTGTCACGGCCCGATAGGCCTCCCAGCCTGGTCGGCGCTCAGCACTGCGCTTTTCCGCCAATGGGATGCTGGCGGCAAAGAACATCACGGTCATCGCAAGCGCTCCGACTCCAGCCCACCAGGAAGCGGGGTGGGCGGCCAAAGTGAAGAGCCATAACGACCACCACCACATCATTTCGCCCAAATAGTTGGGATGCCGTGAACGGGACCAAAGTCCAGTATTGAGGACATCACCCGACTTTTTCGTGCGATTGAAACGCCGCAGATCAAGGTCAGCGAATTGTTGGATGGTGACACCAGTCAGGGCCACGACGACCGCAAGAATATCCAAAATGCCAAAACTCCGACCCGAATGGGAAGCCACAATGGCCATCGGGATTGACCCTAAAGTGACAACTACTAGGGGAAATAGATGAACAGATGTGAGGCTCACAGCCCACCGTGGCATGGGTACGGTTTCGTACAACATGCGGTAACGCCAGTCCTCGTGGCCCATTCCACTCCATCCAATGGCCCAGTTGGCAGTCAGGCGCAGGCCCCAGAGTGTGGCGCAGACAGCGACGGCCAAGCGCCGCAGGTCACCACCCGTGAAACTGCCCACGTCATCGAGCACGAAAAATAACCACATCGCAAATACCGGCGGAATCACGCTCCACCAAGCGTCAAAGGTTGAACCATTTTGCACTATTTGGCTGGCGAGATAGAGAAACGCCACTGAAGCGGCGAATCCACTGATCAAACCCTTAACTGGGTGGTCGGTGCCGATGGCCGAGGCGATCAGCAGCATTCCCGTCAAGGCCACGGCATAGAGGGTAATGATCAGCAGGAATGACCGTTGTCGTGTCCAAGAATTTTGAGTCGAAGCCATGATTCTATTTTGGCGCACAACTCGTGCGGAGAATGGGTTCTTCGTCTCGTCTCATTGTCTTTAGGGACCTACCATTGCAGTATGAAGAGGCGTTTGGTGAGTATCCCCGGATTGATTTTGGGGGCCATTACTTTGACAGTCCTCATTCCTGTGTGGCTTCCGCTAGTGATCCTCATCGATCTTTGTCGGCGCCAATTTCGTTTGCCGTTGATGCGCCTGCTGTCCTTTGCAGTGTGTTGGGCGTGGCTAGAAACTGCTGGAGTCTTGGGAGCCTTATTGTTGTGGCTCACCGGTCAACGTAAAAATCTGCCATTGCATTATGCATTGCAACGCTGGTGGGCAGCGCGTTTGCTTGGCGCTCTCGGGAAAACATGTGGCATACGTGTTGAGGCCGTGAACATTGAGTCATTGAGTCCTGGTCCCGTTCTGATGTTTGCACGACATGCCAGCCTTGCGGATTCTTTGGTTTCGGCATATGTGGTGACAACTTTGGCGCAGATGAATCCGCGCTATGTGCTGAAACGAGAATTACTAGCAGATCCGTGTCTTGATGTGGTGGGGCAGCGCTTGCCGAATCATTTTCTTGATCGAAATGCCAATGACGCGCAACCCGAACTTGATGCTCTTGAAAAACTTGTCAGCAATATGGATGCATTGACTGTTGGGATTATTTTTCCAGAAGGCACTCGGGCGAATGTTGCCAAGCGCACCCGAGCGCTAGAAAAAATTTCGTCCATTGATCCATCGCGAGGTCAACGCTTGAGTGCGATGCAACATCTCTTACCTCCACGACCTGCTGGTGCTGGGGCCATGATGCGTGGCAATCCAACAGCTGATGTGGTTCTCGTTTGGCATATCGGTTTTGAGGGACTTGACACATTTACGGGAATTCTTCGGGCAATATCAACCAAGATGGCGCCTATCCGTTTTGTTATGCGGCGCGTATCGCGTTCACAGATTCCTTCCGACAACATTGAGTCGTTCACTGAGTGGTTAGATAATGAGTGGATGCGCATGGATCAAGAAGTTGAAGTCGCATTAAACGAAAGGAATCACCATGGGTGAAGTGATGTTGTTTGCCGCAATTGGAATTGTGGTCTTGATGTTGTCCACGTGGGTCATCAGTTTGATCAAGAAAAATGCTTCCATTGTTGACATCGTGTGGGGACTTGGTTTCGTTCTTGTGGCTTGGATCTCTCGTGCTGTTGGCGATGGAGATAATGCTCGGCAGTGGCTCCTCACAGTGATGACATCGGTGTGGGGTCTGCGCCTAGGAATCTATTTGCTATGGCGTAACTCAGGACATGGTGAAGATTTCCGCTATCGCTCTATGCGTAAACACTGGGGACCAAGATTTCCGCTGATTAGTTTGGTGACAGTTTTTGGTTTGCAGGGGACTTTGATGTGGATAGTTTCTTTACCAGTTCAACTTGGCCAGTCTGATGCCACACCGAAAATCGGTCCTTTGGCGGTCATCGGTGTGTTGGTCTATCTCATCGGATTGTTCTTTGAAGTCGTCGGTGACGCTCAGTTGGCGCGATTCAAAGCCAAATCAGCCAATGCCGGCAAAGTCATGGATCAAGGTTTATGGAAATTTACTCGGCACCCAAATTATTTTGGTGACTCATGTGTCTGGTGGGGCATTGCCATTGTGGCCGCGGAAACTGGTTCGGGTGCTTGGGGCTTGATAGGAGCGGCGGTGATGACATTCTTCTTGCGCCGTGTCAGTGGCGTCACCCTCTTAGAGAAGTCACTAAAGAAACGTCGCGAAGGCTACGAAAATTACATCGCCCGCACGAGCCCGTTCTTCCCTCGGCCCCCCAAAAAGGCGTAACCCAAGTTGTGGTTCTGGTGCTGGATAGTGCCATAT
>JBAWVW010000046.1:0-14399 GCA_037147055.1 Actinomycetes bacterium
ATGGTGGGTTTGAGTGCGGCCGAATTGTTTAGTTTCGATCTCGCCAAACTCAAGGTGCATGCTGATCGCATGGCGCCGCGTCCCTCTGATTTCGGACAAGTGACCGACGCCGATCCCACGGCTCAGCGCTTGACGGATCGTTGGGCCCCGGTCAAAGAAGTCGGTCGCCATTGGTTGACGGACCATGATTTTTCTTTGATTCCGTAAGCCACATTTTCATCAGTTTCCATTTACAACAACGCAACTTCACAAAGGGGAGATCATGGCATCGACAGTTGGTCAGTACTGCATAAACGTCACCGATTTAAAACGGTCTGAATGGTTCTATACCGAAATCATCGGGCTCAAGGTTCAGTCTCGGACTCAGATTCCTGGAGTCGATGAGATTGTCCTCGCCGCCGATGTGGGTGGGGGACGGGTGCAGTTGGCCCAGTGGTTGGAGCGCTCTGGTCCGATAGAACACGGCACCGCGCTGTGGAAGATCTACATGAATGTGGACGATTGCCAAGATGTTCATGATCGTGCCGTGGCCGCTGGTTTCACTTCGACGATGGCCCCTGCTCGTTTGGAACGCTGGCCGGTAACGGTGGCGTTTGTTCTCGACCCAGACGGATATTCCGTTGAGTTACTTCAGCGTCACGAGGGTGCCGTCGTCAACGGCGCTCACTGACCGTGTAGTTTCCCGACAGATTTCCCGACTGGAAACCTGATTTTCCAGACTTTCGTGGGTTTTTGAGGAAATTTTTCTCCGTTGTGGACAAGGTGATCATGGTGCGTTCGTAGTGCTTGGATGACCAATTTGCCTGTGGATAAAGCCCGCTTTTGAGGCCCGCCAGGGTCGCGTTCTGTTGCGATTGTGTTACAGAACGAGCAAACTGTCGGGGAGCGATTGAGAAGTCTCACCGCCGCAGAGCCCTGATGAACACCTACCACCGATCTTCGCAACACGACCAATTCCCGTGGGGTCCATCTGGACCTGGTCGCCGTGGGTCCCGTATTAGGTCAAAGTTTGTCACTCCCGAAGTTCTGTTACGTCGACGCCTCGGTCTTTTAGTTCTTGTAGGTCTATGTGCCGCACCTGTGGCTTGGGCCTTGCGTGGAGAAGGTGGTGGGGTGGATGTGACGACAACTGGTGGTGCTGCGGTAGTCGTGCAGTTGGATAGCACTGATCAAACCCCATTGAGTTCGACCACAACGGCTAACACAGCGCTTCCCCCAGCCATTGCCGAGACAACGTTGGCAACGCCGACGACTCAGGTGGTGATGCCGACTCAGGCGACACCGATTTGTGGATCTACGTACATTGTCCAGTCGGGGGATTCTTGGTTTGCTATCGCCACTGCGGCTGGCACGAAGGCCAGTTTGATTGCCGGCATCAACAACAAAACCATTCGCTCACCATTAATGGTCGGACAAGAGATTTGCTTGCCGCCAGGGGCCGAAGTCCCGGCGTTGCGACCCACCGCCGCCAGTTTCGTCACCCCAGCGCATCAAATGTCATGCTCGGCGAACTACACAGTTGTTGTTGGTGATTCGTGGAGTCGAATCGCTGACAAAGCCAACACGACGATCTCGCAAATGACGTCCGTCAATGCGATGACGACAAAGTCCGTGTTACTGATTGGTCAAAAAATTTGCTTGCCCAAAGGTACCAGCGTGAGAATCGCAGCTGTTGCGCCTGCACCTGCGCCCCAATATCAGGCACCACGTACCTTTTCTCGCAGCGAAGTCGAACAGATTATTCGCGATGAATGGCCCGACAGTCTTGAAGAGAATGCACTATTCGTTGCTGACCGAGAAACTCATCTCAATCCATTGAGCCACAACTGGTGCTGTATCGGCCTCTTCCAAATGTACTGGAACGTCCACAAATCTTGGATGAAGAATTACGGTGTCACGAACTCAAACCAACTTTACGACCCCCGCACAAATGCCAAATTGGCCTATGCGATGTACAAAAGATCAAATAGTTGGGGACCTTGGTGCACACGAAATTGGTGCCCAAAGAACTAGGCCCATCCGATATTTGATTGGGGGTTTTCACAAGAGCGATAGCCCTCTAGGCTGTCAGTCGTTGCACTCGTAGCTCAATGGATAGAGCATCTGACTACGGATCAGAAGGTTGTCGGTTCGACTCCGGCCGAGTGCGCCACATCGTTACGGGCGCATCAGTGTCATCGTGTGGGAGGACTCTTCAGCTAGCTGACTGGAATCGTCATCTTTTTTGAAGTGACCGCACCACCTTTCGTGGTCGCCTTCACCGTGACGGAGCATAATCCGACCTTGAGGCCAACAAGCCTTGTTCCTTGCACCTTGCAAAATTTTGAAGATTCTCGAGAAACGCTCAGGGAGACTCGAGACGTTGACGCAACACTCAATTGTGCGTATGCGGCGATTGATAGTGCAGTTGCAGACTGCGATCTAGTGAGTGAAGGATAAAAACTGACTTTGATCGTCGGGGACGTTTGAGCCTTGAACCCGTACCATTCTTGTTGCTTTGCGGTGACCAAACACGGCCCGCTTCGAGAACTAGTAACTGCTGAATTAATGATGTGACAGCCAGCACCGCTCACTGTCGCTTGCCGCGCAAACTGGATACTTCCTCCAAGTACGGACAAATTGATACTCGTGTTTATCAATGCGTTGCTCTTAGCTGCAGTAACAATAAGGTCAGCACAATCTGACGGGTTGGAATCCAATGATGGCGCTCCTGCTCTCAGGATCATCGCGCATCGAAAACTACTAGTTGACAGCAATTTGTTAGGAGTTCCAATTGGAACACCCGTCAGGATGTCAGTGCGAGCCGACTTACCGATGACCTGTGAGATCTGGGCGACTGTCATTCGTTCAAACATCTGTTCCAAGACTGCGACATATCCTGCTACGAGAGGACTTGCCATCGATGTGCCCGAAAGCGTCACATAGTCCTCATCGTTCAAATAATCAGCCCCAACAATTCCTGACCCTGGGGCGTACAAGTCAACACATGATCCGTAATTGGAATAACTTGCTGCCGCATCATTGACTTCAGACGCAGCCACTGTGATGGCGTCTGGTATTCCCGCTGGAGTGAAGGTGCACGCGTCGGTTGCACTATTGCCAGCAGCCACAACGACAGGTACTCCAAGAGCAATGATCTGATTGACAGCAAGTTCCATGCTGCTATCAAGACTTGATTCGCCGAGACTCATATTGACAACGGCCTTCGTTCCGTGCGAATGAATATCGTCAACAATCCAATTCAGTCCAGATACAACCTGTGATAGGTAGCCTGATCCGCTACAACCGAACACTCGTACTGGAATGATTGTTGCCATTGTTGCAATACCGAACTCAGTTCCTGCAGCCACAGATGCAACATGAGTGCCATGACCATTGCAGTCAGCTTTCTCATCATCTCCTGCAAAATTCTGAGTTTCAGCTACTCGACCGTTGAGATCTTGATGCGTGCTAGATACTCCAGTATCAACAATGTAGATCCGAACGCCTTCTCCACGGCTCCTGTATGTCGTTAAGCCATCGAGTGTTGGGCCATTTTGATCAACTCGGTCTAGCGCCCAACTAGTGGTGATTTGGCTGTAGGTATTGAAGTGCGGAATCGGTGGAATGATGACTGGAGCAGTTGCCGTGGTCCACGATGAATAACCCAAAGGGTTTTGAGCTCGCACTTTAAACGAATAGCTTTTTCCAGCCAGCAGTCCATCAATTTTGCAGCGCATTCGCGACACACTGGAAGTGCATCCAAGTGAAGTGCCAACAGCACTAACGCTGTACGAAGTAATTGCTGTGTATCCGCTTGTAGGTTTTTCCCACGTAATGTTCGCGGACGTATCGTCTATTGAAACTTTGACATTTCGGACTTTTGAAGGCAGGACAATGTGCTCAGCAGTCTTTCTCAGATTGAACGTACCAACATGGGGACCGGCATTGTTTGGGTCAACATAACTATCAACGACAATCAAATAATGGGCACTCGGAGATGCTGTCCAAGAAACACGGCTGGAACCATCTTGACCATTGGGATCATCGTCATTTGTCGTGATTTCAGATAACCCTGCAAAACCATCACGACCATCTGTGACATAGACCTCTAAGAGAGTGTCAAAGGCACTTCCGAAAGTTTCAATTGTCATTTGTGTCAGGGCACTGACCGATAACGAATACCACATTGATTTCCCGGCACTGGAATTCCCATGATTTGGTTCATCGGGCTCAGCTGTCGCGTATTGATTACTCCCATACGCGAGTGCTTGATTGAGCGGCTGCGCATTTGCTTTGGCGTCATTGCCATTGCCGACGATGACAGGGTTTGATGGGCTGGATGCTGGCCCTCGGTCAATGGCATTCATTGCAGTAACAGTGAAGCTGTATTCTCCATAGACCATGTTTGAAATAGTGCACGACTGATTTGACGTCGCACATGAATAATTGCCAAAGGTAGAGATCACTTCATATGATGCGATAGGCGAACCCCCGCTACTACTAGGCGCATCCCACGAAATTATGGCGGACGAGTCTCCTGCACTTGCCGTCACATTGGTCGGCTCGGCTGGACGCTCATTCACGGTCCACGTCAATTTAGAATTGCCGGACGCAGAACGGTAACCAGAAACACGAACGTAATACCAGTAGTCCGCTGAGACTGGCAGTTCACTAATGCGACTTGTCAAACCATCTCCGCTGTCGTCGTCGTAGGCGACAGTTGTTAATTCTGACCAATCAAGTGGAGTTAAAGCACTCGTGCGATGTACAGATAGATATGTATCAAAGTCGCTTCCGCTCAGGTCCAACGTGAGGGTCGTGCTTTGTGTTGGTTTGACCACATACCAAATTGAATAACCGGTCGAGAAATCAAAGGGTTCGCCTGAGTTGGTAGTTGCTCCACGACTGGTATTGATGCAGTCGATTCCGCTGCCAGAAATTCGTAAAGCATTGAGAATATCGTCGTTACTGGGATAGGCGAACGAACAGGTTGTGTCAGTACCCCAGGTCAGTCTGATAGACCCCGTGCTGTCACCGTAGCTACCCACCTGAATTTTGTAGGACTCTTCCGCCGTCGCATTAAAGGTTAATTTACTCGTAGAACCGTCACCACCATCATCGTCCTTAGCGATCAGACTTAGTTGAGAAACAGAACTGCCCGTATACACGCCGAGAACTGTGTCAAAGGAACTTCCAGACAAATCAATAGTGATCGACGAAGTAATTGATGGCGTAAACTTAAACCACTTCGTTGCAGAGGTTGTTCCATAAGTTGTTTGTTCGTTTAACTCATTGGTTGCCCCAACATTGCTATCGGTGAGGGCATTAACAAGACTGTTCAAAACTTTGGGCTGTGAAAAGACGTCATTATTTCCTGAATCAGCAGTAATAGTGACGATGTTAGAAAGTGCAGATGCTGCTGATGCTCCTGCGTCGTTTATCGCAGTGACTCTAAATGAGTATGTTCGAGGTGCCAGATTGTTGGCTACACACTGAAGAGGTCCGCTAGACCAAACACACACTTTCAAATTCTTGTCAGTAAAAGCCTCATATTGCGTGATTTGACTTGACCCTGAATTGTTTGGCTTCTCCCAATTGATAGTGACACCATTTGCTGAACTCGTCGCCTCAACTTGAGTTGGAGCCGATGGAACCGTTTCGCGATTTGTGAGGTCGACGGAGAGAAGTTTGTTGTGTGACTGTGGACCTGGATTCATCACTTTATTCGCAGTGCCTGATGCAACGACTTCAGCAGAAACTTCGGTGGATGTCCATGTCGGATGAAGCGACCAGATCATTGCGGCGACTCCTGCAGCATGGGGAGCGGCCATAGAGGTTCCAGACTTGTAGCCAAAAGATGAACCCATGGTTGTTGAAAGAATCTTGCTTCCAGGGGCGAAGATATCAACGCAAGATCCGTAATTTGAAAAAAACGAGCGAATATCAGAAGGTTCAACTGCGCCAACGTTAATAGTTCCGATTGCGCTTCCCGGAGAATAGTTGCATGCATTGGCATTGTCGTTGCCTGCTGCTGTAACCACAACAACTCCGTCGTTTACTAGCGCCGTTGTGGCTTGATTGAGTAGCGGGTTGTACGCCCCACCGAGACTCATATTCGCGACGGCTTTAATTCCGTCCGCATGGTTGCTAATCACCCAATCAATTCCCGCAATAATTGTCGAGGTTGATCCGTACCCCTTGCAATCCATTACTTGTACTGGAATAATCCGAACGGCCTTCGCAACGCCGTATGTTCGCGATCCGACTGTGCCGGCGACATGAGTCCCATGTCCGTGACAGTCGGTATTTGCAAATGCTCCGAACCCGGGCGCAACTCTGTCACCAAATTCTGGGTGTGAAGCCTGAACACCAGTATCAATGATGTAGGCGTTGACACCCTTACCATTGGACGGATAGTTATATCGGCTGTCCAAAGGAAGATTGGTCTGGTCCAGTCGATCAAGCCCCCATGGAGGATTTCTCTCTGATCCAGACTGATCAACTTTGTAGATCCGATCTTGTAGAACTTCTTCTACAGCAGGATTTTGTCGTAATGATTTCGCTTCAGCGTCGGAGAGTTGTGAGGCAAAGCCCTTAAATACTTGGGAGTACATATAACTCACCTTGGAACCAAGAATGCCGAGTATGTCGCTCTGTACCGACGCTGTGGAATTTGCCTTCAGCGTGATGATGTATTGACCTTGAACAACATCGCCTTGCGGGTCCGCTGACCCTTCGACTGACATCATCAAATCAGGTGCCACCGATAAGATCTGCCGGCTGTTTGCCATGAGGGCCACTTGTGCCTCAGAGGCTAAGACCGTTGCCCAGGGGGGAGCGTCATCATGACTTCCCAATACATGAATTTTTGCCTCCTCAAGAAAGCTGTTCAATGCAACGAAGCCAACGCCTTGACTCGCGACAAGGTTGTAACGAGCTAATAACTGACCAGATGACATCGGGAAGTTGGGCTTTGCTTCCACAGCTTCAATTTTTGCTGTCGGGGAAACCGTGCAAACCACGGTCACGATGAGAACCGCGAGACCTAAGTGACGAAATTTCTTACAAATTTGGGCCAGGAGGCTCCGAAAGGAGGCGCTTGAATCCTTAGAGTTATGAATCGGTCGTAGATTCCCTGAATTCCCCACAAAATCCCCACTTCGGCAAGTCTTTTCAGTTACTACTTATATATTTGTTCACCAATATTTAATACAAAATTAACCTATTGTTAGTTTAACAGGCATTTTGTTCCAGCGGACGGGACGAATTTGATCGGGGTCCAGGGCTATGTGCCGCAAGTTCAGGAAGCATCATCGGCGCGGCCCAGTCCAGGTCAATGCGCCAATTCCTCATGTAAACCATGCGCTGTGTGCTGACCATGCGGGCTGATTAAGTAAGTTTGCGTTGGGTTGGGTTGTTGCTGTCGCTTCCAACTGTTCGTGACTAGTCCTAGGGGGATGCAATGGCTGATCAGACTCGGTTGGCGTGGAATCATTTACTCGATTCGCTGCGTGACGCAGGCGAACGATGGTTGGGCCCTGAGTGGGGCATCACAATGGACGGCGATCTGCCCGACGGCTTTCGCAATTTGACGCATATTTTACAGAGCGCCCTGTATTCGCATCAGGAGTTTGATACCCAGCGTCCCGTTTTTCGTCGCATTGTGAGTCCGACGCGAAGCTTCACGGGGGATAACCCCGATGCTTTGTATTTTGAAGCGCCAGTCTCAGGCAGTTTGCAATATCAAGTACGCGGAAACCTTGCGGGAGCTGTGTACACATCTTTTACCGTCGAAGCGGGTGGACATGACGGCAATTATCCGACTGGCCTGGCTGGTGTACTCAACGACACAGAAATCGACGCTGACAGCAATGGTGATTATGAAATTTGGTTGGGTGGTCCGCAACGGAGTCGCAACTGGTTGGCGTTACCTGAGGCCGGTGGACGTATCACCACGCGCCACTATTTTGAGTGGGCGTCTCCAGCCGCAGTCTCACAGACCTTGCACGTACCACTGAGCATTGAAAGCACATCGCCCGTTGGAGCGCCACCTAAGTGGGATGACGAGCGTATGGCTGCAGCCCTGCAACGTGTGATCAATCACGTACGAACAAAAACTGTTGACGGAATAAAGCCTGGGCAAATCATGCCATCGTGGGTTTCTACGACTCCTAATGTTTTTTATCAGCCAGAAAAGCCGGGCACTCTTGCATTGGCAGCCGCTGATGCTGCTTACTCAATGGCACCGTTTGTGATCGGCCCCGATCAGGCCTTAGTGATCACTGGGCGTTGGCCAAATTGTCGTTTCGCCAATGTTTGTTTATGGACTCGCTTTTCACAGATGTTTGACTATGTCAATCGACCGGTGAGTCGCAATCGTGCCAACACTCAACTGGAAAAAGATGGAAGTTTCCGCATGGTGATTGCCCATAGCGATCCTGGAGTACCTAACTGGTTGGACTCTGAGGGACGGATGTATGGCTCAGTCTTTTGGCGTTTTTTCTTACCGGAGGGAGAGATTGAAACACCACAAGCCACCGTCGTCCAGTGGAGTGACCTGTGACTATTCCTGCCATACGCCTTGATGATTTAGCGTCGCCAAAGTTTTCACCCGAAGTGGCAGAGATGTTCGCTGGGGCGGCTCAATTTGCCGACATGTTGCCGCTGGAGGTTGAAGCTCTGAAGGCTGCAGCGATTGAGCAATTGGGTGGTTCACTCACCGACTTTGGTCCTTCGGAGTTTGTTGCACCGTTGAGTGTACTTGTCCACTGTTTGAGCTCAGAGGCGCATTTGTCGGGGATGGGGCATGTCAGTGTGCACACGCAACTTGTCGGATTTTTGAAGAACCGACTTCTCTTGGCCGATCTTTTGTCTCGTCATCCTGAGATTAAGGACATTGAGATCAAACGTCCCATCATCATCGTTGGGCAACCTCGCACGGGAACCACACATCTACACAATTTGTTGGCGGCGGATCCAGCACTACGGTCCTTGCCCTATTGGGAATCTCAGCAGCCGATTCCGTTACCCCACGAAGTCGGACTTATTCCTGATCCACGTATTGAACGTTGTGCCGCTGGACTGGCTTTTGCTGATCAGGCGATGCCGCATTTCAATCGGATGCATGAGATGACCGTCGAACATGTGCATGAGGAAATTCAGTTGTTAGCCAACTCTCTGTGCACGATGTATTTCGACACCATTGCGCCGATGCCAACATGGCGTGAATGGTATAAAAACCACGACCAGGTGCCGCATTACGAATATCTCAAGACAACTCTTCAAGCGCTGACATTTTTACGCGGAGGAGAGCGCTGGATTTTGAAGTCTCCGCAACATCTTGAACAACTCCGAACATTGAATACCGTTTTCCCAGACGCTGTGATCTTGCTCACCCATCGCGATCCAGTTCCAGTGACGTTGTCGTTGATCACCATGATGACGTATACGGCTCGCTTGCATCTGAATAAAATTGACCCGAAGATTGTTGGCGGTTTCTGGTCGGGTCTGAACGCAGAGATGTTGGATGCAATTCTCAGGGATCGTCCAACCGTGCCCGATTCGCGTTGTTTGGATGTTCTATTTCAAGATCTCATGAGTGACGATCTGACAATGATTGAACGGATTTATGCATTGGCTAATCAGCCACTTGATGATCGGGCCAAGGCTGCCCATGCGAGTTACAAAGAGACTCACGAACGTGATCGGCATGGCAAAGTTATCTATGACTTCATGGAGTTCGGCATTGATCCGGCGGTGCTGCGTCAGAGATTTGCACCATACATTGAGCGTTTTGGCGTGCCGCAAGAGTGGTGAAGGGCTTTCGAGCAAATAAGATACTAGGACGCGTTCGTAGCTCAATGGATAGAGCATCTGACTTCGGATCAGAAGGTTGGGGGTTCGAGCCCCTCCGGGCGCACCACTCTGGTTGGGCTTCAAGAAAATGAATCTGTCCCATCAATTACTTGTAAGACAGAAGGGAAATTAAGACAATGATCGCCATGGTATTTGATCCAGCGCTTTCCCTTGGCGGTTTTATCGGCGGTCTCGCCGTGGGATTCACTGGTATGGGTGGTGGGGCAATTCTGACACCAATGCTCGTATTGATCTTCAATGTTCCGGCTAGTGCGGCTATTGGAACTGACCTTGTTGCTTCCTTAGTGATGAAACCTGTGAGTGGGTTCATACATCTCAAGCGTGGCACCGTTCGTTTAGATATCGTGAAATAGTTATGTTTTGGTTCGGTCCCTGGAGCGGCAATGGGCGCTATTTTTGTCGGGCGATTAAGTGACGAAGTCAAGGAAAATTTCTTACTCCGCGGACTTGGAGTCGTTTTGCTCCTCGCAGCAGGTGCCATGTCATGGCGCGCTATAAAAAGTTCGAGTCATGCATCAGTGACGGAAGAGAGCATTTTCCCGGTTCGTCCTTTGCCCACCTTGATACTTGGATTATTTGGCGGTTTTATCGTTTCTCTCACGTCGGTTGGTTCAGGATCCTTGATGATTGTTGTGCTGACTATTTTATACCCTGCTTTGAGGCCGACACAGTTGGTGGGTACCGATTTGGTTCAGGCAATTCCTCTAGTTGCCACTGCAGCGATCGGCCACTTGATTGTCGGTGATGTGGGTTTTTCGGTCACGACTTCGCTGATCATCGGAGCAGTGCCAGGTGCGTATTTTGGTGCACAAATGTCTTCAAAAGCCGCCGACAAAATGATCAGACCATTTCTTATTTTGATTCTGATAGCCAGTGGGGTCAAATTTCTTGTTGGTTGATTATGGTGTGGGACGCTGTTTTATTGTCGGAGGTGGTGAATGAGGTGGGTGACTTGGGATCAAGCGGTCGTGATAGCGGTGGTCAGCGGTGCTCTGGTCATTGTGTTGCGTCGTCTACCGCCTACTCGGGCTCGCTCATCAATTATTTCTGCATGCACCGAAGTTTCCTTGTTGTCTGTGCTTTATGCCATTTGGCGACTAGCGCGCGTTCTTCCTCTTGATCAGCCCGAAGGAGCGATTGAGCGGGCCCGTGACATTAATGAACTTCAACACAATCTATTTTTTCCATCTGAACTTTCGTTGCAACACTTTGTTCTCGATCATCAATGGCTGGCTCAGGCAATGAATTTTTATTACGCAATTTTGCATATTCCGGCGTTAATCGTTTTTTTGATGTGGCTTTTTATTCGTCACCGAGATATGTACTCACATTGGCGGAATTGTTTAGCGATTCTCACGGGGGCCTGTCTTGTGATCCGCTTCATTCGCGTGGCACCGCCACGGTTTTTACCTGACCTTGGCTATGTGGACCTTGCGACGAGATTCGGATTATCGGTATATGGGCCAGTAGGCACGGGCGTTTCGGATCAATTTGCCGCAATGCCGTCAATTCATGTCGGCTGGGCAGCTGTTGTTTCTTTGGGAATCGTGTCAGCGAGTACTAGCCGTTGGAGATGGATTTCTCTCGGACATCTAGTGCTCACAATGATCGCAGTTTCCGCAACAGGTAACCACTGGTGGCTGGATGGCGTTGTGGCTATCGTCTTACTAGTGATGACGTTATGTATTGAGCGTCGCATTCGAGACAAGATTCATGTGTCAGGGAATATTAGAGTTGGAATATGAATCACTCTTCACTCGCAAGTAACACTTCGTCTGCACGGCGCGATCTTGTGGCCTTAGGTCTTGGCGGATTCATCACACTTGCTGGAATCATGCACTTTGCAAATCCCGATTTCTTCAATGACATCGTCCCGCCGCGCTTACCTTTGAGTGAAAGTTTTTGGACCTACGCCAGTGGAGTAGTTGAACTGGTTGTTGGACCGACGTTGCTGTGGCGGCGTTCTCGGCGATGGGGGGCACTCGCCGCTATCGCACTATTCATTGGCGTATACCCAGCTAATTTGTATATGGTGTGGGACTGGCGCGATGAACCCTTCTCCAAGCAGATTGTGTCCTATGGTCGATTGCCATTCCAGTTTCTGTTTATTTGGCTGGCATGGCGAGTCTGGCAACGCCAGAAAAACTGAGATCTTTATTGCCAAGCGAAAACAGGCTGTTCAAGATGATCCACACGTTCGTTGATGCGACCTTCAAGAGCAACCCAACGCATTTGTAAAAGGACTGCTCCAGTCGGTGCATGAATCAAGTCGCCACTGAGTGGTATCTGTACCACTGGACGCTCACTCTCTGGAATAGTGACGAATCTCGGTGAGTCGCTGCGACAGAGTTCGCGTAATCCGATGCGATACACGTGGGCGACTTCGTTGGGGTCAGGTGTTATTGACATATTCTCACCTGCCCAGATCACGACGGGAGTCATGACAAAGCCTGACCGCGTGGTGTAATCATCAAGTAGGCCGAGCACATTGTGATGAGCAAGATGAAGACCAAGTTCTTCATCTAATTCGCGTAAGGCCGCATCGATTGGTGTTTCGCCATCATCTAATTTTCCACCGGGCAGAGCCCACTGACCAGCGTGGCGATTCATTCGCGCTGCTCTACGACAGAGTAAGAAAGAAGCACCTCCAGATACTCCGCGCATTCGACCGTCTAAACCGGTGACATCCCCAGGCACGCCGCGCATGGGATTCTCGGATGGCTCATACGGGTCGTGGTCATCATCTGCTTGGCTATCAATGATCACAATCGCCACAGCGGCATGATGCAGACCCTCTAGTGATTGAGTAGTTCGTTGGTGAGCTGCAAGATTGGTGGTGATTTGCTCACGTAGATTGTCATCGAAAGAAAACACGATGTCCTAACCGTTGATGAGATAGCTGAGCCGTTGGAGACCATCCCAAACATCAGTGAAGCGTGTTGTCAATGGGCTGAGTCCGAGGCGCACAATGTCAGGTGGACGAACATCAGCCAAAACTTTGTGATGCGTGGCAAGGTCAGCCACAAGTTCTTTGGCTCGCGGATGAGAGATCGCGATGTGACAACCGCGTCGCTGTGGGTCACGGGGGGTTGATGTGGTGAGCCCAAAATGATCCACAACCTGCATCGCAAATGCCGTCAACGCTTGACCTTTGGCCGCGATGTGTTTCATACCGACGCGCTCTGAGAGTGTGATGCCTTCTTCGGCTGCTATCAGACTGAGTATGTGCGGAGTTCCTAACAGCACGCGCCGAATATCATCGTGGGGGACGAAGGGCATTTCCATGGCGAACTGATCTTTTTGCGCGAACCAGCCTTTGATGGGCTGCTGTATCTGCGAGTGTAATTTTTCTGAGACGTAGGCCCACGCTGGTGCACCAGGGCCACCATTGAGGAATTTGTAGGTGCAACCCACGGCAAGTTCAACACCGAGAGCATGAACATCGAACTCAATGGCCCCCGCTGTATGCGAGAGATCCCACAACACCAATGCGCCGGCCTCTGTGGCCAAAGATGTAAACGCTTTGACATCACAAATTTCGGCAGTGCGATAATCAATCACACTGCGAACGACGACGGCGACATCGTGGAGGTCAATGCCGGGTTCTAATGGACGAACAGTGAGACCGAGATCGTGAGCAATACCTTCAACGACGTAACGGTCGGTCGGAAATTCGTCGGCCGCGACAGCGAGAACTTTACGGTGAGGGCGAAGTGCTAAAGCAATGTGGACACCTTGGTAAAGATTGAGCGTTGTGCTGTCGTGCACTGCGACTTCACCGGGCAATGAACCGATGATCGCCCCCATTCGATTGCCCACTACACGCGGCATGTCCAGCCAATGATCCCAACTGCTAATGAGATTGCCGGCCCATTCATTTTCAACGACCTGTTTAAGGCGTGCCACGGTGGCCTTTGGCGTACGACCAAGAGAGTTGCCATCAAGGTAGACAAGATCATTATCTGGAATGACGAACTCAGCGCGAACAAACGCCAGAGGGTCGTCTTGATCTAAACGTTCTGCTTCTTGGCGACTACTCACATACCTAGTCTGCCTGAAAGTGTCTCAGGAGGCGACGGTGAAGGAAGTATGCATCCCGTTTTCGTAGTGACCGGGCAAGTTGCAGACCAACTGATAGTTGCCGGGCTCAAGTGTGACAGTCAGACTTTCGGTTGTCTTCTTAGCGAATTCACCGATTTCGTCAATTACCAGTAGCGATGCATCCTCCTCTGAAAAGTGATCACCAACAAGTTCAATTTTGCCGTCAGCAACATCAGTTTTCACAACCAAAAATTCGTGGCCAATCGTTCCTTCGTTGGTGACAGTAAAAACCACCTCGCCGGTAGTGGCCTTTTGCTGGTCAACTTTGACTTCCCACTCTTTGACGACTCCAGTGACGGCTCCATCAGAATCGGAACCTCCAGCGGTGTCGTTGTTATCCTCGCCGCAGCCATAGCTGAAAATCAGTACTGACCCCAGCAGGATCGGCATAATTCGTGGATGTTTCATTAGTCCCCCATTCATGAAGAGGTTTCCCCCCC
>JBAWVW010000047.1:0-14250 GCA_037147055.1 Actinomycetes bacterium
GGAGATGAGATTCCGATTGAGATCGTCAATGGAGTTCTGGCAGGTTGTCCAGTTCGGCCACTGGAGATTGCCAGCGGTGAGTGCGAATCATTCGCTGCAATTGCGCAAAGACTGTTGGCGGAGTCGAAGCCTGATCTCGTTGTTTTGTCAATCGGGTCCGCCGAGCGAACATTGATCGCATCGCTAGTTGCTGCTCTACCGTTTCCCAGTGATGGGGTAAAACTCAGTAATGACACTCGAATTTTTTCAGTGAGTGAGCAGGTCGTGGCTGACATTATCCAGCCATTCGGTGTGATCCCAGTGATTGTGGTTGATTATGGGTCTATTGACGTGCTCTCCAATGACATTGCTGATGCGGGTATGCGTATTTCAAACTTGGTTTCGCTGCGCCAACCTTCAGCCAAGATATTGCGCGACGCACTCCTGCTGATTGACACCGAATTGCAAGGTGAGGATCATCGCACTCGGGTGATGGTCATCGGTGATTCAACATCGTTCGGTGTAGCCACGGCTATAGACGACATGGTCGGGGATCGGTACAGCGTGTTGTGGGCTGGTGGTCGAAATTGTCCATTCGTCGAGGTGGTCAAAGTTCGTTGGTGGAAAGATACCGAATTTGATATGGAAAACTGTCCCACGCTGAACGGTGATTGGAAAACTGCTCTCGATTCCTTCGCTCCGTCAATTGTTGTGGCAATCGCCTCGATCCCCGAGCAAGCCGAGCAGATGTATTTGGGTGATCCGGAATGGTACACAGTGAGTGATCCAAAGTTTTTGGCAGTTCACGATGTAGCGATGACTCAAATGATGGGTGAATTTGATTCCCGCGGCATCACTTTGATGTTAATGAATAGTCCCGAGGTGCACGGTGGAGCACTTGGTGGTGCGCCATTTTCTCAACCCGACCGGGTAGCAGCGTGGAATGCAGTGATGCAGAGTTGGGTTGCGCGCTGGCCACAGATTCACCTTGTTGATTGGGCAGGGATGGTGAAGGCAAGTGAGGTCATCCCTGGCGACTTGCGCGGAGATGGTGTGCACATGCAACAAGGGGATCTTGACAAGATTATTGGCAGAGATTTTGTTCCTTTGCTTGATCGCGTGGCGGGCTCGGTTGGTTAGTCTGACTGAGTGACAGAAATAACTACTGCTCCTCCTTCTCAAGTTCCGGCCATTGAAGGTTGGTTCACGCTGGACCAAGACCCTCACTTAATCGGCTCAAAATGCGTCATGTGTGGAACCTATGTCTTCCCGCCACGTGATGGTGCTTGCCCTAATCCCTCATGTGATGGCGACGAATTGTTGCCCACGCCACTATCGCGCTTCGGCAATGTCTGGAGTTACGCCGAAAATCGTTACGCCCCACCCCTGCCATACCGCGCCAGCGATCCCTTTGAGCCCTACGCCTTGGTCGCTGTGCAGTTAGAAGCAGAGGGAATCATCGTTCTGGGCCAGGCTCCGAAAGGTATTTTGGCGGTTGATCTCAAAGTAGGTATGCGCATGCAGTTAGAGACTGATGTTTTATACAACGAAGATGGAATCGATTACATGGTCTATGTCTGGGCTCCCGCAGTGCAACCCTCCGAAGTGGGAGGTGCCTGATGAATGATCGCGATTTAGTAGTTCTAGGTGTGGGCATGCATCCGTGGGGCAAGTGGGGTCGTGATTTCACCGAATATGGGATGGTGGCCGCGCGAGCCGCTCTCAAAGATGCTGGAATTGAATGGAAAGACGTTCAGTATGTAGCTGGCGCTGACACCATTCGTAATGGCTATCCAGGTTTCATTGCAGGTGCAACATTCGCTCAAAAACTTGGTTGGACCGGCGCTCGTGTGTCATCAAGTTACGCAGCGTGTGCCAGCGGCTCGCAGTCTTTGCAAGCGGCGCGGGCCTCAATTCTTGCCGGCTTTTGTGATGTCGCGATGGTGATCGGTGCTGACACCACACCCAAAGGATTTTTCGCCCCAGTTGGTGGAGGGGATCGCAAGAATGATCCAGATTGGTTGCGCTTTCATTTATTGGGCGCCACTAACCCTGTGTACTTTGCTCTATTCGCTCGCCGCCGCATGGACCTTTACGGTGCCACCGCAGAGGATTTCGCGCAAGTCAAAGTCAAGAATTCTTTGCACGGTCTGAATAATCCAAATGCTCGGTTTCGTAAAGAGAGTGCTGTAGAAGATGTGCTGAATAGTCCAGTTGTCAGTGATCCTCTGCGCCTACTTGATATTTGTGCCACATCTGATGGGGCAGCAGCGATGATCGTGACGAGTCGCGCCTATGCAGAACGTCATCTTGGATCATTGAAGGGTGTTCCGCGTATCAAAGCTGTGAGCACTAGTACTCCGACGTACCCTCAGACAATTCTCGAGATGCCAGACTTTGCCACTGATTCCTCTGCTGTGGTCATGCCGCCAGTGCGCGGCTTCAAAGATTCAATTTGTTGGGATGCCTATGAAGAAGCCGGCGTGGGTCCCCAGGATTTGTCAATGGCTGAGGTTTACGATCTATCCACGGCTCTCGAACTTGATTGGTATGAGCATTTAGGATTGTGTGCACCAGGTGAGGCCGAAGGATTGCTACGTTCAGGAGCCACAACTTTGGGTGGACGCATTCCTGTCAACCCGAGTGGTGGTTTGGCCTGTTTTGGCGAGGCAATTCCGGCCCAAGCTATTTCTCAAGTGTGCGAACTCGTGTGGCAATTACGCGGTCAGGCTCACGGTCGACAGATCGAGAATGCTCAACTTGGGATCACGGCCAATCAAGGCTTATTCGGGCACGGCTCGTCTGTCATCGTCGGAATCTAAAACCAACCTCAGCGAAAATATCAGGTGCCACAGAAGGTTTGGTAGTGAGTGAACTCTGATGGCGCGGGAGTGGCAAACGACTCGTATCCAGATCGTTGCTTGAAGGGTTGAGCAAGAACATCAAGAAGTTGATGCAACGGTGTTAGGTCACCCTCCGTGGCTGCAGTTAGGGTCGCTTCGACATTGTGATTACGAGGGATGTAGATCGGATTCACTAGGTCCATCACATCGGCGACCGCCATTCCCTCGGTGGTCTCTAGCGATAGACGCGCATGCCAACTTGATTCCCACTGATCAAAGGCGGTGGGTTCGGTGAATAGTGCACGGGCTGATGAAGAGTCGCCTCGCACAGATGATGAGAGTGCACGAAAAAGTGATGTGTAGTCAACTTTTTGCGTTTGCATGATGTCAAAAAGTTCCTTGATGAGTTCTGGATCACTATTTTGTTCATTCATGATGCCGAGTTTCTTGCGCATCCCTGTCAGCCAAAAGGACTGATATTGCTCGGTGAAGTCGAGCAATATTGCTGTGGCAACCTCGACTGACTTTTCTTGGCTGTCAGCAAAGAGTGGCAAAAGTGTTTCTGCTAAACGCGCTAAGTTCCATTGAGCAATATGTGGCTGATTGGCATACGCGTAACGCCCTTGATGGTCGATCGAACTAAAGACCGTCGTCGGATCAAAGGCATCCATAAATGCACAGGGACCGTAGTCAATTGTTTCGCCTGAGATCGTCATATTGTCGGTATTCATTACTCCATGGATGAAACCAATGAGCATCCACTGGGCGAGTAGTGAGGCTTGTTGAGTTACTACCTCTTGAAAGAAAGCAAGATGGCGATTGTCGCTCTGGCGAGTATGCGGATAGTGACGATCAATTGCGTAGTCGGCGAGACGTTGCAATAGTGTCTCATCTTCGTGTTGAGCGGCAAATTGAAATGTACCTACTCGAAGGTGACTCGCGGCCACTCGGCACAGCACGGCTCCAGGAAGCCAAGTTTCGCGAGCAACTTGATCGCCGGTGGCGATGACTGCTAAGGATCGGGTAGTGGGGATGCCAAGTGCGTGCATTGCTTCGCTGATGATGTATTCACGCAGCATCGGTCCAACGACTGCCTTGCCATCACCGCCCCGAGAAAATGGAGTGCGACCCGAACCCTTGAGATGAATATCGCAGCGTTGTCCACCAACGTTGATCACTTCACCGAGTAACAAGGCACGTCCATCTCCGAGGCGAGGCGAGTAGCCACCGAATTGGTGACCGGCATAGGCCATGGCCACTGGTGTCGAACCTTTAAGAACAAGATTGCCAACGAGAAAGTCTGTGCCTGAGGGCGTCTCTAATGCTGCGAGATCAATGCCCAAATCATGAGCTAGTTGTTGATTAACGATCAGTGGCTTTGGAGCCGAGGCTGGGGCAGCCTGCCACATCTCACTGAGCTCTGGGAAGGTTTGAGAGTAGGAGTTCTCAAAGCGCACAAGTGGTTCGTTCACAGAATGCAGACTAGATGGAAGTCGCCAAAGTCGCCTAGCCTTTCCTTGATGTTTGCCAAACAACATGAGCGTGCACATCCCGACGCGAATTGTGAAGAGTGGACTTTTTCGTGGTGGGATGACGGTCAGTCAATAGCGGGATACACCTCCTATCGCCTGCTAGGTCAATCAGATGCTTGGTACTGCTGGGGACTATGGCGCCCACATGCCCCTCTGTTACACATCACCGAGTTTGAAATACCCCGTCGCAGTGACCCGATGATTGCCAAGGCATCGGCATTGTGGGCCGAGTACACCTGTGACTCTCCCTTTGAACAATGGTCTCTCGGAAACGAAACGTACGCTGTTGAACTTGATGATCCGCAAGATGCACTCGGGTTGGCTTATGGAAACGCGGTACCTATCGCCAGCGATTTGGAATGGTATGCCAATGGAGAAATCGAATTCATTGTCGACGGCTACCGACAAGATGGAGTCTTATTAGGGGCCATTGAAACTGTGGGTGGGATCATTGAAATCAGTGAGATTCGCGCTGCCCGAACTCATCGCTGGACCGCTGAATCAACACTGCCACAGGCCGTGTCTGGCAAGGTGGTGGCCCATCTTGGACCACGCTTGCCGTTCAAGTTCCCGAATGGAGATGTACTTGACTTGGTTCTGACGGTTGACGGCTGGGTGACACAGTAGGCCATGGTGCCACAATGAAGGAATGGATATTTCACAAGCCCTGTACACCACTCGTGCGATGCGCCGAGTTAAACCCGATCCGATTCCAGATGAAGTGATGGCCAAACTATTAGATGCCGCAGTGCGCGCCCCATCGGGAGGCAATACGCAAAAATGGCGTTTCCTGATCGTTACCGATCAAGCCAAGAAGTCGGCGCTACAAAAGATTTATAGCGACGGTCTGACCGAGTTGAATGCCAATCAATACAAATCTGTGATGGATCTCATTCAAGATGGTGATCCACATGATCCAGAAGTGATGCAAGCAAAGAAAACCTATGCCTCTGGTCGCTGGTTGGCTGACAACTTGGACAAGGTTCCCGTGTTGTTATTTGCGTGGGGGAAACCCAATGGTGAGAGTTCGATCTTTCCAGCACTTTGGAGTTTGCAGTTAGCGGCAACCGCCGAAGGTCTCGGGACATCGCTCACGACACTGCTATTCAAAAAGCACACCCAAGAAGTGCTGGATATTTTGGGAGCACCGCCAGTTGGCGAGTGGGTGCCGATGGCGATGATCACTATTGGTTATCCCACGGGTACATGGGGTGTGGCGAAACGCCAACAGCCTCACGAGGTCGCCTTTCAAAACACGTGGGGCAATCCAGTGTCTTGGACTGTTCCTGAACCCTTATGGCCCTAGTCAACTGATGCGTAGGGTGATTGCACTTTGCTCGGGTAATCGAATTGGCAGCATTACTGTGTCGCCGTTGCGTTGGATCTCATCGGAGACACCTAGTAACTCAACGGCACCCTCAGGAAGTCCAGTGATGTGCAACCCTGACGAGTGTGGCTTTCCCAACACCATCGCGTACGTCGCATCATCTTGACCTTGGGTGAGGCGAATTGATATGCCGCACTCGCTTGTCAGAGTGCTCGAGGGGTGTTGGCGAGATGCGAAAATGCCGGCCCCATTGATTTTGAGCCAAGAACCGATTTCGATCAAGCGTTGGCGCTGAATATCTGGAATCTCTCCGTTGGCTTTGGGTCCAATGTTGAGGAGAAGATTGCCCCCATCGGCCACGCTATTAATCAGTAAGTGGATGAGTTCCTCGGCACTGGCATATGTCGTCTCATCGTCAAGTTGGTTATAGCCAAAACTCATTGAGATGCCTCGACACACTTCAAACTTCTTGTCTGCTTTGGTGAGACCTGAGGAATATTCGGGGGTGATGAAATCGCAATGTGATGTGCCCATGACCGAAGCGATCATGTCAAAGCGATCATTGACTAAACCATCGGGATTGATGTTGTAATAGTCAGCGATGAGTTGAAGCGCACCGTCCCCGCCGTCTGGCCAACCGACATCGTTCCACAACACATTTGGCGAGTAGCGCTCAATGAGTTCCATGTAATGCGCAGTGGCATATGCCTTGTATTCGCTTGATTGTGGAGTTGCCGCCAACATACTCATCCAACCGTTGTACCCCAAGCCTTGAAATGTTAGATCTAAACCACCGCAGTAATACAGGCCCGTGCGCATTCCCGCTGCTTGAGCGGCGGCGCAAGCTTCGCCGACAAGATCGCGCCTTGAGGTGTATTGCGAACCCTTGAAAGGATTATGTATCGCGCTAGGCCACATCAGAGCGCCATCAATATGTTTTGTTCCCATCACCAAATATTTAGCGTGTGACTGGGCTAGGACATCGGTCCACGACTGAGGGTCCCATTCTTGTGACTCGCGGAAAAACTCGGTGACAAAATCATCGTAAGGCTTCTTGCCGTATACCTCTGCGTGATGTTTGTGAACCGAGGAGCCCTCAATTGCCAATGAGTTGATGTACCACTCGGCGTAGGGAGATTCGGTGAATGCCGTGACATCGCCGTACTTGCTGGATTGTGTAAAGAGGTCCTCAGTGAGTGGGGCATAAGCAGGCACTGAAGCCGGATACCAGTGGACAAAGATTCCAAACTTTGCCTCGTCGAACCATCTCGGGAGCCGACGCTGCCGAAGTGACTCAAGACTGTCTTGGAATTCACTCATATCTTGAGATATTAGATGTCGTTAACTGATGGCTGATGCAATCAGGAACGCGGTTATGGTTATAGACGTCTGGTTATTCTTGTCTTCTCACATGAAAAAAGGAAAATTCTTTATGTCTCAGGACAGCACCGTGCACTTCATTGCCCACTTCACCGTGAATAACAAAGATGGCTACCGCCTGTACGAGAAGGGTTTCTTTCCTATTTTGAAAGCTCATGGTGGGGAGTTTGTCACCTATGACGATGGAGCGAAGGTGCTTGAAGGCGCGCGCGAGGCGGGTCGCACGGTGATTATTAAGTTCGAGTCCGAAGAGGCCTGTCTGAAATGGTGGAACTCGGCTGAATATATTGAATTAGCCAAGTTTCGTATAGCTGCCACGACCACGCACTCAATTTCAATCGTCCATCCGATTCCACCCCGCCCGTAATAGGGCTCGCGAATTTCGCGAGTAATCGCTAAGAGTTGAAGTGGGCGAGCAGGCGCTGGGCGATTTCTGTTCCATGGGTGTCTTGGAGAAAGTGTCGGGCTCCATCAATTTCCTCAAATGTGGCATGAGGAATCATTGAGGCCCACTGGCGTCCCCATTGTGTGACGAAAACAAAATCCTCGTTACCCCACATGAAGTGAATGGGGATCTTGAGAGCATTGACGATCTCAAAGTTTTTTTCTTGGTTGGTGGCATCTCCAGCATCCATATCGTGATGGGGGATACTCATCGGAAAGCGGTATGGGCCAGCATGTCCGATTCGATCCAGGTCTTTGAACGGTGCATCGTAGGCATCTTTGATTGCAGCGGCTTCAACTGAATAGGTCGCTGTCTCGCCGCGCAGTGATGGCCCAAGCGAATCTTGTGGAGTGACGCGTGCCGTAGCCATGGCCATTAAGCCACCCAGGGTGAATTTCTCTGGGATATTTGCCTCAAGCAATCCACCCACAGTCCATTGTTGAATCCATTGTAAAATTCCAGGGGTGTATTCATACCCCTCGTGGTGAAGCCAAGTATTCATAATGCACAATCGAGCAAATCTTTCGGGCATATGCGCAACTTGTGAAAGGCCGATGGGCCCGCCCCAATCTTGAACCATGATGGTGATGTTTGTAAGGTCAAGAGTTTCGATGAACTGCTTCATGTTGGCGGTGTGACGGGCAATGTTGTACCACGATGGGTCAGTCACTTTGTCTGAACGACCAAAGCCAATGTGGTCGGGAGCGATACATCGGTATCCATGGGATACAAGTTCGGCAACTATGTCGCGATAGAGGTACGCCCACGTCGGCATGCCATGCAGCATCAAGACCACGGGACCATCGGATGGACCTTCATCGATGTAATGCATCCTTAATCCGGCGATATCGACATAGTGCGGCTGGTACGGAAAGTCGGTAAGGGTGGCGAAGTTCTCGTCAGGTGCCCGAAGAAAAGTTGGTGTCGTCATGTCGGTAAATCTAATTCAACGGGCCCATGGAAAATGTCGCCATTCTTAAAGATCGCAACTCGGGCCGGACAGGGAAGATCAATGACAAGGTTCTCTTTGAGCGTGATGTCTCGCAAGGTCCAACCGTCTGGCATCTGGCGCTTGATACGCAGATCTTTACGGCGTCCCAGATGAGATTCAACCGCTTGCGGCAAAAGCGAAAAGCCATCGCCCGTGTCAAGTATTTCTAAGGTGCGACCGCTAGCGAAGAACAGACGGTGGCTCTTATACACCGGTAACACCATCACTCCAGAGAAACCTGACTCGGGTTTTCCTGGTCGTGCAACAAGGCCGAAGGAACGACCATCAACGACCATCGAAGACACGGGACCATCCACATCTGCTCCCGGAGGCCGCAGAAAAAACGCTGCATCGTGTTGGCTGCGACCGACGCCTGACTTGCGAAAACCTTCGGGGGCGACAAGTTCGGCGTAGTCATCAGGCGATATCGGTTCGCTTGAGAGCCACACTCCAAACGTGGCGTCGTCCATGATCTCGCCGTAGAACTCACAACCTCCCAGTGACCAGTTGTGTATCCACGATTTTTCTCCACCAAGAGCAATGATGATGTCTTGGTTTGTGTTCACGATAATTTTCTGATCTCATTCAGCAGTTTTGCTGACTGACCACTGACAGTCATTTGGTTGCTCGTTGAATCGGCATGGCGCTCGGCGTAGGTGCGACGGATTCCTTCTTTCCACGAGACCTGACATGCTCCCGTAATCGCTCGCCGTTTGGTGACATCGGCGATTGCCCCTCGTGGTGTACCTGGCATATCAACAACTCGGACATCTGGTGAGCGACCAGTGAGTTCTCCCATAAAAGCGCACCATTCTTGGACAGATGGAGTTTCGTCACCCGCCCAATTGACAATCGTGGCAGGCACGCTGGCAGCGTCAAGTAATGCTTCAAGTTGATTATTGATGTCATCTTGATGAATCAGGCTGTAGCGACACGGGTCCCAACGAGTGACAATTGGTTTGTCAGCCAGGACCCAGTCAAGATGATACGTAGGCAACCCGCCGTTGGGTCCGTAGGAGGCATTCATGCGGGCAATGGTGACAGGGATGTTGTAAGCGCGAGCGCAAAAGCGAGCGACAGATTCTTCGGCAATTTTTGAGATTGAATAAGTCGGAGACATGACGTAGTTGACATCACCGAGTGGATCATTTTCACTGAAGGCATGGAGTGGATCTGCCACAGGCTTATACACAGATTGAGTTGACATGATCAGAGCCGCTTTTACTCGCTGACAATGTTTGAGTAACAAACCTGTTCCTTCGGCGTTGACGGTGAGTGCATGGTTGTAGTCAAAACCTTCAGTTTTGAAGGCCGCTAGATGCAAGACATAGGTGAAGTCGTCAGGCAATGATGAATAGTCACCCGTCGCCAAGTCAATGGCGCGAGTGGTGACCCCGAGTGACTCGACGCTTTCACGCGTGTTTGGTTCGCTAAAGCGAGCAATACCCCACACCTCATTATTGGTCGCCAGGGATTTGACCAAAGGTAGGGCGATCTGACCTGCTGGACCAGTAATCAGAATTTTTTCATCACTGAGCATGGTTATGTCTTACCATGTCAAGGGTTTGCTAGTGCTACGCCATGGAGACCTAAGATCCATTGACGTGTCAGAAATGAGGCTGCAATGAAAATTGATATTTCGCTCGCAATGTCAGGTCCAAGTGATGCTGCTTCCCGTGCCGCCGAGCTTCAGGCTCTCGGAGCCGATGGATTATTCAGTTTTGAGAATGCTCACGACGTATTTTTCCCATTGGTCTTAGCAAGTACGACGACGAATATTGATTTGATGACAAATGTGGCAATGGCTTTTCCGCGAAGCCCACTGCACTTGGCTTATGCGGCCGATGATCTTCAAACCCTGAGTCGGGGGCGTTTCCGTCTCGGCTTAGGTTCGCAAATCCGTCCACATATTCAGAAGCGTTACGGGTCAGTGTGGGAAAAACCGGTAGCGCAGATGCGCGAATGGGTGTGTGCCACTAAGGCAATTCTGGACCACTTCGCTGGCGAAGGCCCATTCGATTTTCGTGGCACATGGACAACGCACACGCTGATGACACCCAACTTCAATCCAGGGCCGAATCCTTATGGAAAGGTTCCGGTGCTCGTTGGTGCTCTTGGTCCAAAGATGACTGAGATGGCTGCCGAGGTTGCCGATGGATTACTCGTCATGCCTTTTAACTCGGAACGTCACTTCGTGGAGCGGACTATGCCTGCCATTGAACGCGGTTTCGCTAAGAGTGGTCGCCAACGAAGCGATTTCGAGATCATCGTGGAAGTGATGTGTGCTGTGGGGGAGACTAGCGAGGAGATCACAAATGCAATGAGTGGTGTGAAAACGTTGATTGGCTTCTATGGTTCAACGCCTTCTTACCGTCCAGTTCTCGAGGTTTTAGGGCGCGGCGACTTACAAGTTGAACTCAATGCTTTGTCAAAGCAAGGCGATTGGGCGGGTATGGCGAGCAAGATAGATGAAGATCTCTTACGGACTATCGCCGTTGTTGGGACCCCCAGCGAAGTGGCAACTGAAATTGTTCGTCGTTTTGGTCATCAGGCGGACCGAGTGTGTCTCTACTTCCCTGGTTATCCGATCAGTGATAGCTGCATCGCCCAAACGATTAGCGCGATTAAGACAGCGTCGGGTCGCTTGTCATGACCGTGGTCATTGATACTGGGACAACTGATCTTCTTTGCGAACTTCATGACGATGGCGTCCTTGTTGCGACCCTAAACCGACCCGACACGCGCAATGCTTTTAGTGCAGCAATGGGGCAGGCACTCGGCAACATCTATCAAATGGCGGACACTAATGACGCAGTACGTGTCGTCGTCATCACCGGAACTCCTCCAGCGTTTTGCGCTGGTGCTGATTTTTCAAAAGGCGCCGATGTCTTTGAACAAACCGACGTAACAGATTTCAGTTCCAACCCAGTGAACCCACCCGCATGGAAGATTCGTAAGCCAGTCATAGCGGCGGTCAACGGTCACGCCATCGGTATCGGACTGACACTTACTCTGCATTGTGATCTCCGTTTTATGGCGCAGGACGCAAAATATGGCATTGTGCAAGTCCGTCGTGGAGTGATGCCAGATGCGATGAGCCATTGGACATTACCGCGACTCGTTGGGCTTGCGAAGGCCGCTGACATTTTGCTCACGGGACGGACTTTCAATGGGATAGAGGCACTTGAGTTAGGTATTGCTTCACGTGTTTTCGCAAACGATGAAGTTTTACCGCAGGCCCTAGAAGTAGCGCACGACATCGCAATCAATACCGCTCCAGTATCTGTGGCAATCAGCAAGCGACTGCTGTGGGAGTCATTCTCCATGACGTCGGACGACATGAATCAAGCCGAAAGTGCTTTGCATCAGCACTTGATGGGCAAGGCTGATGCTCGTGAAGGTGTCACGGCTTTCCTTGAACGACGAGATCCAAAGTGGTCGCTGACAGTGAATGAGAATTGGCCAAAGAATTGGCCCGAGAACAAAAATAGTTGAGGGCATAGAGCTTGCTTGTGCACAGAGCCTGGGGTGCGTAATTCCACACGCTATTAGTGCGGTGTTGGTTGGGGTTTGAGTTTATGTTTGGAACGCGAAACGCAATTTTTTTGGAAGGTGGGTGTCGCGGGCGGTCGGTGGTTGTGCGGGTACTTGATTTTGGTGCCGGGGGGGGTAGTGTGAATATGTCTAAAATATCTTATTTGAGATCCTTGAGGAGGGTTTTGTGATGTTTGCTGTTGGTGTGTGTGATTTGCCTGAGACTGGTGGGTCGACGTTTGTGTTGGTCGCTGGTTTGTTTGCGTTAGTTGCTGGTGTGATTGTGACGCGTTGGGTGCGTCAATCTGCTGGCCGGATGTCGGTTGTGGTGGCTCCATTGGTGTTGCTTGGTGGTTTAGCGTTGGCGCCGCAAGTGACTGATCCGTGCGCACCGTCAACGACGACGGTTGCTGCGACGACGACGACGACGGTTGCACCTACGACGACGACTACTACAACGACGACGACGACTACTACTACAACGATTGCGTTGACGTGTGCGATGGGTGGTTCGTGTGCTGTGGGCGATACGGGGCCTGGTGGTGGCACAATCTTCTATGTTGATCTGACCCGTGCTCTGGGTTCCCAATATTTTGAGGTAGCTTGTGCCGGCTGGCAAAACAACTGTGACGGGGCGACTGCTGACCCGACTGCTGAGTGGGGCTGTTACGGCACTCCGATTAGTACTGATGGGCTAACGATTGGGACTGGTGAGCAGAACACGGCAGATATTTTGGCTGAATGTCTGACCGTAGGTATTGCTGCCGATCTTGCGGACGATTACAGCCACAACACCCTCGATGACTGGTTTTTGCCGTCGAAAGATGAGTTGAACCAGATGTATACGAATCTCCATAATGTGAGCCCACCGCTTGGTGGTTTTTCTACTGACGGCTATTGGAGTTCTTCTGAGGGCGGCGACAACCCCGCGTGGGTCCAGGGTTTCGACTACGGCGGTCAGTACAACTACGGCAAGGACAACACGTTCTACGTCCGTCCCGTGCGGGCTTTTTAACTATTTATCTATTTTATTTATTTTTCTCATGTTCTCGCTGCCTTAGGCGGCGAGAACATGAGAAAAATATTTTTGAGATTCAGACCTTTGGGTGACGTTCTTCAACCTTGGGGTGCATTCCAGTAACTTCTATATTGATCACGCGCAGTGTGGCGGCGAATTTCGCACCATCCCCGTGCCGAGAACCTTTGGCAAATAAGGGTGGATGCGACGATTACAGCAGTACTTGGGACACCATCATCGCAGTCAGCACACCGCGCATTGACCACGCAATGGTGCGCGGCCAATTGGTGAGTACTAACTCACGTCCTGTCTTCGCATCAGGTTGGCGAACCATGCGCTCATGTCGCGGCACTGACAACAACACTGTGCATCCGAGTGCGATGGCAAGAAAGACCGCAGCTATCCATGGCATCCACAGTGACACGCCGTCAGGTCGGGACCACAACAAGAATAATGTGGTCACTCCTTCAACAGCCATGGGCGGTCCGACGACGAAACCAGTGCGTCGCTGGTGCACGATGGCGATTGACGCAGCATTCTCAACGGGCACAATGGAAAGAAGTGGATAGTGGACTAATTGCACAAACCAGATGACTCCGACCATGGTCCAAGTTGCCAGAAAATTGAGAAGGAGAGACGTTTGTTGCACGAGATGACCGTACTCTATGGGCATGAATTATGTGGCTAAAACCAAGAATGGATTTGTGCCTCGTATTTGCGAATCATGCGGCTTGAAATTTGAGTGGCGCAAGAAGTGGGCCCGTGATTGGGAACATGTGAAGTTTTGTTCTGACAGTTGTCGAGGAAAAAAGTAGGATTAGAAAATGCGTCATACTGAACAGGTCCGACTTATTAAGCAACTTTGCGCTCAGATTGACTCGGGAACCACTGTCGATGCGGGCGGGGTCGTCAGGATGTCAACAACGGCTTATACCGACCCAGTGCTTGCTGAACGCGAGTGGCAGGAATTCTTTGTTGGTATGCCTCACTGCATCGGTTTGTCGGGAGATCTACCTGAGATCGGTTCTTTCATCACCAATAATGATTTAGGTATTCCAATTCTCGCCACACGCGATCAAGATGGATCGTTCAAAGTTTTTGTCAATTCATGTCGTCATCGCGGTGTCATTGTGGAGACACAAGAGCGTGGTACCACGCGTCGATTTACCTGTCCTTTTCATGCTTGGTCCTACGACACAAG
>JBAWVW010000048.1:0-14176 GCA_037147055.1 Actinomycetes bacterium
ACCGTGAAAGAGGGCAGAACTCGCAAACGAAAATGGAGCATTGTGATAGAGCGGTCCCGGGATACAGACCACTCCGTCCACTTGTTGCCCCATACCTGGGGCACCGACGTTGACTGTTCCTGGATCACTAGCGACGATTAACTTAGGCCGCCCCGTTGATCCACCAGAGGTTGGCGCTTTCCACGCTGGAGAAATCAAATCAGGTAACGCAGCATCACTCAGGGTCTGGTCAGGTTCAAAGTTTTGAGGCACAGATGTCCTCGTTGGATGAGCCTGTGATGAAACGCCAACAACAAGTGCCGCATCCGCCAATTCAACAATCGCGTGACGTTCGCGATCTGGCAGGCGATAACTCACTGGCTGAGGTGTCGCACCGAGTTTCCAAATAGCGACGACCGCTTCAAAGAATTCAACCGAGTTAGGAAGAGCGACGGTGACATAGCGACCTTGGGAGACACCGAGATTGGCGTATGCCCGAGCAAGACGGTTGGTGCGGCTTTCAAGTTCGGCTCGCGTCACTGATTGATCGCCGCAGGTGATTGACACACGATCGGGGGCTTGAGCGGCTTTGTCAGCGAAGGCCTGAGTAATGGAAACAGTTGTCATAATTATCCCTTGTTGTTGAGTGCGTTTTGCCAGGCTCGATGCCAATGTTGCAACATCGGCTCATTACTTCCAAAAACAAAATTCTTGAGACCGATTTCTGCGCCACGTTGACATTGTTCGGCAGCGGGAAAGTCCTCAGTGCCCACGACAAGGGCGGCGAAATCTGCCCCCTTTTGGCGGGCGGCACGATCTTCTTCATTGGTGATCGGCTTCAGCGAAGCTTCCGTCAGATCCACAGTGCATTCGTTAACGTTGTCGCCCGGATAGATACGAAACATTTGGCAACTCACTGGTGTTTCCAATAAAACGGTGCTCGGGAACAAAGTATGGATGATGCTCACGGGCATGATCCCGGGCCAATGCTCTTCGGGGAGATCCACAACTTTTTCAGTGCCTACCGTTGGGAATCCCCAACGTGCGTGTCGACCGAAACTGTCATAAATCGGATTGTGTAAAACGAGGTTTGACAAAGTATCGCGATGGAGATGATCCACGTGATACGACTCAAGATTGACGTCGAAAGCAATCTTCCAGTTGGCTCTCAGGGTCCAAGTGTGCTGGCAGACAACTTCATGTTGGTCATAGCCACACCAACGTAGTTGAGGTTCGATATCAGCAAAAGCAGCTGCCGGATCACCGTCGTCGCTGAGACTGACAGCAATCAATCCAGCCACATCGGCGATCGGTAGAGGAGCGAGTCCGAGAGTGCTTTTATCAATATCACTGAATGCGTAGGCCTGTGGTTGTCCAGCGAGGTCGCCGTTAAGTTCGTAAGACCACGAGTGGTAGGGGCAGGTGAGGCGACGTGCTTCGCCACAACCCTGAGCGACTTGGGCTCCACGGTGGCTGCAGGCATTGCGAAAAGCGCGCAGGACCCCGTCTTCGGCTCGAGTAATCAGAATCGGATGACCGGCTACATTTTTCGTGACAAATGTTCCTGGCCTTGCAAGTTCGCCAGTCCATCCCACGATATGAGAACCCTGTCGAAACAACAGGTCAACTTCTTTTTGAAAACGAGTTGGGTCGGTGAAAACGGTGGCGGGCTCAGTCATCGAACTCGGGGCATGATCAAGAGTCTTGCCCCGATAGTTGTCTAACAGACGGCGAACGAGTTCCCTCGGGAAACGATCGCCGGCAATTTGTTGATGATCACTGATGGACATGTATTCCCCTATAACTCAATGCACAGTTTGTCAGAAAAGTTTCAGTACGCCTCAATTGAAATGAATAGACCAGTTGCTGTTGCGATATTTGGGGCGCCGACAAAGTCTTCGCGTAATTCAGCTTCAAGCCAAAGCTTGCGACCCTCGCGCTTACCCAACCAACTCTTGATCACGAGCGGGCGATGTAGTGGTGTGGCCGATTTGTAGCGGATCGTCAGTTCGCCGGTGTAGGCCACGGTGTGGATGAGATTGAGCACGAATCCCATCGAGTCATCAAGTGCTAAGGCCACGATTCCGCCATGACTTCGCTGTGGAGCCCCTTCAACGGAGGCACCGAGTTGAAAGCGCGCTTCGATATGGTCGCCACTGCGCCGCACCACCATGTCAAGCCCGTGGGGGCTTCCTGGTCCCGAGCCGGGACGACACATGTGACTAGTTATGACCGAACCGTCCGGAACCTCGACAGTTTTTGATCCGAGAAATTGTGCAACATCGCGAATGCGGGTCGGTGTCGACTCGAGCATATGACTGAGGGCATCAATCGACATTCGGGTCGCGCGCAATTGGTCAATCTCGGCTTCATGTCCGACAACGGCGTGACCGAGTCGACGAAGTGCCGAACCCAGACTAATTCTCTCCTGGTCGTAGTCCAGATTGCTTCCTTCTGGATATTTCACGTGATCGAGTCCGATATATGCACATCGACAATCTTTGTCGCGTTGAGGTCGTACAACCAACCCCGCGAGATCAAAATGATGACTGCCAGTAATAGGACCGCGGCATCACCGAATAAGGCGACCCGCATCGTAAAAACATCTGCCAAACGTCCGAGGGTGAATGCCCCAAGAGGAATTCCAGCCAAAATACCCAAAACATAGAAACTCAGAGCACGACCCCGTAAATGATCGGGGACGGTTCCTTGAATCAACGTATTTAATGCGACGGCTGACTGCAGAGATGCCAGACCACCAATGAAGTAGGCAACGAGTCCGACCCAGTAGAGCGAAGTAATGGGGATCAGCATCGTGCTGATGGAATACAACACTAAGGCGACTAAAAGTCGGGTTGAGCGTTGAATACGATCTCCGATAGCAACGGAAAAGAATGAGGAGGTTAAAGCACCGAGACCAAGTGCAACAAGAAGTCCAGCATTGTCGGTTGAAGGTCGATGAAAGATACGGTCGGCGATTGCTGGTGCAATGTGTTGCAGCGATTGCCCACACAATGAGGTGAGAAAAGCCAGGAATACGGCGACTCGTAGTGGGCGATTACGCCACACGAAAGTGCCGCCAACCTTGATGACATCGCGTACCTTGCCGGCACTAGCGGGAGCAATGACTTGCTTCGGGCGGGCGATGAACAAGGCGCTGATCACTAAAAAATAAGTGACAGCATTGATAAATATCGCTGCACCGGTTCCCAGTGTGCTAATCACAATCCCCGCTAAACCTGGCCCAATTGCACGCGCCAGGGTGAATTGCACCGAGTTCAGTTTGACTGCATCGAGCAATTCTTCGGGTGGGACAAGTAGCGGAACATAACTTTGCCAAGCAGAGGTTTGAAATCCTGTGGCAACTCCGCCAACCAGTCCGATGGTGACAATCAGCATTGGCCGAATCGATCCAGTGAGATATAAGGTCCATAAGGTAAAGGCACAGAGCATCTGCAGTGTCTGGGTATACATCAAAATCTTGCGCCGACTCATGCGGTCAGATAACACTCCCGCGTACGGGGTCAATAAAACTGCTGGTAATAATCCTGCCATTGATGAAATGCCTAGCCAGGTGGAACTCCCCGTCATGTCATAGAGCAATGCGGGAACGGCGACTAGTTGCATCCAGTTTCCACCGTTAGAAATAGCAGCAGCAGTCCAAAAGACTGCGAAATCATGATGTCGAAACGCACCCAACGAACTGTGTCGCTTATCTTGCACAGTGTTGTCGGGGCTTGAACTCACAGATCGGCAATGGGGAAATTGAAGTTGGTTGTTGTCACGCCACCATCAACAGCGATGATTTGACCGGTGACGTAACTTGAGGCGGCGCTAGCGAGAAACAAGACTGCAGCCGCGATGTCATTCGGTTGCCCGAGGCGTCGCAAGGGTGTAGCGCCCTCGATGGCGGCTCGGAGTTCGGGATTTGTGGCGACGATTTCTAAGGCCTCGGTGAGAATCGCTCCTGGGGCCACGGCGTTGACGCGAATTTTTGGATTGAGGTCGGCGGCCATCAGTTCAACAGCATGGTCAAGAGCGGCCTTCGCCGAACCGTAGGCCACATAGCCTCGCCCGACTACATGTCCAATCGCGCTTGAAACCATAACGATTGACGATGCCCCGACTACTCCGGCTCCTGCTGTGAGCAGATGTGGTACACATTCACGCACCAGACGTAAGCCGTTAATGACATTATTCTCAAAGGCATTGCGCAGGTCGCGGTCGCTGGTATTCATAAATGGTTGGGGCATTGAGCCACCGACCACACTGATCACTGTGTCAATGCGACCGAGTTCGTCAATCGTGCGTTGTACTGCGGCAGTCACATCTTCGGCATTGTTGGCGTCGCAAGGCACCACGATTGCGCGGCGACCCATCGCACGTGCTTGAGAGGCAACTGATTCAAGTTGATCAACGCTGCGGGCCATAATCGCGATATCTGCACCCGCCTCAGCAAGGCAGAGGGCGCTTGCCGCGCCGATACCGCGTCCAGCGCCAGAGAGTAAGGCTACTTTTCCACTCATTTTGTATAGATCAAGAACTGACATATTTTCCTCTAATGTTCGGCTTTGGTGATTTCAAGATGTCAGCCAACGGCTCATTGATTCGATCACACATGCGGGCTTGCTGGAGCCTTCAATTTCAATAGTGATGACGATCGTGGTTTGTAAGCCACCTTTGACTTCGGTCACCGCTGTTAATTCAGCGCCTCCACGAATACGAGAGCCAACTTTGACGGGGGATGGAAAGCGCACTTTGTCGGTCCCATAATTAATCCCTGCCGAGAAACCTTGCACGTCAACTATTTGCGGTAAAAACAAATTAGAAATTGACAAGGTGAGATATCCGTGGGCGATGGGAGCACCAAAAGGTCCATTGATGGCGCGTTCAGGGTCAACGTGAATCCACTGGTGATCTCCCGTTGCTGAGGCAAAAAGATTGACTCGATCTTGGGTAATTTCCATCCATTCGCTGTAACCAAGGTGCTTGCCCAAACTTTGGTGTATGTCGTGTGGTCCGTGCAGAGTGGTGATAGCCATAGCGCATATTCCCTGACTGATAGTTAGCGGCGTTCGAGGTCTAATAAGACAGCATTGGCTTGGTTGATAATGCTGTCAATCAAATCGTTGACAGTCGGCAGGTCATCAATAACTCCCACGACTTGTCCGCTAGCCATCACACCAGATTCTGTTTTGCCGTCTACTAGTGAGGTCTTGAGCAACATTGGTGTATTTGCGGCCATCACCATCTGTGAATAACTGAGGTCCATAGATTTCTTCATCATCAGTCCTTCACGCAACATGTCACGGAGTTTTGCACCCGTCATTTTGCGGAACTTCAAGGCATTGATTCCGGCGCGTGGCAATGCTAGAAATTTTCCGCGGCCACTCTCAAGTTGATTCACTAAGTCGGTACGCAAGACACGATGAGGTACACCATCGACTTGCACCGAGACGACAGTGTCGAGAACTCCCCGTGAGAGGTAATAGTCCTTGACTGTTTGCGGTACCGATGAGTCACTTGTCAGTAAGAAGCGAGTTCCCATGGCAACACCTGATGCTCCATAGGCCAGAGCAGCAATGAGGCCGCGACCGTCAAAAAAACCGCCTGCAGCAATGACTGGAACACGACCGGCAACGGCATCGACGACCTGAGGTAATAGAACCGATGTTGGTACCGAACCTGTGTGTCCGCCGCCCTCACCACCCTGCACAAGAACCGCGTCCACGCCCCACTCAAGAACTTTTTCGGCGTGGCGTTTGGCGCCGATTGAAGGAATTACGACAACACCAGCGTCCTTGAGTCGCGAAATCAATTCAGGTTTAGGCGCTTGGGCAAAACTGGCTACCTTGATGCCTTCGTCAATCATCAAACTGATGCGATCTTGAACATCGGCGGAGTCTGCGCGCAGGTTGACACCAAATGATTTGGTCGTGCGTGATTTCACCTCAGCGATAGACGTCTTGAGTTGGTCAAAGTCCATCGTGGCACTTGCCAAAATTCCCATAATTCCAGCGTTGGCAGAAGCGCTCACCAACTTGGGGCCAGCTACCCAACCCATGCCAGTCTGAATTATTGGATAATCAACACCAAGGAGTTCGCATAAGGGAGTACGCAAGCGGGGTAGTGGTGTGACGCTCATGAGGCAATCTCCCGAAGTCTGAGACCCTTGGGGTCAATGATGTTGATGGCAGCGCTCTCTTGTGCCGTCGGTCCGCGACTGATCAAAACTTCTGCAGGGACGACTAACTCAAAACCTGTGTTACTGACGACATCATCGAGACTGACTCCTGGGTGGAGAGTGACGAGACGCATTGCATGATCAGGGGTATTGAAGTCAAATACTCCAAGGTTGGTGATCACGCGACGTAAGTCATGGCGCTGAGCGATGAACCCGCCAACTTTTTTAGCGCGGTCGTAGCCAACACCGCTAACCATGTCAACAACGGGTACAAAGACCGAAGTTTGATGTTTAGGGATAAAAAAACTAGTGGCGTTATTGACAGTATTGCCCGGTCCACCGCGCACTCCGAGCAATTGCGACTTTGGTTTGGCCCACGGACCAATGTTGGCAATGTTGGTGTTGCCATAGCGATCAATTTGGCTTGCGCCCATCATCACATGTCGGCGTCCGCCTGCAACGGTGTCAAAAACACTGCGAAAGGGGATCCAACCCTCAACAACTTTGTCTGTTCCACCGATGGGCAAGTCACCAGCGATAAAGAATGCTTCACCGTCGCTGATCATGAGGTCGGGTTCAAAAGTTGCGCGCGCTAATCGTGCCCCGAGCATTTGCATCACTCCCATGCCGGAGGCAAAAATTTCTCCGTCACCACGCCACGCCTCGGCGCAGGCGACAGCGATGACATCGGCAAGTACTGGCGTGTCACTCATTTTGTAGCCTCCTTAGCGGCTTTGACTTCGGCCCGCCACAACAAAACTTGCTCTTGATAAATGGACTCATCACCAGATAAGAAGCGAGCACTGAATGCTTTCCAAGTCTCCGGGTCACGTGCGGCGTCTACATACGCTTTTTGAAATGCCTCATCGCGTCCGTAGTCGGGCTCACAGGTTGTGAAGTGCGCACCGTTGGGAGCATGAATCACACCATCAACCATTGAGCGATTGATCTTGAGGGTGTGAAAGGTGCCTTCGTTCAGGAGATCTTGCGTCGCAATGATTTTTTCGGCACTGACAAAACGACGACCTGGCTCGCAGGCGCCTAAGAAGAGATCGTCGAAATATAGATCGGGTCCGAGATACTGGGCATTGCCGCGAGTGTCCGCGCGATTCATATGAACAAATGCAGCATCAAGACGAAGCGCGGGAACTGCGAGAAGTTCTTCAGCATCGGCGTACGGAGAATTGATGGTTTTGAGCGTTGGATTGACGTCCATAACGCCACTGCCTAAACCGGCACGAGTTGGCAGGAATGGCAGGCGCAATGAAGCAGCAAATAACGCCCATTGCAACATTCCTTCATCCCATTCGACTGGCTCAGGAATTGTGCCCGATTGGCGCGCGATGCGAAAATGAGGCTCAAGCGCAATGGAATCCAAAGAGACAAAGGCGTAGACCAGTTTTTTCACTTTGCCAGCTGCGCACAGTAAACCCACATCGGGTCCTCCATACGAAACAACAGTGAGATCAGTGATGTCGGATCGCAATAGTGCGCGCACCAAACTCATTGGCTTACGTCGGCTTCCCCAGCCACCGATGCCAAGTGTCATTCCACTTTCAAGTGAAGCAATGGCTTGGGTTTCTGAAATTAACTTGTTGCGTACTTCAGACACAGTTACTGACCGTCTTTCTTACTTTTTTTATCGGTGCCAGCGAAATCATCACGTAACTCATCGGCGACCCCCGTCAGGTTTAGTTCAAAGGTAAAACCTTGTTCAAAGCGATAACTACGCTTAACATCCCACAGGTCAATGCCATTGAGGCTTTCTTTGGCAGCGCGAATCACCGTCGGATGCTTGTCGGCGATACTTTGAGCAACTTTCATCGCCGCATCGCGCAGTTCTGAGCGGGGGACAACTTGCAAGATGCTTCCGAATGCGTGGAGTTCGGCGGCAGTAGCCGTTGCCGAGGTGTAGACCATGGCGCGCATTTTGTGCTGGGGGACCAGACGTGCCAAATGGGTCGCTGCGCCGAGTGCCCCACGGTCAACTTCAGGCAGTCCGAAGAACGCGTCGTCGCTAGCGATGATGATGTCGCTGTTGCCGACCAATCCGATGCCGCCACCGACACAAAACCCAGCCACGGCCGATATCACTGGAACGGGACAGTCGTAGACGGCGGCAAAAGCTGCGTAGCAACCTTTATTGGCTCCGAGGAGGGCTTCAAAACCTTCGGTCTTCTGCATCTCTTTGATATCGACTCCAGCATTGAAGCCGCGACCCTCGGCGCGTAAAACAACGACGCGGACGCTGGTATTTCGGCCAAGTGCGGTCACGGTGTCGGCGACCTCAAACCATTCCGCAACGGTGAGGGCATTGACGGGCGGACAGTCCATGACGACTTCGGCGATGCCGTTCTCGTCGATATTCGAGGTGATTCCCATCACTTCAGCGTACTCGGCATCTGACGAAGCGTCAGAAACGAGCGCAAAGTTGCCGCTAAGGTTTGTCACGTGGCAATCACCATTGACTTTTCTGGACAAGTAGCGCTGATTACGGGCGGCACTAAGGGCGTCGGTCGAGGAATCGCTCAACGATTTGCCGACGCTGGCGCACAGGTTGTTGTTTGCGCGCGCACTATCCCCGAGGGTCTGCCTCCTGAGTGGGCCGCCTATCCAGCAGATTTACGTGAGTTTGATCAGGCCGAGGCACTCATTGATCAGATCGTTGCCCGTTTTGGCAGTCTTGACATCTTGGTCAACAATGCGGGTGGTAGTCCGCCGTCCGATACCTCCAATGTCTCTGCTAATTTCTCGCAAAAGATCGTGGCAGTGAATTTGTTCACCGCGATGTGGTGTAGCCAAGTAGCTAACCGTCACATGCAGAGCCAGATCAATGGTGGATCGATCATCAATATCGGAAGCGTGTCAGCTGTTCGCCCCGCTCCTACTGTCGCTGCCTACGGTGCTGCTAAGGCAGGGCTTGTCAACTACACACAGACAACAGGGCAGGAGTGGTTGCCCAAAGTTCGCGTGAACCTAGTGACTGTCGGGATGGTTCGCACTGAACTGGCACACCTTCATTATGGTGACGAAGAAGGAGTGCGTCGAACGGGAAGTCAAATTCCTATCGGTCGCTTGGCCGACGCAACGGAGATCGGCGATGTGTGTGTCTTTTTGGCTTCACCGTTGGCGGCATATGTCAGCGGTGCATCAATTGAAGCGCATGGTGGCGGCGACTGGCCACCCTTTCTTGACACACCATTTCGCAACACCGGTCGTTGATCTAGAGAGTGAACGTGTTTTCGGTTTAGTGTTGCCTGATGGATGTCGTTTGGACCGATCTGCACCGCCGTCAAAACCCAAAGATGGAAATTAATTTAGGTCAGCCAATCCCGACATATGAACGTCCCGATCGTGCCGAGACGATTCGTCAGCAACTGGAAACTGATTCGCGTTTTAATTTTGTTGGACTCATTGAACATGGTCGTTCCCCTATTGAAGCGGTGCATGCTCTTGGCCTGATTGACTACCTGGAAAGTGCATGGCCAGAAATCCATCGCTCCACGGGGCGTCATGAGTTTGCTCCTGAAGCGATGTTGCATGTTGGGCTACGTGAAGGCATGAGCGCGGCGCGCCCACCCGAAGGTGCGGCGGCTGCATTTGGTTATTGGTGCTACGAAACTGCGACTCCAATGGTTGAAGGTACTTATATAGCTTCGAGGGCATCAGTTGATGTGGCACTCACAGCAGCAGAGAAAATTCTTGCTGGTGCACCCTCGGCTTACGGTTTGTGTCGTCCCCCCGGACACCATGCCGCAGCAAATGTGTTCGGTGGGTTTTGCTATTTCAATAATGCGGCCATCGCTGCTCATCATGTTGCATCGGCGACGGGTACCAAAGTCACTGTGCTTGATGTTGATTATCACCATGGCAATGGCACACAGCAAATTTTCTATGAGCGCGACGATGTGCAGTTTGTTTCTCTACATGGTGATCCCAAGCGGGCCTACCCCTGGTTCATCGGTCACGAAGATGAAGTTGGTGCGGGCAAAGGGCGCGGCTACAACATCAATGTGGCATTCGGGCCAGAAGCCGAAGACGACGAGTATGTATCGCGACTTGCCGGAGTATGTGAACAGATCGCCGCATTCGGGCCATCAATGGTGATCGTGTCATTGGGTGTTGATACATATTGGAATGATCCGATTAGTGATCTTGCACTCACCACGGACGGTTATCGGCGTTGCGGAGAAGTGGTGAAACAACTCGGATTGCCCACTTTGATTCTGCAAGAGGGTGGCTACGACATTGAGGCTATTGGCCGCAATGTCCACGCATGGATTTCGCCCTTCGCCTCATCAGTTTTGTAATGGCAGTAACTGATCGGCGGCTACAGCGAGATGATCAACCCATTCGTGAGCGGTTTTTGGCTCAACAATGGGCAAGACAACAAACTTTGACATGCCGGCGTCGATGAATCGCTTGATTGAATCTTGCAGACCAAGCCAACCTTGTGGCACCAACTGACTGATGTCATCAAGATCAGGACGTCGACTCATCAGACCTTTGACGACAGCGTCGGGCAATGGCCCGTGGGCATAAGGAATTAACACGCCGAAATGTTCTGGGTCTATTTCGCGTTCATGCTCGGCAGCGACACGTTGGATTTCAATGCGTCCCGCATTGGCGTCACTGGGAGTCACGAAACTTGGCAACCAACCATCAGCCAAACGTCCGACGCGCTTTAACTCGCTCGGAGCAATTCCTCCCAACCACACATCAGGAGGATTTTGAAATGGCTTTGGCTGAACTCGCAAGTCGTCATAGTTGAAGAAGGTTCCGTGATGGGTGACTGACGGCTGAGTCCAGCAAGCGCGGATCACTTCAAGGGCTTCATTAAATCTTTTGGCGCGTTCTTCGCGAGCAACACCGAAGGCTTGTTGTTCGTGAGGGTCAGCCACACCCAATCCGAAAGCGGGCAAAAGGCGACCATTAGAAAGTCGATCAAGGGTGGCTAATTCTTTTGCGAGAATGACTGGGTTGCGTCCGGGTAAAACCATGACGCTCATGCCGAACTTCAACTTTTTCGTTCGTCCTGCGGCAAACGACATCGCCACCAACGGGTCCGGTGCTTCGCCACCGATGCGCTCACTCACCCACAAACTGTCAAAACATAATTGTTCTAATGCATCCACGACTTGAGCAAAGCCATCGTCGTTAAGTGTGGTGCGAACACCGAGTCCATAGCCAACGCGGATCTTCATGATCGGGCGACGCTTTCCAGGATGTCGGCAGTTGCCGAAGTCATAGAGATGAAGGGCGAGTGATCCGTGTCAAGAGTGACGAGCGTGTTGCACAGTTGGGCAATAATTTTTTGGTGCTCAGGGTGCACAGCATTATCTCTCAAGCACAACACATAAGTTGAAGGAATATCTTTGGGAGGTGATCCAGTCACTTCTCGAGTCATCGTTGCCATGGGTTGTGGAGACAGTCGTGCGATCGCCGCAGCAATAACCTCTGGGGCGCACGATCCATAGAACGCGGCCGGCGCTAACTCGGGATTGATGACGCTGTTGCCATCATCGGTGGCGATCATGGCACTTGCCAACATGACATTCTGTTGAGGCATTGACATCAGTTGAGAGATAACACTGTGTCCGGCTTGGGGCACAAATGCTGCCACATAAACTAAATGGGCAATACGAGGGTCAATGAATGCAGCCTGAGTGATGACCGCTCCGCCGTAGCTGTGACCCACGAGGACAACATTGTCAACGCCGCGTGAACGCAACGTCGCGAGAGTGTCAACCACGCATTGAGCATCTCCATGAAGATCGGTTAGGGCAGCCGTGGAAGCGCCGTGACCTGGCAAGTCAATGGCGATACTGGGTACTCCGCGACTGTCTAGTGCAGTCTGCAGGGCGCTAAAACACCAAGCACCGTGCCAAGCACCGTGTACTAAAACAATGTGTCGCACAGAAGCCATTGCTCACTATGACACAAGATGAATACTTAAAGAAACTTGTGATCGCCCTAACCTGAGAGCATGAACCAAGTATTGAATCATAATCCCCTGTCGGTGTTTCGGCTTGACGGTCGAGTTGCTATCGTCACCGGCGCCTCGTCGGGTCTCGGCATGCACTTTGCACGCACGTTGCACGCTGCTGGAGCAACTGTGGTGCTAGCAGCGCGACGAGTTGAGCGCTTGCAAGCCTTAATGCATGAGTTGCCCGGATCAATTGTCATTGCGACTGATCTCAACGAAGCCACTGATCGCGAGAGATTGATCACTGAAACTGTGCGACGAGTTGGACCCCCAAGGATTCTTGTAAATAACGCGGGTGTTGGCCACAAAGTTGCTGTTGAGGAGGAGGATCTTGAAACATTTCGCACGGCGATGGAAGTCAATGTGACTGCCATCTGGCATCTCTCAAAATTGTGTGCTCCATACATGAAGGAGGCCGGTGGAGGAAACATTGTCAACATCGCCTCTATGTTTGGAATTGTCGGTTCAAGTCCAGTCAAGCAGGCGCACTACTGCGCATCAAAGGGAGCCGTGCTCAACTTGACGCGCGAACTGGGATTGCAGTGGGCACGCCGAAACATCAAAGTGAATTCATTATGTCCTGGATGGTTTCCTTCGGAGATGACGGCGGCCATGGACGACGAGGCCAGCATGAATTTCCTCAAGCAAAACTCACCGATTCCAAGAATGGGCGAACTGCAAGAACTTGATGGCGCCTTATTGTTATTGGCATCAGATGCCTGTTCATTTATGACAGGTCAGCAGATTGTTGTTGATGGTGGATGGACTGCACGATGATTCTGCATTTGGCAGTTCGTTCCGACTGGGAAACCGCGAAATCGACAGGGGAGTACCTTTGGTCAACTCGTGGTGTCACAGTTGCTCACGAGGGATACACCCATTGCAGTTTTGAAAGTCAATGGCGAGGCGTGCGAGATCGCTTTTATGCTGATCTCTCCGATGATGAACTTGTTTTATTAGAGATCAATGAATCCCTGTTGAGTAGCAAGGTCATAGTGGAACGATTGGGCGCTGCTCCCGAAGCCTTTCCACATATTTATGGATGTGTGGACATTGCAGCGGTGATAGGTGAACGAAATATTGACTGATCACAAACTGGGTGTGAGATGAGCCCAAGGAACTGCTTGCTCAATCTGAGAAGCAACGCGAATGAGTAAGTCTTCACGACCATAGGCGGCCACAAGTTGCATGCCAACAGGAAGACCTTCTGCGGTGCGATGTAACGGCAGGCTGATCGCGGGTTGTCCACTCATGTTGAATTGTGAAGTAAAAGTAATCCACTCACCCGAAACGCGTAATGGCGCCATCGGATTGGCGGCATTGTTGGGCATTGAACCAACGGCTAATGGTGGGCTAGCGAGTGTGGGTGTCAGCAACAAGTCCCATCCTTGAGTCCACCAAGATTGAACAGCACGGCGAAATTTGATTGACGCAGATTGCGCCAGGGCAAAGTCAACGCCATTGAGACCCTTGGCAAATTCGGCTTGGGCCCAGTTCATTGCTTCGATGTCATCAATAGTCATTGGGCGACCGAGGGCTTCGCTGAAGCGTCGGACGGCGGTTCCCATATTGGTGCTCCACAACACGCCGAAGGTACTACCTACTGTGGCATCCGATAAGACTTCTGGCCAACCTTGCTCAACATGATGCCCGAGAGATTCCAAGAGTTTGGCAGTTTGTCGCACCCCTTCAACACAGTCGGGGTGTGTGTCACCACCGCGTGGGTTGTGATCAAGTAGACCGATTCGCAATCGACCAGGATCGGCTCCAACTTCTTGCACATAAGGACGAATAGGCGCAGCAGCAATGATTACATCGCCGACACCAGGTCCATGTGTGGCATCTAAGAGCAGTGCGGTATCGCGCACACTTCGACTCACACAATGCTCAACACCGAGGTTGCTCTCATCGCGTGCGGGGCCCATTGAGATACGACCTTGTGAAGTTTTCAATCCGACTAATCCACAACATGACGCGGGGATTCGAATTGATCCACCACCGTCACTGGCGTGAGCGATCGCCACCAT
>JBAWVW010000049.1:0-13864 GCA_037147055.1 Actinomycetes bacterium
GTTGGCTGGTCGCTGAACGCCACCAACATCGTGTCTCAGAAATACTTCCGTGGCACACCAGGAACTGAAGAACGCGAAACGTCGTTGCGTCAGGTTATTGACAGAGTTGCTGACACAATCACGACTTGGGGTATCGAGGGAGGTTATTTCGTCGATCAAGCCGAGGCAGAAAACTTCAGTGATGAATTGAAGTTCATTCTCGTCACGCAACGCGCCGCTTTCAACAGTCCAGTGTGGTTCAACATTGGTGTGAAGGGTGTGCCGCAGCAAGCCAGTGCTTGTTTCATCTTGGCGGTTGAGGACAAGATGGACGCCATCCTGAACTGGTACCGCGAAGAAGGAACTATCTTCAAAGGTGGATCTGGTTCGGGTATCAACCTGTCAAAGATTCGATCCAGTGTTGAGCTTTTGCAGGGTGGTGGAACCGCTTCAGGCCCTGTCAGTTTTATGCGTGGTGCCGACTCTTCTGCCGGAACGATCAAGTCTGGTGGCAAGACTCGCCGTGCGGCCAAAATGGTCATCCTTAACGTTGATCACCCAGACATTGAAGAGTTCATTTGGTGCAAAGCCAAAGAAGAAAAGAAGGCACGCGTTTTGCGTGACGCAGGATTTGACATGGATCTTGACGGCTCGGATTCGTTCAGCGTGCAATATCAAAACGCCAACAACTCGGTGCGTATTACTGACGATTTCATGAACGCAGTTGTTGAAGGTAAAGAATGGTCCTTCAGAGCAGTCAAGACGGGCGAACCAGTGCGTACCGTGCAGGCTCGCGACTTGTGGCGTCAGATAGCAGAAGCTTCGTGGGATTGTGCTGATCCTGGTTTGCAGTTCGACACCACAATCAACAAATGGCACACGTCTCATGCGTCTGGTCGGATCAACGGATCCAATCCGTGTAGCGAATACATGCACATTGATAACTCTGCATGTAACTTGGCCTCAATCAACTTATTGAAATACCTTGATGATCAAGATGTTTTTGATGTTGAGGCTTATAAGCACACCATCGAAACAATGTTCACTGCTCAAGAAATCTTGGTTGGCCGGGCCGATTATCCAACGGAGATGATCGGGGAGAACAGTCGTAAGTTCCGCCAGTTAGGGCTTGGATACGCCAACCTCGGAGCGTTGTTGATGGCTCTTGGTCTGGCTTACGATTCTGTTGAAGGTCGTGCGTGGGCTGCTTCTTTGACCAGTTTGATGACTGGCCATGCGTACGCCACCAGTGCTCGTACAGCAAGTCGCATGGGGCCACACGCTGGCTTCGCGGTAAATGAGCGCTACATGCTCAACGTGTTGCGGATGCACCGTGACGCTGATCAAGAAATTGACAACATCGAGATCGTGCAACCCGATCTAGTAGCTGCCGCTTCGCAGTCATGGGAATCTGCAGTACGCGACGGCGAAGAGTACGGCGTGCGCAATGCTCAGGCCACAGTTTTGGCACCGACTGGAACAATCGGTCTGATGATGGACTGCGATACAACGGGTATTGAACCAGACCTGGGTCTTGTCAAGTTCAAGAAGTTGGTGGGTGGAGGCAACATGGTCATCGTCAATCAGACGGTGCCCCGAGCCTTGACGAACCTCGGATATGAGGGTCCCGTTGTGGATCGGATCATTGCTTACATCGACACCAATAAGAGCATCGTTGATTCGCCTGATTTGAAAACTGAGCATCTGCCAGTTTTCGCTTGCTCAATGGGCGACAATACGATTCATTACGAAGGCCACGTGCGCATGATGGGTGCTGTGCAACCGTTCTTGTCGGGAGCGATCTCCAAGACTGTGAACATGCCAGAAGAAGCCACGGTTGAAGAGATTGAAGCACTGCACATGTTGTCCTGGAAACTGGGCATCAAGGCTGTGGCTATCTATCGTGACAACTGCAAAGTCGGTCAGCCTTTGTCAACAGCCAAGAAAGATGATGACAAGGCCGATGATCCAGAGGCAGCAGCAACTGCGGTTGTGGAAAAGATCGTTGAGCGAGTCATTTCCAAGCCGGTTCGTCAGAAGTTGCCACGCAGTCGCCGCGGTCGCACATTTGAATTCCGAGTCGCCGACTGCAAGGGTTTCGCAACCATCGGTGAATACGAAGATGGTCGTCCAGGTGAAGTCTTCTTGACGGTTTCGAAGCAGGGCTCAACCTTGTCCGGCATTATGGATGCCTTCGCCAAGAGCATTAGTTACGGCTTGCAGTACGGCGTGCCAATGCGTGCCTTTGTTGAAGCATTCGTCAACATGCGCTTTGAACCAGCTGGCATGACTGACGATCCAGACATCCGTTTCGCTGCTTCGATCATGGACTATTTGTTCCGTCGTTTGGCCTTGGAATATTTGACCTACGACGAGCGCGAAGAAATGGGCATCTTCTCTGTGGACGAGCGTCTGCAACCGACCTTGCCTGGTGTTGAAGAGACGTCGTACCAGTCGTCAAATGGCGCCGATGTGGCCACTGATCCTAAAAGCATTCCGTCCGTCGAAGAATTAGTCACACAGTTGTCAATGGGCATTGCCCCTGTAGCGCCTGTCAGCGATCATTCAGCAGAGATTGCTCGCAAGGCGCTCAAGCACAGCGATGCACCGATGTGCATGCAGTGTGGCGTGCAGATGAACCGTGCCGGTTCATGTCACGCCTGCCCATCGTGTGGGAGTACCAGCGGCTGTAGCTGATGTGTAGTGAGGCTCAATAGATCTCGGTGTCGTTAGTGGAGAATTCTCTGCTTTCGACACCGAGATTTTTTATATGTCCCGTTGCCCCTCGACCAGACCTTGCTCAAAGGCGAGAGTGGCGCGTTCTTTGTCAAAGAGATGATGTGGCAATGTCGCAATCTTGGCTGTCGTAGCGTTCGGAGCGAAGAGCCTTACCTCGCCGGCGTGGGTTCGTGCCCAGTGATCAATTTCGCGTTGCGTGTTGCGCTCAACGATGTTGTTAAACGGTCCGAACATGGCGCCTGCAAGTGGGGCGATGACGATTAACAGATCAGCAGGCGCTGCCAGATCGACGCTGACTCCTGAACGCACGCCACCATCGATAAACAAACGTCCGTTGACGCGTTGCGGTGCGAGTAATCCTGGTATGGCACAAGAGGCGGCGACCATTGTCGCGAGAGGAATCAATGTGCCATCTAGTTCGGTGCGCTTTAAACCTCGAACAGCGCAGGCCACCACATGGACATTTGGACGCATTGCATCTCCGAAGGCTTGATGCGCCGCTTTAGAAAGGACCCCTGCGCGTAGATCTGGAAAGCGCGGAACCTTAATGTCCTTGAGATCCTTAAAGGGCAGATGAAGAGCGGTGGCCGCCGCAGCCCAGGCCCCAGCAGATGTGCCCAGCATCGGTGCAGTGGAAAGATCAATACCTTGTTGGCGCAGTCCTTCAATGACTCCCATGGCATATCCAATACCGAATAAGCCACCGCCACCGAAGGCACCAGCGAGTGGGACATTGGCTTTTTCGGTCATGGTCAATGTCTACCAGTCAGTTGGTTTGTAGTCCTTGAGGAACTGCCCCCAAATGTGGTGACCAGTGTTAGCGCCATCAATGATCGGATCAACAATCCGAGCGGCTCCATCAACGATGTCGAGTGGCGGATAGAAATGATGTTCGGATCGCTTGCGATCCGCGAGCTGCACTGGATCTTCGTCATTGATCCAGCCGGTATCAACACTGTTCATATGAATGCCATCGGCGTGATAATCGGCCGCAGATGTTCGTGTCATCATGTTCAGCGCGGCCTTAGCCATGTTGGTGTGGGGGTGACGAGTGGTTTTTAGTTTGCGGTAAAACTGACCTTCAACCGCTGAGACATTGACGATGTGCTTATCGCGGTTCTCAGTGCGCAACATCAATGGCTTCAATCGAGCGTTGAGAACAAATGGTGCAACAGCATTCACGAGTTGCGTTTCAAGTAACTCAACTGATGACACCTCTGCAAGTGTGAGTCGCCAGGAGTTGCGATCGCGCAAGTCAATTTGTTGCAAGTCTTGATCAAGTTGACCTTCTGGAAATAGATGTGATGGCAAGTCGTGATCTTCAGCGATGAGTTCAGATTGAGACAACTCAGCCGAATGGGTAATTCCGGGGGCTGTTATGGGAGCGAGGCCAGCAAGTTCCAGCGCGCCATCTTCGGCTGAGGGTAACATGTTGTAACCCCGCAAACCTTCGTAAGCACCCACGAGTTCGCGCACATGTGGTGGCATATCGGCAATTGATGCTTTCTCCAGTTCCATCATGTGGCGATAAAACTCGGGTGGGCGGCGCACCGTTTGACAGGCATTGTTAACGATGTAATCAAGCCGGTCGTATGTGCTCATCACATGCTGACAAAAGGCTTCAACACTTGGTGTGTGGCGCAAGTCAAGCCCATAGATCTCCAGGCGATGGCCCCATTGAGCGAAGTCAGATTCGGCTGCATAACGCATTGCCGAATCACGGGGGAAACGAGTGGTGACAATCAGGTGCGCACCAGCGCGCAATAACTTAATGCCGGCTTGGTAACCAATTTTGACTCGGCCGCCAGTGAGTAATGCAACACGGCCACCCAGATCGGCTGTTTCGCCGCGCTTGTTGTAATTGAACTCGGCGCACTCGGGACAGAGTTGATCGTAAAAGAAATGAATCAGCGTGTACTTCACCTTGCAGACGTAACAGTGTTGTTCCTTATTGGTTTCAACAAAGGCCGCACTGGTTTCGTCAGCGTCGTTGATCTCGTCACCCTCAATAAGTTCAGGCGGAAAAACGTTGGGCGTCACAAACACTGGCTTGGCGCGCAGGGCGCGAATGGCAGCCTGCGCGAGATTCTCTTGGTGACGAGCAGTTTTTTCGTTCTTGTCGCTGCGGCGCTGATCTTTGATTAAACGACGGCGCGCAGTGAGGTCAGGTTCGTAAAGATCTCCAGCCAAACTCAGTAATTGAACCCTCAACTCGGTGGGGACATCGGCCAAAAGGCCACGATCTGCGACGAGCATCCGTAGCAGTGCAACAGCCGCTTCGACCTCAGAATCAATGTCGTCGTATGTAGGTGCTTCGTCCGACATTGACAGATTTTCAAGCTTGAAGTTCGAGCAACACCAAAGGAATTTCGCGTTGTGTCCGCTTTTGGTAGCCGGCATAACCGGTGTACACCGACGTGATCTGGGGCCACATTGTGGATCGCTCTTCAGGCGTCGCAAGACGGGCTGTGCGCACTGACTTCTTGCCGCGAATATCCACTTCGACGGTTGGGTCGGCCTGAAGGTTTAAGAACCATGCGGGATGATCGTCATCGCCGCCCTTAGATGCCACGATGACCCAGGTTTCACCCAATTGCATCGGTGAGGTCAACATGATCGTGCGCTTCTGACCAGTTTTACGACCAGTTGTGGTGAGTTTGAGAACGGGCATCTTGCCCGCATCCCAGCCGAACTTGCCGAAGGACACCGCAAGCAAGGATTTGTGGAGGGAATTCATGGTTTTGAGAGTGAATCGGCTGGGCATAGCGTTCACGGTATCGGCGTTACCAATCGCCGCGTCGCCCAGCTTTTTTCTCGCCGTCTTTTTTCTTCCCCGCAAGACGCCGCTCAATGGCCCCTTTGCTTGGCTTGGTTTCGCGTCTTGGCGGAGGGGGAGGCGCAGCAGCGGTATCAATCATCTCGCTGAGTTTCTGGACGCAGGATTGACGGTTACGCCACTGACTTCGGCTTTCCTGGCAGGTGATGGTGATCGTCTCACCGAGGGTTTGAATCACCCGAGCCAGTTTGGTGGGCGAACCCAACAGAGCAGCCGTAGACACGTTCAGCGTGGCCTTAGAGGAGACCTTATTGACATTTTGACCACCAGCACCCGTGGATCGAGCGAAGGACCAGGCGATGGCATCCTCGGGAACTTCAATACCGCGCGACGTCTGCACCCTGCTATCTTGACCGTTCTCGGTAAGTAAACGAGTGTTTTACGCTCTGGAATTTACCTCAGGCGGTTTTTCTACGGAAAAGGCTGACTAGTTGCGGGGGACTTTGATCCATGGGAGGGCTTTATCCACGCGTGGTTCACCAGGCAGGCCAAGAACTTGTTCGCCCAAGATATTGCGCATGATCTCACTCGTGCCACCCTCAATGGAGTTTGCCCGTGAGCGCAAGAACGAATGCCGCACGCCACCTTCTGCTCCATCCACCGAGAGACCGTCAGGGCGACGGAAAGTGAAGTCGAAATCAATCATTCCTTGAGCACCGAGTAATCCAACTGTGAAAGCGGTGACGTCTTTATTGAATTCGGCGAGCATCAACTTGGCGATGGAACCTTCTGGTCCAGGGTTGCCAGCCTTGGCCGCCGCCGCTCCACGGGCGTTGGTGAGGCGCAATACTTCACTGCGGCACCACAACCTCATCATCTGATCCTTCTGAGCGCCTGTTTGCAGATCGCTTGGAAGGTCGTTCCAGATACGCACTGTTTCATCAATCGGACCCCGACGCTTGCTGTTACCGCCGCCACCGCCACCAATAGCGGTGCGCTCATTCATCAAAGTGGTGAGTGCAACTCGCCAACCGTCGCCGATATCGCCGACACGTTGTGTATCAGGCACTCGTGCGTCGGTCATGTAGACCTCATTAAATTCGGCTTCGCCAGTAATTTGGCGTAACGGTCGAACTTCAACACCGGGTGAATGCATGTCGATCGCGAAATACGTCATGCCTTTGTGTTTTGGCTGTTCGGGATCGGTGCGCGTCACGAGCATGCCCCAGTCCGCTAAGTGCGCCAGAGTATTCCAGACCTTTTGTCCGTTGACGACCCACTCATCGCCATCGCGAACTGCACGCGTCCCTAGACCAGCAAAGTCTGATCCAGCACCAGGCTCGCTGAATAACTGGCACCACTTCTCTTCGCCAGTGAACATCGGTCGCAAGAAACGCTTCTGTACCTCATCGGATCCGTGAGTGGCAATGGTTGGACCCGCTAGAGCAATGAAAAATGTGGCTGGGTCTTGGGGGGCCGCGCCGGCCTTGCGCAAACCCTCTTCAACAAGGCGATTGAGATCAGGGCGTACTCCAAGTCCGCCACGACCCACGGGAAAATGCACCCAGGCTAAACCTGCGTCAAAACGCAGACCACGAAAGGTGACATTGTCCATTTTCTTAGGATCATGGGCGGCGAGAAAATCGGCGAGAGCATTCTCTACAAGCGCACGAGATGTATCAAGAGTTGTCGTAGTCATGAGTTAATTCTTGCACGCTGGCTCGGCGAACTCTCAAGCGCAACGAGTAAAAAAACATCTGATCAGCGCACAAAATGGCGAGTTACGGTCGTTGAAGAGATGTGAGATTCATAGTCAGTGAGAGGGGTAATGATGACCAAGAAATTTGATGCTCGGCCCAAGTCGGTGGCCAAGAAGCGGACCTACAAGCGCAGGCGTGTGCCAGTTGCGATGCTCCGCGAGGCCGAGCGCCGGACCGCGCAAATATTGGCAGATCCCAGATTTAACTTAGAAATCTGGGAGGCTGCGGGTATGCCCGCTGAACGTGGATTTATGTTGCGCCAGTTCATCCAATTGCCACCAAGGGAGGAACCTCTTGGATGGCGCGATCCGAATGTCGAAGATGAGAGTTTTTGGCCGAAGAAGCGCTCAGGCTTATCCATTTTGTGGCTCCGTCGAGCCACCGACTTTCCACAGTTGATCGGCTGAATGATGGGGCTCTTTGGGGCGTACCTGTCGTATCGACACGGAAAAAAGAAGGGTCAGCGAAAGGCCCAGTTAGCGAGTGAGATTGAGGCTGAACGTGATGCCCGTCGTCTTCGTCGTACCGATCCGCTGTGTTCGACATGTGGTCATCACCTCAGTCAGCATTCTCACGACACTTCCAGGCGTTGCCCGAATTATTCATAGCACCGTCGACGAGGTAATTTTACAGGCTGCTGGGGATGCCTCCGAGTGCGCCACGAGCCTGCACCCGTTCCATGAAATCCGGCAAGTAGGCATCAGTCGGATGCGCGCGCACCATTTCGTCAAGAATCACGGCGTCAGCGCCCACCAAGATACGCCACTCACCTCGTTTGACTCCATTCAAAATAATAGTTGCCGCTTCGGATCCCGACATCGGAGCATTGTCGCGAAAAGCCTCACCTTGAGCTTGAATCCCCACACGAAGATCTTCATCACTGGCACCACTGAGATCGATGCCAGCCTTGGTGAAGCGAGAGCGCATCTGCGCGATTTGTTCTGCGGTCATCTCTTTTGGATCAGCTCCGAGCAACTTGCGCGAGTTGATGGCGATTGAGGTTCCGATATGGCCGGGCATGACAAGCGAAGCGCGCAGCGTCGGCGCATTCATACGAAAGTCAGTGATCAATGCTTCAGTAAAACCCTTGACTGCGAACTTGGCGGCGCTGTAGGCCGTGTGAGGAACGTTCGGCCCGAGCGATGCCCAAAAACCATTGACTGAGCTCGTATTAATCACGTGGCCAATTGGGGCGTCGAGCAACATGTGTAAGAAGGCGCGGGTGTTGTAGTACACCCCGTACCAGCACACGCCAAAGGTTTTTTCCCAGTCACCACGATCCTCTTCAATGATGCTGCCGCCACCGCCGATACCAGCGTTGTTAAATAACAAGTTGACATGTGGACGCCACGCCGCCACGGCATCACGAAATGCGAGAACCTGCGTCTCAATTGAGACATCGGCAATGAAGGTCAGTATTTGTCCCGAGTTTCCATCAGATGCACAGATCGCTGCGGTCTCCGCGAGGGTGTCCTCCATGACATCGCAGGTCGCCACATCACATCCGTCGGCGGTGAGTTGACGCACCAACTCGCGACCCATGCCGGTGCCGCCGCCAGTGACGACGGCAACTCGGCCGGTGAATCCATTTTCAAAACGTTCGCTCATGAGTCTCTCCACTTTTAAATGAGTACTTGACTCTAGAACTTAGTCGCCTGACTCAGGACTTGAACGGGTCGTCCGGGTCAAAGCGCTTGTTGCGACCTTTATTGAAGCTACGAGACATCGAATTCAGCATCTTCATATCGCGCTCACCGAAATGCTCAAGGCGTTGAGTGAGCTCATTGATCTCGTCAATTTCTCGCTGATCAGCACCTGTGGCAACCAAGATAGCCACTACCTGGTTGAGAAGAATGCGGGCTTTGTCAATATGCCCATCCCGAGCGTGCTTGATCGCTTCTTTGCGCAACTCGGCAACCTGCAATAAAAGGACCTGCTTAGTGACGTCAATGTCCATCTCGCGGAGGTCGCTGGCATTTTCTGTGGACTCTAGGTTGACAGGGATCGTCAATTCATGGAGTTCAACTGATCCAATGGTTGAGGCCCAACGCAGAACCAAGTTGGCGACAGTAAATGTGCCGACCCCTAGCCGGGGACGCAATGTGAAACGAACGACAACACGTCGTACTTCATCACCAAAGGCATCGCCGATCATGATCTGACGAGCCCCTGAAACTCCGGGGACGTCAACGCCGTCAAATTCGTTGAGAACTTCAAAGGCAGCGGTGGCCTCAGTGGGTTGAATCTCCAAAGAGATATTTTGCGCAACGACGGAGGCCAGCCCATCAAACTCTGCATTAAAAACGTTGAGTGCTTGATCGGGGCCGGCACACCAATAATCGTTGCCGCGCCCAGCATCAGCCATGGCGGCCAACAATTTCTCGTCGTATCCGTTGGCAAAACCGATCATCGAAGTGGAGACACTATGAGACGTAGCTCCTCGGGCCATGGTACACAACTCGTCGCTATCAGTCACGCCTGCATTGGCGTGTCCGTCGGTGAGGACGATGATCCGTTTAATCGCCGGTAAGGACCCGGTGTTTGCTGTGGCCGAGTGCAGAATTTCAAATCCTTTCAGCCAGCCACCCGATAAATTCGTCGAGCCACCGCTGTGAATATTCAGAATGCGATCGCGGACCGTAGGCAGGCTGTGGTGTGCGAGGGGCAGCACAACATCAATGGCGGTATCAAAACTGATCACTGCAATGCGGTCATGGGGACCAGCGACACGGATCAATTCGAGAACTGCGCGACGCACGGAATCAAGTGGTTCTCCACCCATTGAACCTGAACGGTCAACGACCAAGGCGATATCTAGGGGAGCTCGCTCAGTCGCAGGGGAAGGTGGTGCGGTGAGTTCGAGCATCATGTTGACGATCTCATCGTGTTGCACGAGGATGATTGATTGATCTAGGCGGACCAGTGGTTTCATAATTTTCTCTGCTCTCTGTTGGGGTGAAAATCTCTAGTGCTAATAACGACGGAAGACGTTCAAAGTGTGCATTTACCCAGCGTGAGGAGATATTTTCGGAAATGTCTCAAGACCCGACAGGGATGAACCGATAACTCTTATCGTGATGAGCCAACAATTTTTTGAGAATCTCGAGACGAGCGAAGCGAAACCCCCACGAAACTTTCGTTTTGCCCCGTGCATGCTGTCGATTGCCTTTGTCGCCTACGGCGTCATCGTGCTGGCGATGCTGACCACGCCTTGATCAGAGTTCTGACTTGGAATCTTTGGTGGCACTTTGGCCCGTGGCAAGAACGTCAGAGCGTCATTGAAAAGGTTCTAGCCGATGAAAATCCTGACCTCGTATTTTTGCAAGAGGTACACACCACGGAGCAACAGGCGCAAGATTTTGCAGCCAAACTGAATTACCATGTTGTCGTCACTACAAGTGAATGGCAGATGGGTAATGCCATTTTGTCGCGTTGGCCGATTATTCGTCATGGTCAAATTGCGTTACCTAATGCCAAGGGCGACCCCGCTCACCGCCGAGCATTATTTGCGGTACTTGATTCTCCCTGGGGGCCTTGGCCGGTGATTTGCACCCATCTCGATCATCGCTTCGATGAATCAAATGTACGAATGCTGCAGGTCGATGCAATCGCTGATCTGGCTTTGAGTTTGCGCGGAGATCCAAAAATAGATTTGCCAGTTCTACTCGGTGGTGACTTCAATGCAGTGCCCGATAGCGATGAGATTCGACGCTTGACCGGTCGTACAACTGTGAGACACCCGAATTTAGTATTTGCAGATCTGTGGGAATTATGCGGGGAGCACAGTGGTCATACGTGGAGTAGTGCCAATCCCTATCTAGCGGATGCCAATTGGCCAAATCGTCGCCTTGATTATCTATTCGTGAGTTGGCCGAGACCCAAGCCTGCTGGACATCCGTCCAAGATTTGGCTTGCGGGGGTCAACCCGATTGATGGGATTCAGGGTAGCGATCACTATGCCGTCGTCGCCGATGTTCGGGTCCCAGAAATTCTTTCGGGGGCGACTCCCTCCTCTTAGTTTGTTAGTCCCTCTGAGCGAGTAAGTTCGGTCAGGTCATGGCTACTTTACGTTTCAGTTTCGGCACGATGGGCTCTGGCAAAAGTACGCTTGCTTTGCAGATTCATTTCAATTTGGCGGTGAGAGATCGCAGAGGTCTGCTGTTGACGAAACTTGACCGCGATGGAACTCAGGTCACGAGTCGCCTTGGAGTTTCGGCACCTGCCGTTGAGGTTTCACAATCCATTGATTTGTTCGCTCTCGCTGAAACAAGAATGCCGCTTGATTTCATTGTCTGTGACGAAGTGCAATTTTATTCTCTTGAACAATGCGACCAGTTAGCGCGCATTGTTGACGACCTCGGCGTCGATGTCTACGCATTTGGTCTGATCACTGACTTTAAAGGCTTATTGTTTGAGGGCACCAAGCGAATGCTTGAAGTTGCTGATGAACGAGTTGAGATGCAGGTTGAAGCCCGTTGTTGGTGTGGTTCGCGAGCCACACATAACGCTCGTGTGATAAATGGTGTTGTCGTCTACGAAGGTGAAACCGTCGTCGTGGGCGACACTAATGATGTCGCCACACCATTATTCGGCGATGTCGTACGCTATGAACTTCTCTGCCGCCGCCATTATGTGCGTGGCGATATGGGCCAAGAAAAAACTTTTTAGTGCCAGGCGCACGGCATGCGCTTGATGCCATTGATGAATGAACTCTGCAGCAGGGCTGGCTCACCCGTGATGCGCATCTTTGGGAGACGGCGGCGGATTTCGTCGAACATCACGGAGATCTCGCGGCGGGCCAGATTTGCGCCGAGGCAGAAATGTGGTCCACCTGCACCAAAGCCAACCTGAGCTGTGCTTGACGAACGGGTGATGTCGAAAGCAAAGGGGTCGTTGAAAGAGCGCTCGTCGCGGTTGCCTGAGCAGTACCACATCACGACTTTTTCGCCGGCAAGAAGTTTTTGTCCAGACAACACGGTGTCTTCGGTCACCGTGCGGCGGAAGTGGATTACTGGCGTGGCGTAACGCACAATTTCTTCAACAGCAGATTTAGTGTTGGCATCAAAATCGTTAAACCACAGATCTTTCTGCGCTGGGTTGTCAGTGAGCAACTTCATGCCGTGACTGATTGCATTACGCGTCGTCTCGTTACCGGCCACGACTAACAAGATGAAGAAAGAACCGAACTCTTGGGCAGTGAGTCGCTCACCATCAACGACAGCATTCATCATTGCCGAAGTCACATCATCTTGTGGATGAGCGATTCGACTTTCACCGAGGGCTTGAGCGTAGGTGAACATCTCAAAAGCGACCTTCATCAGGTCTTCAAGCGATGAGCCGAACTCTGGATCCCCGACACCCAAGATGACATTGGTCCAATGAAAGATTTGCTTGTGATCTTCTTCGGGGATGCCCATCATGTCGCAGATAATTCCGAGTGGCAAGGCTGCAGCAATCTCCTCGACGAAATCACATTCACTATCGGGAAAGCGCTCAATGAGTTCGGTGACCAGTCGCTCGGCACGGGAGCGCACTTGGTCTTCAATACGGGCGACTTCCCTGGGGGCGAATCCGCGTGAGACAATGCTGCGTAAGCGGAAGTGCTTAGGGTCATCCATGTTGATCATGGAGCCGAAAAACTCGTTCATCTCCATCGGTAGGTCTCCGATATTGGAGCCTTTGCCGCTGCAGAAAAGTTGTGGATTACGACTGATCTGCCAGATGTCGTCATGTCGCGTAATCGCCCGATACCCAGGTCCAGTGGGGAAGGGTGAGTCTTCAATAACGAGTTCTTTGAAAAAAGCAAAGGGGGATTCGTCACGCAGGGTTTTGAAAGCACCTTCGCGAAAGAGGCGGTCCTTGAGCCAGAACTCGGGCGATGAAAGGTCGATTTCAGAGAGGCTGACTTTGGGGAGGGATTCGGCTGTGATCTTGCTCATGGGTAGCAACCGTAGTCGTCGAGAACCGCATTCGTCTGTTCGGCAATTCGTGAGTTGAGCGAGACAATGAAATTCAGAGGTGGCAAGATGCAATCGTGAGTAACGAAACGGTCACTATGTTTACCTTCTTTGTTGATGCTGAAGTCTTTGGTGGTGGGGGATACGAAGCCGCTGCTTTGGCAGCTGACGAGAGTGATCTCTTCGATGCTGGGGTCTACAAGGTGGAGATCCCCAATGGATTTGGCGGCGATCTAGGAGAACGCGTCCCGGTTCGCGTCACCGGTACGGCGCAGGGCCTGATGTTCTACGCCAAGTTGTTGAACATCAAGGAGGAAATGCAACTTGAAGAACTTGGACGAGTACGAGCAGCAGCCCTTGCTCGCGAAAATGACGAATAAAGCTTTGAGGTGACGGTGAGTCAGTCTGTAAGCGGGATTCTGTGAATCAGGTTGCCCCGATCCGGTAACCATCCATCTATGCGGTCTACCCGAGGAGTTTCCAGTTGCCTGGATGGACGGACCGCCCGTCTCCTCTGCTTGACCTTGCTCCGAATGGGGTTTGCCAAGCCATGTGAATCGCCCCGCATGCTGGTGCGCTCTTACCGCACCGTTTCACCCTTACCTGTTCTGGTTGCCCAGTCATCGGCGGTTTCTCTCTGTTGCACTGTCCGT
>JBAWVW010000050.1:0-13837 GCA_037147055.1 Actinomycetes bacterium
GCCACCGTAAAATCCCATGCCAGTTGGAGTGTTGAGCGATCAATTTTGGCGCCCTGCAATGCGCTAAACATTTTTTCCATAACGGTAGTGCGGGTGTTCAACTGTTCAATATCCGAGGCGTAGTTATCGCGGTAGTACTGGAATATCGGTGATGGAACAACATCTGAGCCGGCACTTGTCTTGAGACCACGTAATGCCACAACGTAGGTGTGACCTTCGCTGAGGGCGATAGCCGGATGAATCATCAGCAAAGGTTGTTCACCGTCAACACTTGTGTCGAGTTCTGCCCATAAGGGGACTCTGTCCCCTGACTCCTCATCAATGATGACTACCGAGGCGCTGTCGGCGAGTGATGATTCAAGATCGGTCCACGAAGGGAGAACTGAAGCCTCAGCGTCTAGATCCTCGATGTGCGTGAGGATTGAACTGTTTGGGCTGAATCCATCGTTGGTATTCCAATCCGTGGCATCAATCGCAACACCCGACGCGTTAGCTGGCATTGAAGAATCGGGGATATTTACGCGCCAGCCAGTTGGAGTTGAAAAATCGGCAATTGCATAGCGATTGCTGGGGAAAGGCAAGAGGCATTGAGAGGCATCAAGTTCATCGCAGCCGACGGGGCTGAGGGTCAGTGCCTCTTCAACAGCCAATCGCATCTCGGCGCTGAGGGCCTGACTTACTGGTGCGGAAGCGCTGGTCGGCGCCTGGGTATCGGTCAAAGCCGAATCACTACTTGAGCAAGCACTGCCAGCAAAAATGATGGCAGCGGCCAATATTGAAAGTCGACGAATATTCATGTTTTTTCCCCTCAGGCACACGCGAATCGGCGTGACCGATTCGTAGCCGAACTATAGAGCAGAAGTGGGCGGTCCTTCGTTGAGTGCTAGTAATATCTGACCGTGTTGTCCCCATTTGGTCGCTTACAAGCTTCCCTGCTGAAGTTTTTTCTCGTCGTGGGATGTTTGAACATCGTGGCTTGTTCCTCTGACGACCAATCGGGCGAGGGCTCCTCGGCGCCTTTGCCGACCTCTTCTTGTCCCACTCATTCGGCAGTCACTGGGCGTTCGTTGGTGATTGTCACCACCGTTGCGCCGATTACAAGTTTGGTCGCCAATATCGCTGCAGGAAGTGGCACGGTGATTAAGGGCATTGTTCCTGAAGGTACAAACAGCCACACTTACGAGCCACCACCAAGTGTGGCGGCAACACTTGAAGATGCGGACATTGTTTTCATCAATGGGTTAAATCTTGAGGAGCCGACGAAAACATTGGCTCGAGCCAACGCTCATGAAAACTCCGTCATTTGCGAGTTGGGGACGGCGACGCTCTCCCCCGATCAGTGGATTTACGACTTCTCATTTCCGCGAGATGGGGGCAAGCCAAATCCTCATGTATGGACTAACCCACCGATGGCAAAAAACTATGCGGGTCTCATTCGTGATTCGCTAGTTTCGGCGGATCCAATTCATGGCGACATCTTTGAGAGCAACTATCAAGCCTTAGCGATCAAGATCGATGCACTGGATCATGCAATCATCGATGCAACTGCGACGATTGATAGCTCACAGAGAAAGTTGCTGACCTACCACGACGCGTATGCCTATTTTGCTCGAACGTATGGCTGGACGGTCATCGGCGCTATTCAATTGTCATCTTTTGAAGAGCCCGCTCCGAAGGAGGTCGCCGATTTAATTGATCAGGTCAAAGATATTGGGGTTCCTGCAATTTTCGGTAGCGAGGTCTTTCCATCAAGCGTGCTCAAGCAAATCGGCGATGAAGCGGGGGTTCGTTATGTCGATGTTCTACGCGATGATGATTTGATTGGCGCACCCGGAGGCGTAGAACACTCATGGCTTGCGCTGATGCGTTTTGACTACGCGACAATTGTTGAAGCTCTTGGTGGAGATGCTTCGGCCTTGAAGGCCTTGGATGTTGCGGATGTCGGACTAGACACGGCGGATTACTCACAATGAAGATAAGCACCTTGAACGGTTCTGCAATGGCTTTTCCAGCACCACTGATTGTTTGCGACCATTTGTCGTGCACGTATGGCAATGGCTCGGTGATTGAGGGCGTGGACCTGCAAGTCCATCCCGGCGAGTTCGTCGGAATAGTGGGTCCATCAGGTTCAGGAAAAACCACCCTCCTCAAAGCAATGCTGGGCTCTATTAAGGCTTCTCACGGGAGCGTCACGCGTGCCGCAGGATTGAGCGTCGCTTATGTTCCTCAATTAGAGACGGTGGATTGGAATTTCCCAGTCACAGTCGGCGAAGTAGTCGGAATGAGTCGCCCACAAAAGTCGTGGTGGCCCGGTTCATCATCATCTGAACGTCAGGCGATTGAAGAAGTTCTTGAAAGACTCGGACTTGGTGGTTTAGTGCAGCGCCACATTCGCGAATTGTCTGGTGGTCAGCAACAGCGCGTCTTCTTGGCTAGGGCATTAATTCAAAAGCCTGATGTTTTGATTTTGGACGAACCTACCGCAGGAATTGATGTTACGACCCGCCATGAAATACTCCATGTCTTGGCAGACCTGAATGAAGGTCCACCTCAAGGGGACGGAATTGCGATTGTCTTGACCACTCATGATCTCAATGGCTTGGCAGCTCACTTGCCACGGCTGGTCTGCTTCAATCGCACTGTGATTGCTGACGGAACCCCCAGTGAAGTTCTTCAGCCATATTTCTTAGAGCGAACTTTCGGGGCGCCAATGGAAGTGTTGCAACATGGTGGAATGCCCATCGTCCTTGAACAAGGTAGCGATGAACTACGGCTTCGACTGAGTCGCAAGGGCGCGTCGTGATATTCGCCGTTGATTTATTGAAACCGTTTACGTATGAATTCTTTCGCAATGGTTTACTGATTGCGACTCTTGCAGGGGCCCTCTGTGGACTGATTGGCGTTTTCGTTGTCCTGCGTGGAATGAGTTATATCGGTCATGGCCTGAGCCACGCAGTGTTCGGTGGAGCTGCTTTAGCAGCGGTATTAAACCTGAGTTATTTTTTAGGCGCCGGTTTGTGGGGCTTGGCATCAGGGTTAATGATTGGGAGAGTGGCGCGTAAGCGCATCATTGGCGCAGATGCAGCAATCGGAGTGATTACGACAGCGTCGTTCGCTATGGGACTCGCCTTGCAAGCCAGATTTGGTCAAGCGAAACAGAGTATTGACGCAGTCTTGTTCGGCAATGTTCTCGGCGTTTTTACTGGTGACATTTTGGCTGTGGCTGGAGTGGGAATCTTGAGCGTCGTCGTGGTCGTGACCCTATATCGCAAATTATTGTTTGCCACCTTTGATCCCGAGGTCGCAGGAGTGAGCGGCGTCAATGTGCCCGGCATGGAAGCAGTACTGATGGTTCTTCTATCGGCCACCATTTTGGTGACGGTGCGAGTCATCGGCGTGCTACTGATTTCGGCGTTGCTGGTTTTGCCTGCGGTCACCGCTCGACTGTTGACGAATTCATTTGGTCGCATGTTGTGGCTTTCGCCAGTGCTCGGAGCAATCTTTGGGGGAGTCGGGATGTACGTCAGTTGGTACGCCGATGTTCCGAGTGGTGCGGTCATTATTTTGGCCGGTACTTTGGTATTCATAGTCGTCTACACCGCAGTCGGTGTCCGTCGCCGTGGTCGGGTGGCGGGGATGGATCATCATGGCCCATCACTGCGAGCCGCGTAAGGTCGCCAATCTGTCATACGCTGAGGTCCATGTGGCATAACATCTTTCACCTTGAACCTTCTGTCCTAGAAAAGGTCATTCGTCCGATCTTCATTTATATATTTCTTTTGGTTGGTCTTCGACTTGGAGGTCGTCGAGAATTTTCGCAGTTGAATATGCTGGATTTTATAGTGCTCCTCGCAGTTGCTAATGCGGTACAAAATGGCATTATCGGTCAGGACGATTCCGTCTCAGGGGCGCTGATTGGGGCAAGTTCCTTATTGCTAGTCAACGGAATCGCCGTGTTGTTGACGCGCCACAGTCGGGGCATGCGTCGGTTGTTGATCGGCTCGGAAAGTGTTCTCATCAAGGATGGGCTTGCTTATGACCGTTCAATACGGCGCGAACGATTGGGACCCGAAGATATACATCAGGCAATTACAGAAGCCGGCGGACGTTCTATCGAAGAAGTAGAACTATGTGTCATTGAACCAAATGGGCATATCGTTGTGCGATTGAAACCCAATGATCATGGAACTGCTCAGTTTGCTCAATTGATGAATCGAATTGATGAACTTGAACAGAAATTGCTTGGCAAAGAATGACCTAATTGTTGATGACCCATTCAACACCCTCGGGCGTATCGCGTACTTCAATATTGTTTGTCGCTAACCGATCGCGGATGAGATCCGAGAGGTCATAACGTTTGTCGGCACGAACTGCACTTCGCAAGTCAAGTAGCACATTCATTAAAGGTTCAAGACTGACGCGGGGATCAATGAGACCCCCGACAGCGGCATCACCTAAACGGACGATCATTGAGCGCAAAGCCGCGTGGGCGAGATCCATTTCGCGGCCCTGCAAAGTGTCCGCTGACCAATTATGGATTGAAGACTCAAGTTCTAGGGTGGCGCGCGCTGCACCTGCGGCGTCACCAGCTGCCATCGCGATATCAAAGGCTTGCTCAGCATCCTTGACTTCAGCGGCAAGGGATAAACCTTGTGGTGTATCGGTTTCGCTTGCTGGCGCGCGTGGGGCAAAGTCAACGGCGACATTAACTGCGCCTCGCGTTGGATCGCGTAAGGCATCAATTGGCAGTACCGCACCGGTTGGGTGAATGACGGATTTGCCTTTGATACGGATTGTGATTGTGCTATTTCCAATGACGGTCGCAGTGTCAGCGTCAAGATCAAAAATGACACCAGTGTGTTCGTCAACGCCGATGACATGAGTATCATCGGGGAGTTGATTTTCAAGCATGGCTAAACGCCGTTCGCCCAAATAGCAAAACCGGGTGTCATGGTGACCACCCTCGGCATTGTCGTAGTGCGGAATGACAGCCACATTGAGTCCCAACTCGCCGAGGACGTCGAGACCCTCAAACCAACTTGGCTCACTTCCGACTTTGTAGATTTCATAGACGGGAACTGTGTAGCGACCCAAAGTGAGCGCTGCAGCAGAAGCAAAAGTCACCGCTCCGCCAGTGCGCATTTTTGAGCGCATGATTTCGGGAACTGTGGTCCCTGTCCACTGACGTAATGCGTACGTGGGACTTCCTGGTCCAGCGAAGACATAATCTGCCTGACGAATACGACTCAATCCTTGTTCAACCACAAGGGTGTCGGCTCCATGGATCTGTGTCAGCCCAGCGATTTCAATGTTGTAGCCCACGCTCTTGCGGAAATATTCAACCGCTTTGGCCGCAAGTTCGGGCGCATTTTCTTGGAAACCGTATGGGGTGTCAAGAACGACCGCCTTGGGTGTGCCTGGAAACCGAGCAATGAGTTCTCGATGATGCTTCATCATCGTCGGCGCTGTTTCACCCGAACCCATGATTGTCAGTAGGCGTGGCGGAGATGTCATGAAAAGAAACCATTCTGAATATGAGTGACTAAAACTTCTGCGCAACGGTCAGGGAATTGGGCGTGAAGATCGTGATGCGCTGGTCGGAACCAATGGACACGACCATTCGGTAGGTGCTCAAGAGCAAAGTTAATTGCTTGCTCTTTATTTGATGTCCAATTCACATCACCCGAATCAGCGGGCATGAAAAGAACTGGTCGAGAAATATGAGGAAACATCTCAGATGGTTGATGTAACCACAATTCTTTGAGGATCATCATGTGTCGTTCAAAGGTCAGCCACGGGCTTATCGTGCCATCGTCATGAAAAGCAAAATTGCTCAGCGAACCGATGATTCCTGATTCCGGCCAGTCGGTGTTGGTGGCGCGAATTGCACTTTCCAATCGTCCACTGCGCATGCCGGCCAATCGTGGGGGTTTCATTCGCTCGGCGCAATCTTCCCACTTGCTGAACAATTGACCGATTTCGATGACTCCTCCGTCGACGGGCACGCAGGCAAGAACGCGATCTGGATGCTGATGTGCGGCGTGGACAACAATGTTGCCGCCCCACGACTGGCCCACAAAAATCGCGCGCTCAATGTGCAGTTCATCAAGCAGGGCGCAGAGGTCGTGGCAAATCGTGTCGAAGTCGTACCCAGTATCCGGCTTGTCGCTGTGACCGTGACCGCGCAGATCAACTGCCACGCTGGAAAATCCTTGAGAAGCAAGGGCGTCGCCAACGCCATCCCACATTCGAGCGTTAGATGCCAGACCATGGATGAGTAAAAATATCGGGTGCGGGGTCGTCGTTGGTCCTCGACGTAATACTCGCACATTGACATCAGGAGCCACCCGAATCTTCAACTCGGTGGCGTGCTGGACGGGGAAACGCTCGGAGATTAATGACATAACTTGTTCAGTCTGCCTCCTGTGGGTGACTAATGAGAGAGTCAAGGGCAAGCAATTGGGTTCCTCGGCGTGCCACGATAGGGGGGTGAAAGATTTTGACCCTGTCTCGGGTGCCTCGGGAGATGACGACTTAGCAGTCAAAATTGTGCGCCTAGAAGAAATTATTGTTGACCTCAATCATGTTGTCGTGGCGTTTAGCGGCGGTGCAGACTCTGCTTTTGTGGCCGCTATTGCTCATCGGCTTTTAGGTACCGAACACGCTCACGCTGTGACTGCTGTATCTCCGAGTCTGGCTGGTGAAGAGGAAGCTGATTGCCGACGTCTAGCTGAGGAGTGGGGATTGCGTTGGACTCCGGTCCAGACCGCTGAAATGGAACGTGCCGCCTATCGCGCTAACGATATTGATCGCTGTTATCACTGCAAAGCCGAACTCATGGACGTTGTTGGTCCAATCGCCGAACTTGAGCGGGCAACAGTGGTGTTAGGGGTCAATGTTGACGATTTGGCGGATCATCGCCCAGGTCAGCGTGCGGCTCTTGAACGCGGGGCAGTCTTCCCCTTGGTACAGGCTGGTTTCACAAAGAAAGATGTTCGACGTGCATCCTTGGCTATGGGGCTTCGTACATGGGATAAGCCGGCGGCGGCCTGTTTGGCGAGTCGAGTTCCCTATGGCACTCCAGTCAGTGTGGAAATTTTGAGCAGAGTTGATCGTGCTGAATCGGCGCTGCATGGTTTGGGATTTCGCCAGGTTCGGGTGCGCCATTACGGCGAGACAGCGCGTATTGAAGTCGAGCAAAGTGTTCTCGATCAGGCGATAGCCAATCGGGTGGCGATTATTGAGGCCGTCAAGGATGCCGGGTATCGCTATGTCACTCTCGATCTCGAGGGCTTTCGCTCTGGAAATCTCAATGGAGCGATCGCAGACAGTTCGTCCAGCACGCACTGACACCCGTAAGGTTGGATGAGGGTTTAGGGCTAGGGCGATTGTCCGTGCATTCAAGGAGAAATTATGAAACTGTCAATGATGCTGAATTATGCCGGTGGCTTTCACGCCGCAGTGGACACGGTTGTCGAATACGAAAAAGCGGGATTGGACACAGTCTGGATCGCCGAGGCCTACAGCGCCGATGCCATCAGTCAGGTCGGGTACTTGGCCGCTAAGACCAGCAAAGTAGAGATTGGTACCGGCATCCTCAATGTGTATAGCCGTACACCTGCGTTGATGGCGATGACGGCTGCTGGTTGTGACTATGTCAGCAACGGTCGTTTTATTCTCGGTCTCGGTGCCAGTGGACCTCAGGTCGTTGAAGGTTTTCACGGCGTGCCATATGAGAAGCCAATGATGCGGATCAAGGAATACATTCAGGCCTGTCGCATGATTTGGGCGCGCGAAGAGCCTTTTCATATGGATGGTGAAACTGTCAAGGTTCCTTTGCCTGCAGGTCAGGGCACTGGTCTTGGTCGTGCTCTGAAAATCATTAAGCCTGGCCAAGCAATTCGTAAAGATATTCCCATTTGGTGGGCCAGCCTGATGGGCTTAAGCGTGTCGGCAACTGCAGAAGTTGCCGATGGCTGGATGCCAATCTTCTTTGATCCTGATAAATATCAGCAAGTGTGGGGTGCTGACCTGAAAAAGGGTCTTGCTAAGCGAGACCCATCGTTGCCACGTCTAGAAATTTCTGCTGGTGGAATGCTGGCCATTGACGAATCGTTGACTGGTGACGCGCAAAAGAAAATTCTTGATTACAGCCGTCCTAATGCCGCGTTATATATCGGTGGCATGGGTGCTCGTGACAAAAACTTTTATAACACGATCTGCAAGAAATATGGTTACGAAAAAGAAGCCATCGAGATCCAGGATTTGTATCTCTCGGGCAAGAAGGAAGAAGCTGCTGCAGCTGTTCCTGGTGAGATGCTGGCGAACTCCAACCTCGTGGGACCAAAGAGCTTCATCAAGGAACGTATTGCTTCATTCAAGGAGGCTGGCGTCACCATGTTGTCAATTAATCCTGTTGGTCCAAACGCAATCGCCAACATTGAGACTTTGAAAGAGATGATCGGCTGATGGCTATTTTTGGGGGAACAGTTGCTCCGGGTTGGGAAAAAGTTCGCCAAGCCTTTGTCGAGAACTTAGAAAACACAGAGGAAGTCGGAGCAGGAGTGGCGGTGTATCACCGCGGTCGGAAGGTTGTTGATTTATGGGGTGGAGCCTTTGATGAATCCGCTTCCCAGCCGTATACCCAAGACACGTTGCAACTAGTTTTCTCCACCACAAAAGGCATCACTGCTATCGCCGTTGCAATCTGTGTTGAGCGCGGGCTGTTGTCCTACAGTGAGAAAGTCAGCACGTACTGGCCCGAATTCGCGCAAGCTGGTAAGGGCGACGCCACGGTTGCACAATTGTTGTCGCATCAGTGCGGTCTCTACACCGTTGATGGTGACATCTCTTTGGCAGAGGCTTTGGATTGGTCAACAATCACATCACGACTTGCCGCTACCAAGCCTCGTTGGGAGATCGGCACAAATCACGGCTATCACGCACTGACCTACGGTTGGCTGGCTGGAGAACTGGTGCGTCGAGTAGATCCACAACATCGCAGTTTGGGAACTTTCGTTCAGCAAGAAATCGTGGGCAGGGTCGGTGGAGAATTGTGGATTGGATTGCCAGAAGCACAAGAGTTGCGTGTGTCGCCGATGATTGGTGGACTTAACTCAATTCCCGAAGATATGGATCCAGCTGTCAAAGCAATGATGGAACAATTCATGGGACCGAATTCGCCAGGGGGACAAGCACTCAGCCTGAACGGCGCCTTTGGCGTCGATGGAGCGTTTAATCGTCGTGACGTTCACGCCGCTGAAATCCCAGCAGCTAACTGCATCACAAACGCTCCTTCATTGGCTCGTATTTACGCAGCAACTATTGGGGATGTAGATGGGGTGAGATTGTTGGCATCAGCGACCGTCGAAACTGCTCGCACATTGGTAACACCTGAAAATGAACCTGATGCATGTCTGATTATGCCGACCACTTTCGGTATGGGCTTTATGGTGCACGGTCCTTTTTCCTTGTTCGGCGGACCGGGTTCGTTTGGTCATCCGGGTGCTGGTGGATCGGTCGCTTTTGCACTTCCTGAAAAGGAAATGGGTTTCGCCTATGTCATGAACAAGATGGCCACCAATCTGGCCAATGATCTCAGGGCTCAGCGTTTAGCTGAGGCTGCGGTAGGTTGCGCAGACGCTGTATCGCTTTGATGTAGACAACGCTGGCTATGGCTGCAGCGATAGCGAAGACAGAGATGGCTTGGCGAACACCGAGCAACTCAGAAGCTATTCCGGCGAGTGCACTGGTCACTGAGAGTGTGAGCGTGACGAGGGCAAAGTCGCCAGCAAGAATGCGACCGCGCACATGGTCGGGGGAGCGGAGTTGTAAGCCGTAAGTGCTGAGGGTCCATTGGGCGCCCCCGCCGAGGTGGGCGATGGTGATAAAAACTGCGGTGAGGATGAGTGCGGGCATCCAGGCCCCGATTAGGTAGCAGCCGCTAAAAATTAAACTAGAGATGCCGCAAACTTTGAGCACTTTATTGATATCCCCACCCGTATAGCGCGCTGCTAACAGTGGACCGAGCCCAGCTCCGACCCCTCGGGCGGCGATCAGTAGTCCGCGTGAGGCATCTCCTCCCTTGAAAACATCGGAGGCCAAAACGGCTAGTTGGCTAACGACACCGGCTCCGATGGCGAAGGTGGTTTTAGAGAAGATGAGGGCCAATAAAACTGGGTCACGACGAGCATGGACTAAGGCCTCGCGCATGTCGGCGATCGGTCTGATGCGCTGATTGGCTAATGATTTCTCACGTGTCATCTGCATTGGCTGACGTACCGAAGCAAACATGATCCCAGCCAGTGCAAATGAGATGCCGTTGGCGATGAAGGCGGCGTCGCGACCAAAGACTGAGGCAAAAACTCCACCGATCGCTGCTCCGACAGCCAGCATCACGCCCCATGTTGAACCAAATAATGAGTTTGCCTTGGCTAGTTCAGCATCGTCGCGCACGAGGTTTGGTATTGCTGCTTCGGTGGATGGTTTAACAATCGCGGCCAAAGCTGACACCGTGCTCTGAAAAAGAAAAGCCATCCACACCGTATGGCTGCCAACAAACAACAATCCGAGAGCGGCGATGGCTTGGATGCCAGAGACAAAGATCAAGATACGTCGTCGATCAAAGCGGTCGGCCATAGAACCAGCGATGGGTGAGGCTAAAAATGATGGCAAGGAAAAAGAGACAATAACCAGCGAGACAAGGAAACTTGAGCCCGTGAGGTCATCGACGAGACCCACGAGAGCGACGAAACTAAACCAGTCACCGAGGTATGAAATCACCTGGGCAATAAATATACGGCGGAGGTCGGGATTAGTGCGAAGCATTTTTAACATGACATGTAGACACTAGAACCGCGATTGGCGGGAGTGGCGTCTCAAAAGGGAATCAGTTGACTTTACTGATGACTTCATCGCCGTAGCGCGCTAGCGCATCAGCAGTGTCACGGTAGAACAAGAACGAGGGCACGATCACTCGTGCGACTCCGATAGCGGTTAAACCCTTCACTTCGTTAAGTGCATTCGGGCCAATGGCCCCGTTGCCACCCGTCGTCATTTCAATTGCATCGGGATCACGGCCACACTGACGAGCTGTATCGCGGGCGATATCAAACGAACGTGACAACTGTTCGTGTGTTCCCTTGCCGGGGAAGAAACCATCGCCCAAGCGCCCTGCGCGTCGGGCTGCGATGTCGGTATGTCCGCCAATATGAATCGGAATCATGCCGTTGACCGGTTGAGGGCGCATGATGCACTCATCAAAGTTGGCGTACTCACTATGGTGGCTGGCTTTTTCTTGGGTCCACAGAGCACGCATGGCAGCAATGTAATCGTCGTTGCGCTTGCCGCGATCGGCGAATGGCACACCAATCGCATTGAATTCCTCTTCGAGCCAACCGACTCCGACGCCGAGCAACATGCGACCTTTGGAAAGATGATCAAGAGTTGCGATCTCTTTAGCTAAGACAACTGGATTACGTTGGGGCAAAATCAAAATTCCTGTTGCCAATTTGATTATCTGAGTAGCCGCGGCCACAAAGGATAGCCAGATCAGTGGGTCTGGGATAGGGGACTCTTCACCACCGGGCATTTTGCCTGAAGCATCGTAGGGATAAGGCGAGTCATAGTTAGATGGAACCACGACATGTTCAACGGTCCATAAAGATTCAAAGCCGGCAGCCTCGGCTGCTTGTGCCATGACAATGGCTTTGTCGGGATTGCTGAAGGGGCCAGTATTGGCGAAGGCAATAGCGAATTTCACGAAGTGACTCCTAGTTAGTTGCGCATCATGTCAAGAAGCGGTTGAAGAATCATTGCGTATCGCGTCGGGTTCGAAAGATTTGTGCTGGCGGCCACAAGTACGTCTGCGTCAGCCTGGGTGATGATGTCCCATGTGGCCGTCGTCCAAGTTCGCTCGTCGCCGACGATCACTCCTTCAACGGCGTAGGTGCCGACGCGTCGCGCCGAAACGAGTGAGGCAAAGTCAGTTGAGGGTTGCTCGTTACTGACTTGTACGAGTACCAGATCACCTTCGTTGAGCATTGACCAGTCGGGAGGCTGCAAGGAATCATCTGTGGGCATTGTGGCCATCACAATGGTGAATTCCATAGCGGCATCTTTATGGTCATGTAACTCAATGAATTCCGGAAGTTGCTGCATCTCCATCATGGCCATGCGCTTCGGATAAAAGGCGACAGCCACACGATCCCAAGAAATGGCGTCTCCAGAAATTTGATGGATGACGTCGGATACGAAAAACACGCGTCCGCCAACGTCGGACAGGGGACCGGTGGGGTTATACAAGAGATCGGCGTCCGCCCCGCTGATGGACAGATCGCGTCCGTCTTGATAATCAGCGATCGGGCGATACTTCATGAGATTGAGGGCCCACATTGGTTTGTCATGTGGATCAGCAAACCAGGTGCTGACATAGGAGAGATTTGGTTTTCCGTACCTGGGCATGCTCATGGCGGACTCCTGACAAGTTGTGTCAGTCATTATGGCACAATTTTGTGCGACCCTCTTAGGTGGCGATACGTGCAGCGCGAAGCAGCGCACGTTGAGCGGATCGCAAGGATCGGTCGGCCTCGTGAATGGCGGCCAGTAGATCATCGTGCTTGCCACCCAGATTGGCCTGACCTAAGTCGGCGACACGCTGGCGGTAGCGGTCGGTGCCTTCAGCGATAACGGCTAATTCGGCGGCGATAGTTGACAAGTCTGCAGTGGTCACATAGTCACCATATGTCACACCGTGGTGCTCAGCGGAAACCTACCCAATAGTGAACTACCGACTTGGGTAGCCTTGAGTCCTGTGACCCGAGTGCCCGTACGAGACGATTTATCTGCCCTTGAGGGCTACCACTCGCCCCAAGTAGATGTCCGCGTGCGTCTCAACACCAATGAGGCGCCAGTTGCTCCGCCACAAGCCTTCCGCGAGGCCTACGCTGCAGCTATTGCTGACATTGAGTGGCACCGCTATCCCGATCGAGCGGCATCTGGATTGCGGTCTGCGATTGCCGATCTGCACGGCGTGTCTCCAGAGATGGTGTTTGTCGCCAACGGTAGCAACGAGGTCCTGCAAACAGTGCTCCTGACATTCGCTGGTCCTGGGCGCACGGTGGCTACGTTTGAGCCGACTTACCAACTGCATAGTCACATTGCGCGCATCACTGGTGCAACTGTCATTGAAGGTGAACGTAGTAGTGACTTCTCACTTGATGTCAACGAAGTTCGTCGTGTGATCAATGAGTTTCATCCGCACGTGACATTTTTGTGTTCGCCGAATAACCCAACGGGTGGGGTTGACTCGCCTGAACTGGTTGCTGAGGTCTTGGCGTTGAGCACAGGGCTCGTTGTCGTCGACGAGGCTTATGGGCAATTCGCCCCATGGAGTGCCTTAGAACTGATCAACGAAGAGACAGCACTCGTCGTGACGCGCACATTCTCTAAGACATGGAGCATGGCTGCGGCGCGTCTGGGATATTTAATTGGTCCGCGTTGGTTGGTGGCCGAACTTGACAAAGTTGTCTTGCCGTATCACCTTGATACAGCGAAGCAGATTGCTGGCACTCTGGCGGTGCAATTTCAAGGCGATATGGAAGAACGGGTGCGAATAATTGTGGCAGAACGTCAACGTCTGGTGGACGCTCTAGCTGTACTAGATGTGGATGTTTTTGAAAGTGGGGCAAACTTTATTTTGATGCGTCCACGATCAAAAAGCGGACGAACAGTGTGGCAAGGTTTGCTTGACCGAAGTGTTTTAATCAGAGATTGTTCAAGTTGGCCCCGACTTGCTGATTGTCTGCGAGTCACTATTGGTACGCCAGAACAAGATGAT
>JBAWVW010000051.1:0-13750 GCA_037147055.1 Actinomycetes bacterium
TTCTTAGGGGCTGCCTTCTTAGCTGCTGCCTTCTTCTTAGGAGCTGCCTTCTTAGGGGCTGCCTTCTTAGCTGCTGCCTTCTTCTTAGGAGCTGCCTTCTTAGCTGCTGCCTTCTTAGGGGCTGCTTTCTTAGCTACCTTCTTAGGAGCTGCTTTCTTTGCTGGAGCTTTTTTTACTGCCATGGGATGAACCCTTTCTGTTTGGTTTGCTATTTACTTTGGATTAAGAGTCGCCTTGAGCGTCGAGCTCGCAGCGAATTTCATTTGACGTGATGCGGGGGACTCCATGGAGTCACCAGTCTGCGGATTACGAACCGTGCGGGCAGCACGAATTTTGGTCGTGAAAGAGCCGAAGCCCGGCCACGCCACTTTGTCGCCCGTCTTGGTCGCTTCTACTAGGTGATCAAAAAAAGCACCCAAGGTTCGCTCGGCATCAGCCTTGCTCACATCAGCACTCTTTGCCACCGCATCTATCAACTCTGACTTAGTCATTCGGATTGTTTCCTTCTCAGTTCTCGGGTGGAACTATCCACAGTTGATTCACTTTTGAGGCCATTTACAAGTATTCAAGTTATTGCAAATGCAACAAACTCGCCATGGAGCGACCAGTTGACGTCGCGAACTGACAAATTCTTCGTTCAGTTCGGCCGTTTCACTAGCCGACGACACGACGAGCAATGAGAGTTTGTCACGACCAAGCCCACCAGTGGTGGATGCCTAGATCCAAGATCAAAGCGTGTCAAGCACTCCAGATGTTCATAAAAAGTTTCCCTCAAAATGCCCACATCACAATGGCGACCTTTGTCAAACTAGAACTACTTAAGAGCGTGAAGGAGATTTGGTGACGAAGCTGCTGCGGAACACAGGACACAGTGACGAAGAGTTCGAGCTTGAGGCCCGAGGACGCGAACCCCAGCTTGAAAGTGAGTCCCAGCTGGCACCTGCGCAACGCACGACACGGGTTGTACTTGACACATCCGTGTTGATTGCAGATCCCAATTGTTTGTTGGCCTATCCAAACTGCGATATCGTGATTCCCCTCACAGTCATTGAGGAATTGGATGGTTTAAAGAGCAGACCTGATGATGTAGGTCGAGCAGCACGTGCTGCGTTACGGGGTCTTGAAGACATCCGAATGCGCGCCGGCGGTTCGCTCGCTCATCCAGTTCCTTTGGTGCTAGATGACGACAACACCGCAACCGTCCACATTGAAATCAATGGCATTCAGAAGCATCTCTTGATTGAGCATGGCCTCGACGCGACGAAGGCGGATAACCGGATTATTGGGGCCGCTCTCGGACAAGCTAACCATGCGCCGACCCATATGGTGTCCAACGACGCTGCTTTGAGATTAAAGGCCGCGCACCTCGGCCTCACCGCCCATGAGCATCATCTTGCGGGTCGGCAGTCGTCGACGCGTCCAATGGGCTGGGTCACGCTTGACTGTCCCGCAGATCTTGTGGACCATCTCTACAGCGGAGGCACGGTGGACCCGATTGAAGTCGCTCCCAGCGGCTCACTCGCAGAAAATTCTTTTGCCATTCTTCGTTCTGGATCACAATCAGCGTTAGCACGGTGCGTGAATGAGTCACTGCATCTGATCCCCCAGGCCTCACCTGAAGCTTGGGGTTTACGCGCTCGATCCAAGGAACAGCGCTTCGCCTTGGACCTACTGCTAGACCCTGAAGTAAGCGTCATCGCTCTCGACGGGCAGGCGGGCACGGGCAAAACGGTCCTCGCAATTGCCGCTGGATTGGATCAGGTCGTTGAACAACGACGTTACGAGAAGTTGGCGGTATACCGCCCGTTGGTCGCAGTGGGACGAGCAGATGTCGGCTTTCTTCCGGGAGGGTTAGAGGAAAAACTGGATCCCTGGATGTCAGCAATCCACGACGCCATTGTCGCTCTCACCGATCAGCGTTCAAACCGCGAGGCGCGAACCATGATTGATGAGTTGATGTCACGTAATCAATTGTCGTTGGAATCAGTGACTTTTCTGCGAGGTCGCTCACTACATCGCCAGATCGTCGTTGTCGACGAGGCGCAAAACCTCGAGCCGACAACGTTGAAGACGATCCTGACCCGAATCGGCGAAGGTACAAAAGTGATATTCACGGGCGATACCAGTCAAATTGATGCCCCTTATTTGGGAGAGTCAAATAATGCCCTAGCGGTTCTGATCGGTGCCTTCAGGGGTCAAAAGTGCTTTGGGCATATCACTTTGACATCGTGTGAGCGCAGCGAAGTCGCCTCTTTGGCCGCCGAACTGCTGTAAGTCACGAACTGCCGTCAGTCCTTCGGCGTTTTTTCCTAGTCATGTTTAATATGTGACATTCGGCGCAAAGTGCAGATTTTGGTTGACTTGGCTCTTTTTCAGATTTAGTGTTAATTAGACCAAAGGAAAAGAGCCTCATCTTCTTCCGTCGGTTTATTGACATAGAGAGTGAGTCATCATTATGTCCGCTTTAGAGTTCACGCCACTGGCCATTCCTTCGTCAGAGAATTGGATGGACCACGCAGTATGTAAGGGTCGAACAAATTTGTTTTTCCCGCCAAAAGCCGAACGCCCTCAGGCTCGGGTCCGCAGGGAGGCTCAGGCACGATTGCTATGTCGTACTTGCCCGGTCTCAACATCTTGCCAAGACTCTGCGCGTCAAAACCGTGAGTACGGATATTGGGGTGGCGAGTCGGAAGAAGAGCGTCACCTCGCCGGCTTCACCGTGGCCGCCCCAATCGGAATCCGCACCAGAGGTCTACGCACCGCCAGTTGATCTCTGTCGTCAGCGGTCAGGCAATCCGTTCGCAGACCCCTGCTCTAGGGTGCGGTTCGTGAATGAAGAAAAGTCATCAATCGAGAACTCCCCGCGTTTCGCAGTTTTGGATATAGAGACCACTGGTCTCAGCCCCGGCGAAGATCAAATCTTGCAGGTTGCGGTGGTGCTCATGGAGTGGCCCACCGGCGGGCCACAGTCGTCACCTGGACGACAAACGGTATCGGAATGGGTGACTTATGTTCGCCCCTCACCTCTATTCAGCAGCAATCTCGGTCCGCAGGAAATTCATGGAATCCGTCGTCACCAGTTGATTTTTGCCCCCTCCCTGAAAAAGTCGATGACGACTTTGGCTGAAGTGACGAAGGGTTGCATCGTTGTCGCCCATAACGCACCATTCGACACCGGATTTTTATACGCCGCAGCACGCTCGCAAAATATTGAGTTGAATTGGGCGGGGGTTTTGTGCACCTTAAATATGTCCCGATGCCTTGACCCAGGTCGCCAACAAAGTCACAAATTAGTCACCGTCTGCGAACGTTACGGCGTCACTCTCACTCATGCCCACGACGCCCTGCACGACACCCGCGCCACGGCGGAGGTCCTTACATGTCTATTGAAGGCTCATGGGATCGTGGACCCCATTGAACTCGTTCCCTTCGTCACCCCATAGCGCGCCAAAACGAGCTCGGCTGTGCCACCCGCCAAATCTGCCCACTCTGTTGGAGTGACGAGGCGCGCATGGCACCCGAATCGCAGTAATACACGTTGCAGCCAACGTTCACTGGAAACAACGACTTCAACTGTCACCCATGAATGACTTGTTGAACGAGACGTCACCGACGAAGCAGAGATGGCGACGCCGGAATACTGCTCAAGGACCCACAACCACGATGGATCCACCTCGAGGGTGACGACATGGCGTTCTTGAAGTGAACTAAACCACTCACCTCTCGCTGACGGAGAGACGGCTAGGGATTGCTTAGTGACTTGCAGGTCGTCAAGTCGATCAAGTCGAAAGGTTCTCTCTGCCTCAGCCTCAGTATCAAATGACCGGACATACCAATGGTCACGTTCAGCGAATACCTCAATAGGCACGACGCGTCGGCGCACAGATTGGCCAGTCGCCACTGACCAATAGTCAAACTCGACTATGTGCTGCCTGAGAGCAGCATCCAGTAGCGGGGCGACAGTGTTGGGGGTGTCAAGATCAATCGCAAAAGAATCGTCATTGTCTATCGCTAAAACGGCTTGCACTTTGGTGATTGCTCGCGATAACGCTCCATCAGCATCGGCACCAGGAATTTGCTCAGCAGCGGCAGCAGAAGCGACAAGCGAAAAGGCTTCAGTCACAGTCAGACGTAAAGGACGATCAAAATACTTTGGAATACCAAAGTGCACTTCATCTTCATCAACCCAAAGGTCAATCAGGTCGCGAGGATCTTGTGACACGCCACATAGAGAGGCCAGTGTGAGATCGGCCACCAGATCATCGACAGACATCAAGAAATGATCAGCCATCTCTTGGGTTGAAACATTTTCGCGCTCCATCAGCCACGGCAACATCACCAGTAGACGGCGAAGACGGATATTGATGGGGCGGGGTCCGCGTCGTGTCATCGCTCGCCCTTCGTTACTGAGCCAGTCATCTTGAACAACCAGTCAATGACATGTTGGCGCAAAGCCGGTGGGGCGAGAACTTCGGCGCGATCAAGAAATCCGAAAAGCCATTGTTCAAAGGCTTGAACATTTGAGCAGGGCACCTGAAAAACCGCGGAGCCATCAGGTCGATTTTCTACAACTGCAGACTGGGTGTATTGACCGAGAACAACTCCGACATCGCTGGCATTCACCAAAACCTGAGCAACTTCGCCCCCGACGTCAATAGCCCCAGGTAACTCTTTGAGATCAACTGGGAAGGCCTTTCTGATATCGAACCCAGATGGACGTTCACAGGCGATGTCGCGCCGCACGGAAACTTCGCCTTCAATTCGGTCAACTCTAAATGTGCGTTCTGCATTGACCGATTGATCGTGACCAACTAGGTACCACCAGCCACTGCGGGCCAACAAACCATATGGTTCAACAAGTCGTTGGCGATCGCTATAGGTAAAACCAACAGCGACTTTTTTGATTAATGCCTCGTGCAAAAGTGGCAAGTTCGGATCTACGAGCAAGGTGGCATGCGCAGAGGTGGCGATTTGCTGCGAACCATGGTCTTCCATATCAACTTTCCACAATGCCTCTTCGCCCCACGATTGCCCCATACGCAGAGTGGACACGGCTACTCGCAGAGCCGCTGCCTCTTCGGCAGAAAGCTCCAAATCCCCCAACTCGTACGCGCTGCGTTTAATGAGATAACCAGTCATACCAGCCTTATCTCCACCTTGAACCTCGGAGTCAATCGGCACCCCCTCATCACGCAACATGGCCTTGTCACGCTCAAAAGCGGCACGTGCTGCAACGAGATTTTCTGGATACTGGCCTTTGAGTTGAAGACGAATTTCATCAAAGGTGAGATGTCGTCGTGCCGAGAGCAAAAGCGCTAGAAGATTGGTGACACGTTCAAGTTGATGCACAGTGCACGAACCTTAATGCAGGGGTGGTTGAGACGTATCGGTCTGCTGCTCGGAGAACCATTGTAAAAGAGTGTGGGTCGAAGGGTCCATATTGTGGCGAGTTGTGTCATCCGTATGGGCGATGTTCTGAGAGATCTGCGTGGCCAACTCTTTACCAAGTTCAACGCCCCATTGATCAAAACTATTGATTCCCCATATTGCTCCCTCAAAGAACACAACATGCTCATAGAGGGCGATCAATTCACCGAGCACTCGCGGCGTTAACTCTGCGGCGACAATTGTCGTGCTCGGTCGATTTCCCGGAAAGCTGCGATGGTTCCCATCCTGCATGTCTTGCGGCCGACCAAAGGCGAGAGCCTGCGACTGCGCCAACATATTGGCGAATAGCAAACCTTGACGATTCTTATCGGGCGAATCGGAGCGAGCGAATCCGATGAAGTCAACGGGCACGACATCAGTTCCTTGATGGAGTAATTGCATGAAAGCATGTTGGGCATTGGTACCTGGTTCACCCCACACCACCGGAGAGGTGGCATACGGAACCAGTGATCCGTCCTTGCGGATGCTTTTCCCATTTGATTCCATCACCAGTTGTTGCAAATAGGCTGGAAAACGTCGCAGATCAAAGCAATACGGCATCACCACACGAGATCGAGACTGCAACACTGTTGAGTTCCAGATATTGATCAACGCCAACATCAATGGAGCATTGTTGGCGCCGACGCTGTCGCGAGCGTGTGTGTCCATAGTGTGCATGCCGACGAGAAACTCGTGAAATGCCTCTGGACCGATCGCAATCATGACTGCCAAACCAACAGCAGATGGCAATGAGAAGCGACCCCCCACCCAATCCCAGATCGTCAACATGTTGCGCGGATCGATGCCGAATTCCTTGACCGCCTGAGCATTGGAACTGATTGCCACAAAATGTTTATCAACTGCCTGGATCCCCAGTGCTGAAACCAACCACTCGCGCGCTGCAGTGGCGTTACTCAAAGTCTCTTGCGTGGTGAAGGTCTTTGAGGTGACGATGAAAAGTGTTTCCGCTGGCTCAAGACCCTGAAGATTGGCCGCCAAATCTGCCGGATCTACATTGGCGACAAATCGACAACTGATCTCAGCGGAGCGAAAAGATCGCAACGCCTCGTACATCATTGATGGACCAAGATCACTGCCACCGATTCCGATATTCACAATGGTGCGAATTCGCGATCCAGTCGCTCCCACGTAATCGCCCCCGCGCACTGCCGTCGCCAAAGTCGCCATTCGATCCAAAGTGGCGTGCACCTCTTGTGCCACATCAATCCCGTTCATCAGAGATCGCTGACCTTTGGGTGAACGCAAGGCCATATGACCAACTGCACGATGCTCAGTCACGTTGATCGCCTGACCAGCTGCCATGGCTTGAAATGCAGATGCCACATCGCGCTCAAGGGACACACTTAATAACACCTCAATGATCTTGGGGTCAAGAAGTTGCTTTGAATAATCAATCAGCAAACTACCGACCCTCAGACTCATGGACTGCACACGATCTGGAGAGGTGGCGAACAACTCGTCCAACGACGCTGGAGGCTTGAGGGCCACAACATCACGCCATTGTTGAGTTGTCTCCAGTGGATTCACAGAGGGAACGCTAGTGGAAAGGCTCTGAGATGATAGGAAAGAAACGTGAGTTCTGAGGTGTCCCCAAAAATAATGGGAAACACCACTGCCAGCAGCGGGGTTGCGGCAGGCATGTCGGCCTACATTTTGTGGGGCTTTATTACCGTCTATTGGAAAGCGCTCAAAGCATTCACGCCTCTTGAGCTCATCGGCTTTCGCATCGTCATGTCGGCCGTGTTGCTGATGGCAGTGCTCATGACACGCAAGCGATTTACCCCGCTGTTGCGCCTATTACGAGAAGAGAAACTCTGGGGTCGAGTGACTTTGGCGGCGGCACTCCTGGCCATCAACTGGACGACATATATCGTGGTTGTCAACCAAGGCAAAGTCATTGAGGCTGCTCTCGGATACTTCATCGCCCCGCTTGGGACGATGCTGATCGGGGTCAAAGTGCTCAAGGAAAAACTTCGGACTCTCCAAAAAGTGAGTTCAGGTTTAGCCGTGTGTGCGGTCATCGTGCTCACCTTTGGTTACGGGCGAGTCCCGTATTTGGCTTTGACCATGGCCGCTTCTTGGGCCTTTTACGGATTACTCAAACGCCAAGTGCCCTTGCCACCTCTTGAAAGTCTGATGTCAGAAACCCTCGTCCTGCTTGTCCCGGCCATCGGCCTCATTTTTTGGTTCTCTCGCCATTCCGACTCAGTGTTGCGTTCAGCAGATGCCCGACATCTCGTGCTCGTGCTTTTATCTGGACTCATCACCGCCGTACCCCTGCTACTTTTCGCCACCGCTGCCCTCAAACTGCCACTCACAGTTCTTGGTCCCATGCAATATTCGGTTCCGATCATCAACTTCCTTTTGGGATGGTTGGCCTATCACGAAAAGCTCTCCCCCAGTCGCATCGTCGGATTTTCGTTAATTTGGCTGGCGCTGGTCGTCGTCACGGTGGATTCAATGCGGCGACAGCGACAGAACGCAGTCGCCGCTTAAGCACTTCATCGGTTATATTTCGGAGAACTTCTATGCGAATACTTCCATTTTCTGCCAAGCACGCAATCATCTTTGGTGGTGTCTTTTTTTACCTCGTCACTGGCTGCTCAACGACCACAACGAACTACAAATCTGAGGGTGAGAAATTCCTTGAAAGCAGTGATCAGGCGCGGATCGCTGGATATACGTTCAGCAATGCTCTGTGCGACAAACCGCAGTCCACCAAAGTGGGCACTCAGTACCCTTGCTCAGCGACTGACAACGATGGCGATAGTTGGGAATTTATTATTGAGATCACCGGAGATCGAGAACTCACCGTCATCAAGGGCGACGTTGTTCGATAGCAATCAGTTGGATTTGCGCCCGACAAACTTCCAAGCAGCAGGTGTCAACACGCCAGCGATGCACAATTTCACGAGGTCGCCAGCCAAGAACGGAGTTAAGCCGTAACCCACCGCATTCTGTTCACCGTTGAATACGGGAACACTCAGTTTGTGAGCTAGCCATAGAACGCCAAAGACATAAATGATGACTGAGCCGGCCAACATCGCTGGTAGCGAAGTGGAAAATGAGCGGTCCTGACCACGCTCGGCAAGGTAACCCACGAATGCCGCAGCAACAACAAAGCCAAACAGGTAACCAGCAGTAGTCCCAGTAGCCATGTGCCATCCAGCGCTGATGTTGCTTCCCGAATCATCACCGGCGTACCAAGCGATGGGCATAAAAATTCCCACCAGCCAGTAGGTGCCCATACTCAATACCCCGCGACGCCAACCAAGCGCCGTACCCGACAAAAGCACTCCCAATGTTTGACCAGTGATCGGCACTGGGGTGAATCCGAGGCTGAAATGCACCTGCGCCAAGATCGCCGTCAGAACGGCGAAACCAATAACCAAAACGACATCACGCACGATGCGATTCGTTCGTTCGGTGACGACACCAAAAGTGTCAACCAAAGTCTTCGGTGATGTTGAAATTGCTAACGACATGGGGATCCTCCTGAAAGATGTCTAAGAACCTTACCAACCGCGCCCACCTCACCAAGTAATCGACTGCCGAGTCCACCGAGGTGGCGATTTTGTGCGACGCTTATCTCATGCCTCAGCAGCCTAAAAATGTGACCGACGACGAGATAGTGACCCTCCCTTGGTGGAAAAACCCCTTAAACTTCATCGCTGTCGCAGTGGCAATGCTCATTTTTGGAGTGGGAATCGGCTACTACTTCGGTCACAATGCCGCCACCCCAGCCCACAATGCGGTTGACGAGGGTTTTCTGCAAGATATGCGCTATCACCATGACCAAGCCGTGGCAATGGCCTACCACTACCGCACTTCGACTGTTGATCCAGTCCCCCTGCTTTCGGTTTTGGCCGAAGAAATTCTGCTGAGTCAGCAATTAGAGAGCGGGCGCATGGTGCAAATGTTGCGCTCATTTGGTGTCAGCGAAGTTAATGACACCGGGAAAAGCATGGGTTGGATGGGCCACATTATGGCGATCGAAGATATGGATGGTTTAGCCAGCCAAAGTGAACTCGACGCATTTGCTGCCGCATCGGGAGACGATGCGTCACGAATCTTCGCCACCTTGATGCTCAAACATCATCAAGGTGGAGTTGCCATGGCGACGTACGCAGTTGACCACGCATCAAACCGTGACGTGATCAAACTTGCTCAGTCAATCATCAAAGGCCAATCAGGCGAAATCGTTGAACTGCAAAAAATTCTTGATTCGTTGAGTTGACCGCTATCTATTAAGGGGCAACCGTCGTTGTGCCGACCGGCGTCGTTGTCGCCGTAGGCACGGTACTAGATGTTGTGGCGATAGTGGTCGTTGTCTTAACCGGAACAGTGCTTGACGTCGTCGTCGTGTAATTCGGATCCACCCAATTAAAACGCGGGACTTGTGCCCCGTATTCTTCTGGTTCCTTGACACCATCAAAAACAAAAACTTGATCACCTTTGGACACCAGCGTTTGGAAATAGTCGGAAATATGCATCGGCAAACGGATGCATCCATGCGACGCCGGCACATCGGGCACTTCTTGGGCGCCGTGGACTGCTATCCCCTTGTTGAAATAGACAGGGTTATACATCCCGCCAAGTTGACTCTCACGTCGCCCAACAACCATGCGGTAGAACTTGTAGACACCGCCCGGCGTCCAAGACAGCCCGCAGACGCCCTTCTTGATCGCTTGTGTGCCCGTCTCATTGTCTTGCTCTCCAGGCGAGATGGTCACTTCTTCGCACCACTCTTCGTCTGTCCCAGAGGAAATATGAGTGATGATCGCTGGCACATTGCTGCGGAAAACAATCAGCACTTGCTCGGGTAAGTACACCTCGGTGTGATTAGGTGTTGAGTCTGGTCGTCGTGGTGAGATCACAAGTGGATCCTGCATCCGACTCCACATTTTCGCGTCAACTTTGCCCGTAATGTCCGCACGAGGCACACCCATCACCAATTTTTCAAAGGCCCACACGGCTTGACGAGTTCGTTCACCAAAAACACCATCGGGTGCGCCTGGATCAAACTTCAATTCAATCAAGCGATCTTGAATCATTTTGATCTCCGCTCCAGCCGAACCTTTCCCAAAAGTTCGCGAGAGTGGAACTTTGATAATCGGTGACACGGTAGAGCCGGTGAGAATTTGATTAATCGTCGTTGTCGTCTGTGAACCGTTGCCCGAGGAATCTTTGTTGGATGCCACCACTCCAACCACAATCACGATCAGCAAGACCAGTGCAGCACCAATTGCGGGAGTCCACTGATTGACTGGGACGACTTGAGACCGCGACCGACCGACCGCTGGACGGCGAGGGTTTTGCGAATCAGACATAGATCACAATCTACAGCGAGGGCTTCAGAGCTAACCCGTCAGCGCTTAATAACGGGCTTGATGGCACGTAATTCACGACGCAGTTGCTGCATCTCTCGAAGAATCTTGATAATCACCGAAGGTGAGGAAAGAGTTGAGACACCGCGAGTTCGGGGGAAATAATCCACTCCGAATTGCACAATGTGATAGCCCAATTTGTTAGCCCGCAGTACGAGTTCGGCATCAATGAATGAGCCCTCGCTCTTCAAAGAAATGTGTTCAAAAATCCGCCCACGACATAATTTGAACGCGAAATTGACATCGCGCATTTTGAGGCCAAAGAACACCCGTACCAAAGCGTTATAAAAAAACGAATAGACCGTGCGGACATATCCCTCACCAGTGCGGTCATGACGATACGCGCTCACGATGTCAGCGTCATACTGACGCATCAACCGACAAGCTTTTTGCAACTCATCCATGTCAAAAGGCAGGTCGGCATCGGTGTAGAGAATTAAATCGCCAGTGCTGTTGGCGAAGCCCGTCTTGATTGAGCCACCCAATTTGCGATTCTTCGGATGGTGCACAACCTTGACGCGTGAATCATTGGCCGCCGCTTCGTCGGCCAGTTGTGGTGTGGCGTCGGTTGAAGCGTCATCAATAATGGTGATTTCGTAGTCTGCTATTTCACCCGCAGCCATGAGCGACTTGCCGGCCTCATGGGCAGCCGAGAGGGTCTTGGCAATGTAATCCTCTTCATTCCACATCGGGAAAAAGAAGGAAAGTTTTTGGAAGTGCGCAGAAACTGCCTCGGATGCCACGATCTCAAGTTATCGGTGATCTCGCGACTCATCGCTTTGGGATAACTTTGCCTAGTGACAGAACTCAGCGATATCGAATTAGGCGTCCTGCCCAAGATTGGGCCGGAGCATCGTCTCACTCGGGTTTGGGGGCGAACTGTTGCCCTTGGTTGGACCCTCATCGCTGTGGCGCTGATCACGGTTGGCGCTTCATCACAGGTGATTGGTCGCCCCATGATCTGGATTGATGATCAGCGTTTTGGCGCAGTCGCCCTCATCATGCTCGTGGTAGCGACCTTTGCCCCCATGATTATTTTGGTCACCTGGTCCTTGCTGGCTGGACCGTGGGTTCCCTTTCTGTCGCTTCTGGTGACTGGCGAACTCATTCTTTTGGCCGCCCTTGACCGTCATAACTCGCCAGGAGGCGCGCTGGTCACAATCTTTTTGGCGATTGCCGCGCTCCTCTTGTCTGTGGCTTCTTTTGCTGGCCGTTATCGCCTCAGCGAAGTTGACAGTTCAATCATCACATCCAACTGAGATCCAACTTCAGGTCCGGCCCCTGGTCGTGACTGGCGGACATGGGTCATTGCTTGATCCAAGTCCATCCCCGTCAGGAGACATACTGCCACTGCCAATGTGCCCGCGCGGCCAATGCCGGCGGCACAGTGCGCGACGACATTTTCGCCCCGACGTAAGCGTTCCACAACCGATTCATAGAGCGGGAGCACTTCGTGTAGCGGTGGTGACGATAGATCGGGGATGCGTTGCCATGTGCACCGTCCCGCAGTATTCAACCAGGAGACATAAGCGGGATAGCGCGCACTGAGTTCATGCTCTTGCACCAAACACACCACATGATCTGCAGACACATGCTCTAACAAAGCTTCAACATCGGGAGCAATCTTGTGTTTGCCGCACAACCACAGTCGCCCTGCAACTGACGAAAGTGGAATCTCGTGTATTCCCCCGTCAAGATTCATCGCTTGCGCCCTGCAATTTCGCGCACATCTCGTCTAAGTCTCCCTGACTCGGGCGAGCCAAACCGATAGCGTCAGTTCCCATGTCAGCCAAGGTACTCACCTCACTCCCCATTGGCGAACGCGTGGGTATCGCTTTTTCCGGTGGACTTGACACATCTGCCGCGGTGGCCTGGATGCGAGCCAAGGGCGCTATCCCCTACTGCTATACCGCCGACCTCGGCCAGCCCGATGAACCAGATCTTGATGACATTGCCGATCGCGCCAAACAATACGGTGCTCAAGAAGCCAGATTAATTGATTGTCGGGCTGAACTCGTGCGCGAGGGTCTGATGGCCTTGCAATGCGGAGCCTTTCATATCACCACCGCTGGCAAAACATATTTCAACACCACACCTTTAGGTCGCGCCGTGACCGGCACGCTTCTCGTGCGCGCAATGCACCAAGACGGCGTCGATATCTGGGGCGATGGATCAACCTATAAAGGCAACGACATCGAGCGCTTCTATCGCTACGGTCTGATGGTCAACCCCAAGTTGCGGGTCTACAAACCTTGGCTGGACGAAGCCTTCGTCGCCGAACTCGGTGGCCGAACAGAAATGAGCGAATTTTTATTGGCCAACAAACTGCCCTATCGCGCAAGTACGGAGAAGGCGTACAGCACGGACTCCAATATTTGGGGTGCAACGCACGAAGCCAAACTTCTTGAAGAACTTTCGACCTCGATGGAGATTGTTGATCCGATCATGGGAGTCGCTCACTATCGCGAAGATGTCATGATCGCTGCAGAGACCGTGAGTATTCGCTTCCATGAAGGTTGGCCAGTGGCGATTAATGGAAAAGAATGTGCCGATCAGGTTGAACTCGTGCATGAAGCCAATGCCATTGGCGGTCGCCATGGTCTAGGTATGAGCGATCAAATCGAGAACCGCATCATTGAAGCAAAAAGTCGCGGTATTTACGAGGCGCCGGGATTGGCTCTTCTGCATATTGCCTACGAACGCCTTGTCACCGCTATCCATAACGAAGGCACGATCGAGAACTACCGCACCATGGGTCGCCGTTTGGGTCGTTTGTTGTACGAAGGTCGCTGGTTTGACCCGCAAAGTCTGATGCTCCGTGAACCCATCATGCGTTGGGTGGGTTCTGCCATCACAGGTGAAGTGACGTTGCGTTTACGGCGCGGTGATGACTACACCGTGTTGGATACGACGGG
>JBAWVW010000052.1:0-13472 GCA_037147055.1 Actinomycetes bacterium
ATGAAAATTGAAGAACTGTTTTCAGTACAAGGTAAAATCGCTCTCGTCACTGGTGGGTCACGCGGAATCGGCGAGATGATCTCCGCCGGATTCTTAACGAATGGCGTGAAGGTTTATATCAGTTCACGCAAGAAGGATCAGTGCGACGCCACGGCTACACGTTTGTCGGAAACCTATGGCGCCGAATGTATTTCAATTCCTGCCAACTTGTCTGAGTTGAGTGGCATCGAGTCACTGGTGGCGGCTCTGTCTGAACGCGAAGATCATCTTGATATTTTGGTGAATAATGCTGGCGTGGCATGGGGTGCTCCACTCGAGGAGTTCCCCGAAGTTGGCTGGGACAAAGTATTCGACACAAACGTCAAAGGTGTTTTCTTCTTAACTCAAAAATTGCTGCCGCTTCTTGAAGCGAATGCGACGAAGGAAGACCCAGCACGAATCATCAATATTGGTTCAATTGACGGCATTCGCACTCCGATGTTCGATACACATTCGTACGGTCCATCAAAGGCCGCTCTTCATACATTGACGACACAAATGGCAGCGAAGTTGGTCAAGCGCAACATCATTGCCAACGCCATTGCGCCTGGACCTTTTCCGACCTACATGCTCAGCACTGGTATTGGCACGGGTGGTGACGTGGAAGGAACCGACTGGGACGCATTGGGTCGAGGTAACCCGCGCAAGCGTGTAGGAACCCCACAAGATATTGCAGGTTTGGCCATCTTTTTGAGTTCACGAGCGGGAGCGTTCACTGTCGGCGAGGTCATTAAGTGTGATGGTGGACAAGCCAATTCGTAAGTGAGCACTTCAAGCGCGACGACCTCAGCGGTACGCCTGCAATATGAGCCAGCTATTGACGGCTTACGTTGTGTGGCGGTTTGTTTGGTGCTTTTGTTTCACGGGGGATGGTCGTTATTTTCTGGTGGCTATGTTGGCGTTTCACTCTTTTTCACATTGTCGGGATTTCTCATCACGTCACTACTCGTTGTTGAATACGAGACGAATAACAAAATTTCACTGAGAGCGTTTTATTCGCGGCGGGTAAGACGTTTGTTGCCAGCCAGTCTGTTTTGTTTGATACTGGTGTCGATCGCGGCTTGGCAGAATAAATTTTCTGGCAGTGTTGATGTGCGCGGTGATGTCATTGCTTCGGCGTTACAGGTTGCCAACTGGCGGGATCTGGCGCAAGGGCAGTCTTACGGTGAACTTATCGGGGCTGCACAACCCGGGCCACTGGATCACTTTTGGTCACTGTCAGTTGAAGAACAATTTTATTGGTTATGGCCGGTTGCGATGTTGTGGGTTGTGCGTCTAGGCAAAACTCATGAATCCCGCAGTCGCTCTGTGTATTCCTTGACGGGATTAGCAATGATCGCTGCCCCAGTCATTGCTTGGGTGTGGGGTGACAATGCTGCTTATTGGTCAACACCAGCACGATTTGGGGAAATTCTTGTTGGTGCATCGTTGGCGATGTGGGTCAGGCAACCTCGTCGCCAGCGAACGTACTGGTCGCTCTGGGGATGGCTCGGTCTTTTAGTTGTGTTGATATCAGCCGTGACTTGGTCGAGTAGTTCCGGTCCGGCGTATCACGGACTTTTACCGTTGTTCGCCGTTGCCAGTGCTGGAACAATTCTTGGAGCAATATCGCTGGGGTCATTTCGTAACATTTTGTCAGCGCGACCATGTGTTGAGATCGGTCGTCGCAGTTATGGCATTTACCTTTTCCATTGGCCGGTCTTTGTGCTGGTCACTGATCGGACATTTGATATCTCGCGCTATGCCCTCTTCACTATTCGTTGCGTGATCACTTTCGCTATTGCTGGACTGTCATTTGCATTCTTTGAACAACCCATTCGTCGTCGCGTCATGTCACATAAGCGAACCTTTGCTTATGCCGCTGCCGTGACAAGTGCATTGACCATTGGGGCACTTGTATTTATTCCGCGCGACCAAGCACTTTTTGCTAGCGCAGTTGAAACGGGCTCAGTGTCGTTAGCAGAGAATGAAAAACCTGGGTCTGGTTCACTGGGAACTGATGGTACGCAATCGCCGTTGAGGATAGTGATATTGGGCGATTCAACAGCGGTGGCGTTGAGTAGTGGGCTGGTGTCGTGGGCGACGGATGATTTGACTCGCGCCCGAGTAGCAGTGGTGGCGCGTACCGCTTGTGGTTTTGCGCGGGCGACTTCGATTGAAGACAACATGGGGGGATTTCGAAGAGACTGCGATCAGGCGCTTGGCCCCAATCTTGATGCTGCACTTAAATTACATCCAGAGGTGGCGGTGTTGATGGTCGGGTTGGCCGACAGTGGACCTTTAACTTGGGCAAAACAGGAGGGGTCGTTGAAGCCCAGTGATCCCGCCTTCATTGCTCACCTTAAAGAGGATTACTACTCGTTGATTGAGCAGTTGCGTGATGCGGGCGTGAACCGCGTTGTGTGGCTGCTCGTTCCGGCGCCGACATCGTGGTGGCTGGGAAATCTTGGACACGCTCCAGATTCACTACGTACCGACATCACCAATCAATTGATTCTGAATACAGCGAAAGAATTCCATGGCTTTATTGAAGCGATCCGTCTTGACGAATGGCTGGGCGCTCGTGAGGAGGGCGAAAATCGGGAGTGGCGACCTGATGGGTTGCACCTTTCCCCAGAGTCAGCAAAACGCGTCATGGACGAGTTTCTGGGTCGGATTTTGGTTCATAATTAGTGTTCGTAGCGACCCAGAATATCCTGTATCTGAGCGTCTTTGTTTTTTGTAAACGCAATCTGTATGTCTTGTGTGGACTGTTCATCCAAGGGCCGTGTGGCGACTAAGGTATGAAAGTCGGTTGACCCTAAACCGACCTAAGGGAGGAAAAATATGAAAAGGATGACTAAGGGCAAATTTGCCCCAGTTTTGCTAGTCGCAGCACTTGGTCTTGCGGCCTGTGGTTCGGACAGCAATTCGTCGAGCACTGAAGCACCAGCAACTGATGCACCTACGACTGACGCGAAAGTCATTGACTGCGCACCAAAAGAAGGCCCATTAAAGGCTGCTTGGGTGTATGTCGGCCCCGCTAATGATGGTGGTTGGTCGCAAGCTCATGACGAAGGTCGCCAGTTAGTTCAAGAGCACTTTGGTGACAAGGTCGTAACAACATTCAAGGAGAGCGTTCCAGAAGGCCCAGATGTAGCACAGGCTGTTGAGGATCTCATCGCTGACGGTAATACTGTCATCTTTGGTACCTCTTTTGGATTCCAAGATGCTTTTGTTGCGGAAGCCGCAGCGCACCCCGATGTTTGTTTTGAATTCGCAACTGGTTACAAGAAGTCAGACAACATGGCACAGTTCTACGGTGCTGCTGAAGATACTGACTACCTAACTGGTATGGCAGCAGGTGCTGCATCTAAGACTGGCAAGCTTGGCTATCTCGCCTCGTTCCCGATCCCTGAGGTCGTACGCGGAGTGAATGCTTGGACGATGGGTGTCAGGGCTACAAATCCCGAGGCCACCGTCAAGGTCATTTGGTTGAACACATGGTTCGACCCAGCCGCTGAGCGTAAGGCTGCCGAAGCTCTCATCGCCGAAGGCGTTGACGTGCTTGGTCAAAAGGGTGTCGACTCACCCGCCACTGGTGATGCTGCGCAGGCCGCTGAAGGTGTGGCATGGGCTGGATACAACACAGACCAGAGCGTTAACTACCCAACTGTGTGGTTGACCTCAACCGTCTATAACTGGGATGTCTACGAAATTCCACGACTCCAGCAAGTACTTGACGGCACCTGGACTTCAGGTGACTATTACGGCAACCTAGGAGACGGATTCGTCACCTTGGCACCGTATGGTGATCTGGTATCTGAGGAAACACGTGCGCTGATTGATGCCAAGAAGGCTGAACTTGCAGCCGCTCCTGGTTCGCAGTTCACTGGTCCAATCAATGACAACGCAGGCAATGAAGTATTAGCCGCAGGAGTCAGCCATACCTTTGGCGAGCTCATGTCAATGGCTTACCTCGTTGAAGGCGTTGAAGGAGAAATTCCAGCAGGCTGATTCACGACGTTAGTCATGATGTTGAAAGGGGGCGGGCTATATAGCCCGCCCCCTTTTTCATCTAATGTTGACGGAGTGCGTGGGGAGCGAAATGACATCTGAGATAGCCGTCAAGATGACGGGAATAGTGAAAAAATTCCCAGGAGTTGTCGCTAATGACCACGTCAATCTAGAAATCATGGCTGGCGAGGTTCATGCCCTCCTTGGCGAGAATGGGGCAGGTAAGTCAACTTTGTCAAATATTCTCACTGGCTTGTATCGACAAGATGCGGGAATGATTGAGATCGGTGGCAAGAAAGTTGAATTCAACTCTCCTCGCGATGCGCTCAACGCTGGCATCGGCATGGTGCACCAACACTTCCGTTTGGTTTCCACATTTACTGTCGCCGAGAATGTCGTCCTTGGTGAGTCCGATTCATCGCTTTTCATGGATCACAAGGCAGTCGCGGCGCGGGTACAAGAACTCAGTGATCGTTATGGATTGGCCGTTGATCCAAGCGCGCGCATATGGCAACTCAGTGTTGGTGAACAGCAGCGCGTTGAAATTCTCAAAGTCCTGTACCGCGGTGCGCGTATTTTAATTCTTGATGAACCAACTGCCGTTCTCACTCCTATTGAGACGACTGAACTCTTCAAAACTTTGCGAGTGATGGTCTCCGAAGGTCGCGTCGTGATTTTCATTTCGCACAAGCTTGATGAAGTGATGGCTGTCAGCGACCGTGTCACCGTCTTGCGTGGTGGGCGGACAGTCGGCACTGTCAATACGCGTGAAACTTCAACTACCGACCTCGCCAGCCTGATGGTAGGTCGTTCGGTCGAGTTCAATCGAGTCGTTCGTCAGACCCCAGCACATCGAGAAAAAACTGTTCTTGATGTGCGCGATCTTTGTGCCGCTGACGATCGTGGTCGGGTTGCCCTTGAATCCGTTTCGCTGAGTGTTTCGCCTGGTGAGATCGTCGGCATCGCTGGCGTTGCTGGTAATGGGCAGCGCGAACTTGCTGAAGTGATTTCTGGGATGCGCCCAATGACTTCAGGTTCAATCACTGTTGATGGAGAAAGTATTCAATCGGGTCGAGCCCGATCAGCGATCGCCAAAGGCATTGCTCATGTTCCCGAAGATCGACTGCACACTGGTTTGGCATCGAATCATTCAGTTGAAGATAATTTCGCTTTGAAAAATTACCGCGCAATGTCGCGATTTCGTATTTTGCAACGTCAGAAAATTCGCGATCAGTCAACCCATCTGATTGAGCACTATGACATTAAGACCCCAGGCTCTGATACTCCTGTTCGCTTATTGTCGGGCGGCAATGTACAAAAGGTTTTACTTGCCCGAGAATTTTCGGCATCACCAAAAGTGTTGATTGCGGCTTCACCAACTCGCGGATTAGATGTGGGTGCCATTGAAACTGTCCGTGAACGTCTTGTGCAAGCCGCTGATAGTGGTGTTGGGGTATTACTGATCAGTGAAGATCTCGATGAGATTCTTTCTCTCGCTGATCGGATTTTGGTGATGTACGAAGGTCGTATTGTTGCTGAAGTAGAAGCCGCGCAAGCAGATCGCGCCCGTATTGGACTAACGATGGGTGGAATCACCGCATGAGAAGTTTAGTTCGACTTGAACGCCGATTAGAGCAGCCGAAATGGCTGAATTGGGTTGTTCCCCTTGCTTCGCTTGTTGCCGCACTGATCTTGGGAGCACTCGTTTTATGGATCACTGGTAAAAATCCTTTTGATGTGTATCAACGAATCTTTGAGCGAGGTTTTGCGGGAAAGCGAGCCTTCTCTGGAGCCCTAGAAATGGCCACGCCCCTTGCCTTCACCGGATTATGTGCAGCCGTTGCCTTCCGTATGGGTCTCGTCAACATTGGTGGTGAAGGTCAGTTCTATATGGGAGCAGTGGGAGCATCGTATGTGGGCATCTCACTTGGTGGATCGCCCACGGGTATCACGATCATTCTGATGTGTCTTGGAGGCATGGTCTTCGGTTCTGTGTATGCAGCCATAGTTGGTGTTTTGCGTGCCCGATTCAACACCAACGAAATCATTACGTCTTTAATGATGAATTATCTTGCGGCAATCTTTTTGAATTATTTGATCTTTAACTCCAAGTCTTTTTGGCGTGATCCTGATTCGCCACAGTTTCCTAAAGGAAAAACGCTCAACGCTCGCGCGGACTGGAACACGTACTCCATCTTCGGTGTCAACTTGCCGATTGCTTTTCTGATTGCGATCCTTGCGGGTTCCGTAGTGTGGGTGTTATACAAGCGCACACGTTTTGGATTCGAGGTTGGTGTGCTCGCAGATTCACCCAAGGCTGCGCGTTATGCCGGCATTCGCACAACGTCCACAATCGTGATCGTCATGGCGTTATCGGGTGCCTTAGCTGGTCTCGGTGGGGCCGCCGATGTGGGTAACTTTCGTGGCCTACTTGACGCCAAAGGTATTCAGATGGCGGGTTACGGATACACGGGCATCGTTGTGGCCGCTCTGGCACGGCGCAATCCGTTAGTGACGGTGGTGGTGGCGATTTTCATTGGCGGTCTGACCAAGGCTGGCTACGCACTGCAAGGGCCGGATTTCCCCAGTGGACTCGTAGGCACTTTGCAAGGATTGATTTTGTTTACTGCAGTTGCGGGAGAAATTTTGATTAAGTATCGCGTTCGCACGACACCTCGTCATAGTGAGGTCGTGGCCTGATGAACTCAAATATCTTTATCATCGTCATTGCTTCAGCAATTTTCTACGGCACTCCACTCTTCTTCGCTGCCCTCGGTGGAATTTTTACAGAACGTAGCGGCGTTCTTAACCTTGGTGTTGAAGGCACCATGCTAATTGGTGGCGTAATGGGGGCATGGACCTGTCTGCATGTAGGTGGTAGCGCTTGGTTCACGATCACCGCTTCTATTCTGATGGGCGCACTCGCCGGCGGACTTGTGTCAACTCTGCTGGCCTTCTTGTGCATCACTCTGAAAACCAATCAAACAGTCGCTGGACTGTCAATTACTATTTTCGCGGGAACAGTTGGGCTGAGTAGTTATCTCGCCAACATTTGGAAGGTTTCCAAACAGCCAGTGCCACGGCCAATTCGTAATCTTGATGTGTTCGGGCTCTCTGATACGCCCATCGTCGGTCCGATTTTATTCCATCAAACTGCGCTGACTTATGTGTCTTGGGTACTTGCGATTTTGGCGACGATCTATCTTTTCCATACGCGCATCGGATTACAACTGCGCGCTGTCGGTGAGTCCCCACAGACTGCCGATGCGATGGGCATCAATGTTGTGAAATACCGCTACATACACACCATTTTCGGTGGGATGTTGGCGGGTGTTGGCGGTGTTTTTTATAGTTTGGCAATTGTTCCGTTGTGGGTTGACGGCATGACCAAGGGTGCTGGTTGGATTGCTATTGCCCTGGTGATTTTTGGTTTCTGGCGGCCGAGTTTGGCTCTTCTTGGGGCATACCTATTTGGTGCACTGCAGTCGCTTGGTAGCACTTTGAAGGCCCGCAATGTGCAGATCAGTGGAGACCTTCTTGATGCCTTACCGTTCTTCATGACGATCGTGGTTTTGGTTTTGGTGTCAAGTCGCTTCGCTCATCGCAAACTGGGAGCACCTGCCGCCCTCGGTGTGCCTTATGAGCGAGAAGAGCGATGACATCAATTTCAAATCTCTCTGTGGAACTCAAACGGGTTTGGCATCCCATTGGACGGGTTGATTCTTTTGGAGAAACGCCGACGCGTATTGAGTTAGTCGGTGAGGCCTATGTCGTTGTTCGCCTTGATGGAGAAATAAAAGTTTTCGCTGATATTTGCCCTCATCGCTATGCCCGACTCTCCGATGGGCAAGTCGTGGGATCAAATATTCAATGTCCATATCATGGTTGGCAATATGACGCCAGCGGTCGCTGCGCGCATGTTCCAGCGTTAGGAACGCAAGCGACTCTTCCACCAGCACAACTCACGATTCCTTTTGTGCAAGAAAAATATGATTTGGTGTGGGTGTCCCCGCTAGAGCCGATCATTGACATCTTGCAGATTCCCGAGTGGGAGGATGAATCACTGACACGCGTCTGGATGCCACCCATTGATATCAATGCTGGTGCGGCTCAATCCATTGACAACTTTCTTGATTTCGCCCACTTCCCGTTTGTCCATGCGGGAACCTTTGGTTCAGAAAAAGATCTCTTGGTTCATGAGTACTCCACTGAGCGCACGCAGGATGGTTGGGGATTTGTCGTGGAATATCCCCACGTCATTGAAAATCACGAAGATCCGCTGGTTAAAACTGGCGCACATCCGCTGATCCAAGATCGCCTGATGCGCTACGACTTTCGTGCCCCATTTACAGCCAACCTTCGTCTTGAACTTCCGCTGACAGGAATGGTCAATGCCATTGTGATGTGGTGTCAGCCGATGACTCTTAATACCACGAGGGTGCATATCGTGATGATTCGCAATGATTGCCACACGCCGGCAGATATCCAGGCTGCGATCGATTACGAAATGAAGATTTTCACGGAAGACCTCAAGGTGATTGAGTTTTTGGCCGACAAGTCGGTCCCTCTTGATCGTGGGCAATCTCATGTACGGTCCGATCGTCACACAGTTGAATTCCGGCGCATTCTGCTGAAGTTACTCACTTCATCCTCCGCCTCTTGAGGGAGACAATGTCGATTTGTGCTACTAGTGTCTTGCTTGAGTAGGAGAAGAAAGAATGTCGCAAAGTATGGCTAGTCAAACCAATCATGTTGATGTGCTCATAGTTGGTGCTGGTATTTCCGGCATCGGAACTGCGTATCACCTACAAAAGCAGTGCCCCGATCGCACCTATGCCATTGTTGAAGGTCGAGCTGATCTCGGCGGAACGTGGGACCTCTTTCGTTACCCTGGCGTTCGTTCGGATAGTGACATGCACACTTTGGGGTTCAGTTTCAAGCCATGGAAGGAAGCGAAATCAATCGCCGACGGACCCTCCATCTTGAAGTACGTGCGTGAGACAGCACAAGAAAATGGTATCGATAAAAATATTCGTTTTCATCATCAGGTCAAGACTGCATCGTGGTCAAGTGAGACCGCAACATGGACCGTCACGGTTGTCCGCCAAGACACCAATGAAACACTCGTCTACACATGCAACTTTTTATCGATGTGCGCCGGCTACTACAGCTATAAAGAGGGTTACACGCCAGAGTTCGCCGGTCGTGATTCCTTCAAGGGTCAGATTGTTCATCCGCAGAAGTGGCCGAAAGATCTTGACTATGCAGGCAAACGCGTTGTGATCATTGGTTCAGGAGCAACTGCTGTGACCCTTGTTCCAGCAATGGCAAGAACTGCTGCTCACGTGACGATGTTGCAACGTTCGCCGACTTACATTGTTGCTCGTCCTGATCATGATGCGATAGCGGACAAATTACGCAAGGTGTTACCTGAGAAGACAGCGTATGCAATCACCCGCGCCAAGAACATTGCTCTCACAAAGTTTTTTTACAATCGCACGCGGACTCATCCAGAAAAGATCAAGACTCAAATTCTTGGTGGTGTGCGTCAGGCCCTAGGTCCTGATTACGACGTCGAGAAGCACTTCACACCGACTTATAACCCATGGGATCAAAGAATGTGTCTGATTCCTAATGGCGATCTGTTCGTGTCTATCAATAAAGGCCGCGCCTCAGTCGTGACCGACGAGATCGTGTGCTTCACAGAATCAGGGATCCAATTGAAGTCGGGCGAAATACTGGAAGCGGACATTATTGTCACCGCTACTGGCTTAAACCTAGTTTCACTCGGTGAAATTGATGTTCTCGTTGATGGTCAGGCAGTTGACTTTTCACAAACATGGACCTACAAGGGACTTGCGTATTCTGATGTTCCAAACTTGGTGTCAACCTTTGGCTACATCAACGCTTCGTGGACTTTACGTGCCGATGTGGTGGCTAATTACACGTGTCGTTTGTTAAACAAAATGAAGTCGACGGGCACCCAGCAAGCTACCCCCCGACTACGAGCGCAAGATCAGAACATGACACCAAGGCCGTGGATTAATGACTTCTCTGCCGGCTACATGGAGCGCATGATGCACCTCATGCCCAGGCAGGGTGACCATGCTCCGTGGATCAATCCGCAATTGATCGCAGTCGATAAGCAGATGATTGTCAAGTCGCCCATCGATGACGGGGCAATGCAGTTCAGCAAAGTAAAAACTTTGGTTTAAGCAGCTACCTCAGGCTCCCAGCCGGGTCCAGCGAATACATAACGCAAACGCTCGTTGAGATTGTCGGTCTTCTTCACATCACTGACAATGGATGCCATTTCTTGGTACGCCATCTTGATCGGATTCGTCGTGCGAATGTTTTTGGTCAAGCCATACTGCACCTGACGGATTTCAGGTTCGAAAGTCTTAAAGAGGCGGTCCCAAACAATCAAAATTCCGCCGTAGTTTTTATCGATGTACTGCTTGTTTGCACCGTGATGGACGCGGTGATGTGAAGGAGTATTGAAAATCTTTTCAGCCCACTCGGGCAAACGATCAATGGCCTCTGTATGAATCCAGTATTGGTAGAGCAAGTTAAGTTGCCGGGCCTTCATGAAAGTTGAATATCTATATCCAACTAAGGCCATCGGGATGTACATCCATATTGTGACAAAGCCTGACCAGGTTTGTCGCAAGGCCGTTGACAAGTTGTATCTTCGTCCTGAATGATGGGCTACATGATCAGCCCAAAATAGACGCACCTCGTGCATTTTGCGATGATTCCAGTAATACAAGAAATCCCAAGCGATGATTGCGGTCAGTATCGAACCTCGACGAGAGCCCAGTCGAGACACACGACGCCGAAAGAAAAAGTTGTACCCGCGTTCGTATGTACCTTGCATCACGAAGCCCATCAAGATTGAGCCCACGAGAAGACCCAAACTTCCAGCGGTATCTTTCTTCTCATAGCCGAGTGGAACCAATTGATCAGGGGTGGGATCGCCGTCATCTATGGGCGCAACTGCATTGACATCAACAAGTTCGCGTAACTGACGCTTCTGGAGAACACGATGTTCCCAGACCATCGTGGCTGCGAAAATTGGCAAGGTGATCTTGTCAATGAAGTCAATTTTGCGTATTCCAGCCATGGTACGAGGCTAGGGCAGACTGATCTTTTTCGCTAGACGGACCGTTGAGAGTTTCTCGGGGGCAGCAAGTCCCTGCATGGCGATTTCGTAATCTGGTAAGGCGTACACGTCACCGTCGTCATTGATCATGATGAAGCGATCAAATTTGGCCAAGAAAGTGCGATCGTGGCTCACCGCCACAACTGTTCCCTCAAAACTGTCAAGTGCTCGTTCAAGTGCCTCTGAAGATTCGATATCCAAGTTGTCAGTTGGCTCATCAAGCAACAACACATTGTGGCCCTCAATCTCAAGACACAAAATCTCGAGTCGTGCCTTTTGACCACCGGACAAGGTCTGGAACTCTTGGCGCGAATGATTGACCAATCCATAACGCGCTAAGGCCTTCATTGACTTCTCATCTTCAATCAAACGGTCCCGCACAATATCTAGACATTGGCGACCGGTGAAGTCAGCGCGGTTATTGATCTGTGTGAACACACCCACCGATGTCCGTGGCCCAAAGGTCACCGATCCGACATCGGGCGTGACGCCGTTCAGCACCGCAAGGAGGTGACTCTTGCCAGTTCCGTTCGGGCCGATGAGACCCACGCGCTCTCCGTGATGTATTTCATCAGAGAAAGGAAAGAACAAGTCGCCAACAGAGACATCGTCAAGTTTCGCGACGCGTCGTGCGGCATCTGCTCCGCGCAGACGTACATGAATGTGTTGATCGGCTACGGGTGGCGGCGGTGGACCAGCAGCCACAAACTTTTCCCAACGAGTCTCTGCTCCATTTGCCTTCGTGGCATTTTTGAAGTTTTGTGCAGCTCGTTGTTTCATGATCTTCATGTGATGAAACAATCGACGCTCTTCGTCATTCCATCGCTTGAGATCATCACCAAGTAGCTCTTGACGTTTAGCGCGGGCCTCTGGAAAGGTGAGGTATGACCCACCGTGTACCCATGCACCAGAACCCTCAATGACAACAATTTTTGTGGCAACTCGTTCGAGAAGAGTGCGATCGTGGCTGACCATCAGGATTGTTGAGCGACAAGACTTGATTTGTTCTTCTAACCAACTGCGAGTGGGGATATCGAGATAGTTGTCGGGCTCATCTAGCAACAAAACATCCGCCCCTGAAGTCAACAACAAATCAAGGACGAGCCTTTTACGCTCACCACCAGATAGTTCGCTCACGAGCCGGCGAGAAAAATCATCCACTGTGGTTTTGACACTCCGCTGTGCAGCAGCCTGCCATTTGGTTTCCAGATCGTAACCACCCATGTCACCCCAGTCGCCAAGAGCTGTTGCGTAACCCATACCATCGTCGCTACCGTCAGCAAGAGCCTTTTCCGCTGCAACCAAGGCCCGACCTGCGGTGCGCAAATGTGTGGGCGCGACCTCAATCAGCATTTCTCGCAATGTGTCAGTTGGTCGCGACATGCCGACGTCTTGAGTCATCGACAGAACGCTTCCATTGACGGTGAAGTCACCGCCATCACATTCGTATTCGCCAGTCAGGATCTTAAGAATGGTGCTTTTGCCGACGCCGTTGGCCCCGACCAAAGCAGCATGCTCACCTGGTGCAATGCCGAAACTGACGTCAAAGAAAAGCTGGTCAGCTCCTGGAGGTGCGTATTCAAGTTCAGAGATGACGATGCTGCTCACACCGCCCATTCTCGCTGCTAAATGGCGTGGCTACACCTTTAGGAGCAATTTGCCGTGATGGCCACCTGTCATCAACATATTTAACATTGCAGGAAAGTTTTCCACACCGTGTTCAATCTGCTCACGCATCACCAAATCTCCGCTTCGTAGCCAATCTGCCAGTTGCGCTTCGGCACGAGGGTAATGGGCGGAAAAATGGAAGACAGCGAAGCCTTCAATACTGGAGTGACGTTCGGCCAATTTGAGGTAATTCTTTGGACCCCGAACTTCAGTCATTTTTTCGTACTGAGAAATCGCACCGCAAATCACAATACGCGAACCCAAAACAATGCGCATCAACACATCGTCAAGAATTTCTCCGCCCACATTGTCAAAAAATACGTTGATGCCATCGGGCGCGAGTTCATCAAGTCGTGCGCCGACATTTTCATTTTTGTAATCAATGGCCGCATCAAATTTTAGTTCGTCAACTAAGAATTTCGTCTTGTGAGGGCCACCAGCAATGCCGATCACTTTGCTTGCTCCACTGAGGCGGGCGATTTGCCCAGCCATTGAGCCAACAGCACCAGCCGCGCCCGAAACCACAACTGTGTCGCCTGGCTTGACTCGTCCCACATCAACGATGCCAAAATAAGCAGTCATTCCGGTTGTGAGGCCAAGAGCTCCA
>JBAWVW010000053.1:0-12982 GCA_037147055.1 Actinomycetes bacterium
TGCGCCATGGCTCCCTTGATGACCTTGATGCCTTCCACGAAACGGTCAATGCGAATTTTTGCCGAGTCATAGGGAATGCCCATTTGCTCGTAATCGCTGATCATCCATCCAGCACCGATACCGAGTTCTAGACGACCATCGGACAGCACATCCATAGTTGCTAGTTCTTTGGCTAGAACTGCTGGATGTTTATAGTCATTGTCCCAGACCAAGGCTCCGACGCGCAGCGTCGTCGTGACATTTGCCGCTGTCATCAGAGCCGGTACTGGTGCCATTTGGTCGTCGTAATGGTCGGGCATCGTCAGACACGAATAACCCTGGCCCTCGGTGCGGAGCGCAAGGTCTACCCATTCTGCACGAGTTTTAGCACTCGAAGCTTGGACACCGAATCTGAAGGGGCGAAGAGGAAACGACATAGTTAAGACCGTAGTCCGTTGGGGGTGACACTGCTCTGCCCAAAATGGCTACTACCGTAAAGGTGTTGTGCGATTGATCACTTGGTGGATGCGTCTGTGCGTCGTCGTTGTGGCGGGAGCACTTATTGTGGCGGCGATCGTCGTCGCCATTGCGCCTCGGCTCTGGAACGCTACGAATGCCCATTCCGAGAATCCCGTAGGCCTGCCCCCGTGGGAGGGAATCGCCCAGCGCACCTATGTCTACGACATTGCTGGCAACGAGATCGCTGCCTACGAGTTAGAGAACAGTCAGCCAGTATCAATCGGACAGATCCCACCCGATGTTTTGGCTGCAGTTTTGGCGGTTGAAGATCGCGAGTTCTATCACCATCACGGGGTCAATGTGCGGGGCTTGTTTCGTGCGACATTGTCCAACTTTGAAGGTGGGGCACGCCAAGGCGCGTCAACGATCACCCAGCAGGTTGTCAAAGTTGAATATCTCGGTGGCAGCGAACGTGATGGTCGTTACAAGTTATTGCAGATCATCTATGCCTTGCGGTTGGAGAAAGAACACACCAAGCAAGAAATTCTTGAGCGTTATCTGAACACTATTTATTTTGGCAATAACACATACGGCATTCAAGCGGCAGCAGAAGTTTATTTCGGAAAAAAGGTCGGGCAACTCACACTGATTGAGGGCGCATTCCTAGCAGGCCTGATTCAAGCACCGTCAAGTTACGATCCGATTCGTAAACCTCAACAAAGTCGTCGACGTTTTGCTCAGGTACTTGATGCACTCGTAGACGTCGGCTTAACGACGGCGACTGAGGTGGAGGCGATTAAGGCATGTCTTGACCCAGCGGCTTCGGAAGGGCTCAGCGAGAAGTGTGTAGGCAGTTGGCAAATCCCCGAAGTTGTGCGCACGATTGCCGAAAAAAAGATCACTCGTACGCACTTCAGTGAAGAAGTGAAGTCGTACCTCTTAAATAAGAGCAATATTCTTGGTGACACATATCAGGAAAGGTACAACAAGCTTTTCCGTGGCGGCCTGAAGATTTACACGACCCTTGATCCCGTGGCCCAGACTGGCGCTGAGGCGGCGCGTGCTACTGAGTTGCCAGTCAACTCAGCGGGCATTGAAACGGCGATCGTCACATTGGACAGTAAGACCGGCGCGGTGCGGGCGATGGTGGGTGGCAAACCTTTTGTGGCCGGTCGAAGTGAAGTCAACATGGCTCTTGGAACTCGACAGACTGGTTCCAGTATCAAGATGTTCATTCTCGCTGCCGCGATACAAGCAGGCGTGCAGAATGATGACCTCATCGATGGAGCGATTCCCTGTCTTCTTCCTAACCCTGATGACCCCAAAAATCCTTTTGAGATTACTAATGGTGTCAGTCGACCGCTCGGACCGCTTGAAGAGATGACGTGGTATTCAATCAACTGCGCCTACGCCCGCCTGTCGCAAATAGTTGGTCTCGATCGAGTCGTGGACACCACATATCGCATGGCCAAGAACTTGTATCTGTATCCAGAAAGAAATCCTGCTGAACGTGATCCGTTGCGTCCGTATGCATCTTTTGCTACGGGGGCAAATGAAATGAGTCCGCTCGATATGGCCTCGGGCGCCCAGACTTTGGCGAATAACGGAATACATATGCAGCCTTACTATGTTGAGCGGATTGAAGGCCCGCAAGGCACCGTGTATCAACATCAAGACGATGGGGTAGCGGTCCTGACTGCCGAGGCGGCGGCCAAGACGACCAGCATTTTGACAGGCGTGCTGATCTCGGGTACCGCGCGACGTAGTCAACTTAATGGTCGGGTGGCCGCAGGAAAAACTGGGACACAAGATAACAACACCAACTCTTGGATGGTGGGGTACACCCCTGATTTAGTCACCGCGGTGTGGGTTGGTCATCCAGATTTGTATTTACCGATGGTCAACATTCCAGAGTTTGTCGCCGTCGGTGTACCGCGAGTTCTAGGTGGCACCTTCCCGTCGCGAATTTGGAAGGCAACCATGGATGCCGCCCTTGCAGGTCGCCCGAGCAGTGTCTTTGCCACCCCAGTGCCCAATCCCCGCTTGGGCATGCGTCTGTATTTACCTGGCACGGACTGTTTAACTTCGGTGACCCCTGCTCCACGGCCAACTTTTGCGCCCCCTGTGACGGTGCCCGCAGTTGGTTCCACCGATCCCTCGAGCTCGACGTTGCCACCCACGACAACGAGTACGACTTTGCCGCCCACGACCACAACCTCAACGACCTTGGTTCCGCCAAAGCCCGGAACGATCACCGATCTGAACACCACAGTTCCTCGTGGTCAGGTTGACCCGACCTGGCCGGTGCCAACTATTGATCCAACTTTGTACACAGTGGCTGCATGTCCGAGTTAGGGCGTACAGTCGTGGCTATGGATGTCAAGGCACTCTACGAATTACAAAAAGTAGATACAGCTATCGAACAGGGCAAAGTGGCTTTGGAGAAATTGCCCGAGCGTTCACAACTGCAAAGTGCCATCGCCGATCTCGCTGGTATTCGCCGCCGTCGTGCAGAGATGCGAGCGCAGCAGCAAGCCATGGAAAATGAATTGACGGCTATCGAAAAAGCTTCGGCAAGTATTGATACCCATCACGCCAAGCTTGAACGACAAATGAAAACAATTATTGCTGCCCGCGAGGCTGAAGCGTTGCAACACGAAATGCAGACTCTCGAAACTCAACGCAACGAACTTGATGATCGGGGTTTGTTGTTACTTGAAACCAGTGCCGCCGCAGATGACGAACTGCGCAAGTTGGTCGAGGCCGAAGCCGACGCTGTGAACAATGAAACTCTTGCCGGTGCGGCGCTCGCCAGCGCCGCTGAAAGTAAGACCGCACAGATTGATGTCTTACAAGAGCAGCGACAAAGTGTGGTCATCACAATTAATGAAACTGATATGGCGACTTATAACCGCTTGTGCGCCTCTTATAAAGGCGTCGCAGTGGCTGTCATCCAACACGGAGTCTGCAGTGGCTGTCATATGGATATTTCGGTATCCGAACTTGATCTGATCAAGCGTTTACCCGCAGATCAAGCCGCCGAATGTCCCAACTGCAATCGTCTCCTCGTTCGATAGCCAATGTTTTTCTGGTTCATCGGAACTTCGGTGTTATCTGTATGGTTTGTTTTTCGCGATTCCGCTTTTGATTATCGGACCCTGATCATCGGTGTTCTCTTGCCCGATGTCGTGGACGGGATCTGGGGTGGGGCTCGTGGACTGCATTCTTTAGCGGGCAGCGTGCTTCTTTTGATCGTGGTGATGCTTGCAACCATTGGTCGGCGTCCACAGCGCAAACGTTTTCTAGCGATTCCGATTGGGGCCTTCTTGCATTTAATCTTTGATGGGGCTTTCAACAATACGAAAGTTTTTTGGTGGCCGTTTACTGGCATCTCGTTTTCGGGGGACCGACTTCCCGTCGTTGATCGTGGAATGCTCAACATCGGATTTGAAGTCGCGGGTTTATTACTGTGCGCTTTCGCCTATAAAAAGTTTGATCTTGCTCATCCGCAGCGGCGTCGCGAGTTCATTCGTCGGGGGACCCTGCCACAATGACTACGACGGGTTCAATCATCATTGTGCGCCATGGTCGCACTGCGTTCAATGCCACTGGACGTCTGCAGGGTCGTGCCGATAATCCTCTTGATGAAGTTGGTGTACTTCAGGCAGAGCGCGTCGCTCATCATGTGGCACCAGAACTCGATGCGGACTCGCTCATTGTGTGCAGTCCGCTGATCCGTGCGAGGGCTACGGCAGAGGCGATTGCCACATTGTGTGGCGCCAAATTGATGATTGATGAGCGCTGGATTGAACTTGACTATGGCACCTATGAAGGTCGCCCGCAAAGTGATATCCCAGCAGAGGTGTGGAGGCAGTGGCGTGGCGATAATAACTTTGCGGCCCCTCATGGTGAGTCCTTGAATCAGGTGCATGTTCGCGTGTCTGCGGCTTGCGAGGACCTTGCGGCGCAACTCTCGGGACGCACTGCCGTCGTGGTCACCCATGTCTCGCCGATCAAATCGGCAATGGCTTGGGCGTTAGGAGTTGATGTTGGGGTGGGTTGGAGATCTCATTTAGATACGGCATCGATCACCCGCATTGGTGTCACCCCGAGAGGACCGGTCTTGCGCTCTTTCAATGAAACTGCGCGGGAGAGCACGGGTTAGGCAGAAAACTTCTGAGGAAAATATGGGGCCGAGGGTGCATTTGGCTAAACTTTTCTCTTCGCACATCTGTGCCCGAATAAGGGGAATCCCATGCCTGAAGCAGTCATTGTTGCTACCGCCCGCAGTCCAATTGGTCGAGCTAATAAAGGTTCATTGATGTCACTACGCACCGACGAAATGGCCGCACAGATCGTGCGCGCGCTGATGGCCAAAGTTCCATCGGTCAAGGGCTCAGACATTGAGGACTTAATCATTGGCGTGGGTCAGCCCGCCGGCGAAGCTGGTTTCAACTTGGGACGTATGGTCGCCTTGTTGGCTGGCATCCCTGAAGCGCCTGGCGTTGTTGTCAACCGTTACTGCTCATCAAGTTTGCAGACCATTCGTATGGCTGCTCATGCCATCAAGGCGGGCGAGGGAGATTGTTTCATCGCCGCTGGCGTTGAGGCTGTCAGTCGTTACCAGTTCGGAGCCGCCGACACTGCTCCCAACCCAATCTTCAAAGGTCCAGGCGAGCGCACCAAACTGCGTGCCCTTGGTGGTCAGCCAGTATGGACTCCGCAGGATGGTTTGGCCGATGCCTATATGGCGATGGGTCAGACGGCTGAAAACGTTCGTGAAGTTGAAGGCGTGAGCCGTGAAGACATGGACTGGTTCGCCAAGCGCAGTCAAGATCTTGCGAGTGCCAATGTCTCGAATGGTTTCTTTGATGCAGAAATTTCTCCATTGACCCTTGAAGACGGAACTGTTGTCGATAAGGACGATTGCCCACGTGCTGGAACGACATTGGAAAAACTCGCCAGTCTGCCACCAGCATTTCGTCCTGATGGTCAAGTCACTGCGGGAAATGCTTGCCCATTGAATGATGGTGCGGCTGCTGTTTTGGTCATGAGTGACACCAAAGCCAAGGCCCTGGGTCTGACGCCTTTGGCGCGTTTCATTTCCAGTGGAGTGTCATCGTTGAACCCAGAAATCATGGGTCTCGGACCAGTTGAAGCCTGCCGTCAGGCATTGCGTCGCGCTGGCATGAGCATTGAGGATATCGACTTGGTGGAAATCAACGAAGCATTCGCCGCGCAGGTGTTGCCTTCAGCGAAGCATCTCGGAATTTCCATGGACAAACTGAATGTCAACGGTGGAGCGATCGCTCTTGGCCACCCATTCGGTATGACCGGTGCACGCATCATGACTACTTTGATCCATGGACTCCAGGATCGCAACAAGAACATCGGTATGGAAACAATGTGCGTTGGTGGCGGTCAGGGTCTAGCCATGATTATTGAGCGCCTCAGCTGAAACTGACATGTTGCGTGCGAGAAGTCGCGCCACAGATCCCAATACCAAGACGCTGAGACCAGCAAGGCTGAATAACAACCTTGGGCTGATGTGTCCATAACCCCATGTTGCCAAGATTGCTACGGCTGCGGCAACGAGTTGATTGCACGCTCCGGCTAGGCCTTGGGCCGCACTGGCGCGACCTTCGGGTGCCCCTTCAGCCAACATTCCTTGGCCCGCTGGTGAACCAGCAGATTGGGCAACAGATTCGATAATGCCTAAGACGATAGGCATCAGGGGAGTAGCGAACCATCCGTATAAAGCGGTTAACGGCGCCACAAACAACACAGCGATAAACGCAATCTTGATCTTGCCGCTGCGGTCGGCGAGTCGTCCACCAAAACGTGAGAGCAAGACAAAGGGCAAGGCATACGCAGCCAAACTCAGGCCAACAAGAATGTCGCTGGCTCCAAGGTCGGTGAGATAGCGATCCCACAAAGCGTCATACATTCCGACAGGAAGCGCCAAGGAAATCAAAAACAAGATCGGAACGAGGACTTGCCGTTGACGCAAAAGACCAAAGGCCAATCGTTGTGGGTGCGTTGATGGAATCAACAACGGAAGTCGTTGAGTGCTGACGATCATGAGCGAGACGAGTGCCGAGATTGAAAAAATGATGAATGGCCAACGTAGTCCGAGTGGCCCAACTAAGAACCCCCCGATCACTGGCCCAGTCACAAATCCGGCCAGAGACACACCGCCCATTGCGCCAAGGCGTTCGGAGACACCTTTTTCATCAAGTGAGGCAATCAGTGCACGCGCAGGTGGAAGAAATAATCCGCTACCGGCGCCAGCAACCAAGCGCGCCACGATGAACACGATCAATGATGAGCCAGCAGCGAAAAGAGCGTTTCCAAGTAGGGCTAAAACTGTAGCGATGATCAGCAGACGTTTGGCGTGACCACGATCGGCGTACGGGGCAACGAGGATTTGCATCACGAAGGATGCGAGAAATCCTGCGGCGGCGATCAGTCCCAGACCACCATCATTGAAACCAAATTCATCTTGCAAGTTGCCCATGAGAGCAAAGATCACACTTCCGCCAGCCTCCATAGTGAACACAGCACCAAGAAGGACACGTTCGGTTCGGCGAATATTGGTCATCAGAAGAAAGGGGAGTCAGCGTGCGCGTTCAAAATAATCAAGCACAGCATCACTCAGGCTAGGCCATGCGCTGAGCGCTTCACCCGACCACTCGTCAAAGTTGAGATCTGTGCAAGCGATAACGGCGACGTCCACTTGTGGGTCAATCCACATCATTGATCCCGATCCCCCGAAGTGTCCGAATGTTTGTGGTGAATTTTTGATTCCTGTCCAGTGTGGAGTTTTGTGTTGGCGAATTTCGATACCCAGTCCCCACGGATTTGGCTTAAAGGATCCAAGTCCCGGGATCACTCCACCAAGTTCGGGAAATTGAATCGTCACTGCTTCACGCGCAGTTGCGACGCTGATCAATGTCGGTCGCATCAGTTCTTTCATAAAGAGAGCCATATCAGCGACTGTGCTCAACACGCCGTAGGCCGGCGATGCCTTTAACGCTGTGTCATGCATTTTGAGGGGAGCGAAGATTCCTTCGTTCATGTAGTCGGCAAAAGTCATGCCCGTTCGTTCGGCGATATGTCGCGCCGCTGTTTCAATGCCAGTGTTGGAATAGATGCGTCGCTTACCCACACCCATGATGGGATTGCTCGTATCAAACCCGTAACCCGCAGCATGGGCTAAGCAGTGACGTAACGTTGAACTCTGTGGACCAACAGCATCGTCGAGGGAAACCGAACCTTCCTCAACGGAGATCAGACAAGCCCACGCGGTGATGACTTTGGAAATCGATGCCAAGCGAAAGACTCGGTTGATCTCTCCGTGAGATGCGACGATCTCACCCGAGCGGATAACGGCGCATGCCGCGTGTGGGACAGGCCACGAATCAATAGTGGACAGAATCTGTGGGAGCGATGAATCAGGCAAAGCCGGCAGAGCGTATGAGTTCAGCTACGCCGAAAGCCAAGTCAAGGCTTTGGCGCGCATTCAAACGCGGGTCGCACACGGTTTGATAACGCACATCAAGATCGGCGTCGGTGAGATCGTCGGCGCCACCCAAGCACTCGGTGACATTGTCGCCAGTGAGTTCAACGTGGATTCCGCCAGGCCATGTTCCTTCGGCACGATGAGCGGCAACGAAGCCGGTGATCTCGCGAATGATTTCATTAAAGTGGCGAGTTTTGCGTCCACCGACTGAGGTGAAAGTATTGGCGTGCATGGGATCGCAAGCCCAGACCACAGGATGACCGCTCTCACGAACGGCTTTCAGGAGTGGTCGTAACGAATCTTCAACTTTGTCGGCGCCCATTCGACTGATGAGCGTGAGACGTCCCGGTATCTGCGCTGGATTGAGTTTTTGACAGAGTTCAAGGATGAACTCTGGCGTTGTCGACGGACCTATCTTGCAACCAAGGGGGTTGCCGACTCCGCGCAAGAATTCAATGTGTGCACCATCTAGTTGACGCGTGCGCTCACCGATCCACAACATGTGAGCCGAACAGTCATACCACGCACCGGTCAACGAGTCTTGACGAGTGAGAGCCTCTTCGTAACCGAGTAGCAAAGCTTCATGACTGGTGTAGACATCGGCTTCGTGAAGAGCTGCAGTATTTTCAGTGTCGACACCGCAGGCGTGCATAAAACGCAAAGCGCGTTCGATGTCAGTAGCGACTTGTTCGTAACGCTGACCCTCAGGACTTGAACCGACAAACTCTTGATTCCACGCATGAACGCGTGAGAGGTCGGCGAAACCACCCTTGACGAAAGCGCGCAACAAGTTTAATGTGGACGCCGACTGGTGATAGGCCTGCACTAAACGATCGGGGTTAGGGATACGTGCTTCAAGAGTGGGAGCTGGATCGTTGACAATATGTCCGCGAAACGATGGGATTTCGAGATCGCCGATCTTCTCGGTGTCTGCGCTGCGAGGCTTAGCGAATTGCCCGGCCATCCGACCAACTTTGATGGTGGGTACGCCGAGGCTGTATGTGAGGACGACAGCCATCTGTAAAATGACGCGCAACTTTTCGCGAATGTTGTTTGCTGTGAATTCATCAAAGCTTTCAGCGCAGTCACCTGCTTGAAGCAGGAATGCATTCCCGGCGCAGACCTGACCGAGGGCATTTTGTAATGACCGTGCCTCACCTGCGAAGACGAGTGGGGGATATGAGGCGATCTGCTTCAGCGAACGGTCCAATGCGCCCTGATCCGGCCAATTCGGTTGCTGGGCGGCGGGGAACGATTGCCACGATGTCGGGGTCCAAGTTGAGGCCATGAAAAAATCCTAACGACCTGAGGCGCTAAGCCATCGGGTGGTTTTCACTGGGGCTCGCCCCAAGGTGCTGGAATGCTCAGTAAGCGAATATGTCTTCGGCTTCTTCTTTGAGGCCGGCGACGGCTCGTGAGACCAAACGACGGGCGGCTTCGGCTGTTACGCCGAGTTTTTCGCCAACTTCACGGAAACTCTTGCGCTCGCCGTCAATGAGACCAAAACGGGCTTCAACTGCGTAACGAGCACGGGTATCGAGAGTGTCAAGCAATTTGTTCAATTGCTCGGTCTCGCCCTGAGCGATGATGTGATCTTCAGGGGTCGGGTCACCATTGGCCATCAGGTCACCAAGAGTTGCGTCACCGTCGTCACCGATTGTCTTATCAAGAGAGACTGGGGTGGTGAGGCGATGGAGTTCAGCATTGGAAAGATCCAAGGTCTCACCATCTCCGCTGGCCTGACGTAGAGCTGCGCGAAGGCTGGCCGAACGATCACCAGGAATACGAATCAGGCTGGCCTTTTGATCAAGGGCTCGACCAATGGCCTGGCGAATCCAGAATGTGGCGTACGTAGAAAACTTAAATCCGCGGCGCCAGTCAAACTTGTCAACTGCGTGCTCAAGACCGAGGTTTCCTTCTTGAATGAGATCCAACAAATCCATGCCCTGGGGCAGAGGGTAGCGACGGGCGATCGAGACAACGAGACGAAGGTTGGCGCGAATGAATCGATCTTTTGCTCGACCGGCTTCACGGATATCACGCTTGACAGCCACGGTCTTATCGCCACTTGCCTGCTTGCCAGCGGCTTCACGACCTTTTTCGATGGCACGTGACAGGACGCGCTCGTCTTCAGCGGTGAGCAAAGGAACCTTGCCGATGTCGTTGAGATAGATACCGATTGAATCATTCATGATGTTTGTCTCTGTTCGTGGTTTGTGCACTTCAACTCTGTGAGCAGGGGCCCTGGAGAATCGGCACAACCGATTTGGGGCACGAAGCAAACAGGGCTTTGTGGATTATGGAAAACGGGGGTATTCGGGCTGACAACTTGTGACGAGACCGGAATTACTGGGGGAGATGGTCTTGAGAAGGAGTCATGAGGTTATCACAGGAAATTGGGGTTGTATAGGGTCGGAGGGTTTTTAGGGCACTTATTGTCGTGTAGTTCTTCGGTATCTAGGTTCCTCTCCTTGAGTAATTTCTCTGAGGAAAACCGTTTATTTCTTTAAAAATCTTGAATAGTCGCAGTTCAATCGGTGTTTCCTCAGTGATAAACGACCTGACCAGCCTGATGTGTGCGCCCATAGACTCACAGGGTGGATAATTTTTCGCCGACTCTGGTTTCGGGCAAACCTCGGATCGGGCTTTTTGGGGGTACCTTTGACCCTCCTCACGTCGGTCATCTAGTCACGGCCGTCAATGTCATGTCGGCGCTGAGGCTAGACGTAGTGATCTTGATGGTCGCCAATATGCCATGGCAAAAAGAGCATTCGCGAATCATCACTCCGGCAGCTGATCGCTTAGCGATGGTTCAAGCTGCCGTGGCCACTGTGCCGGGCTTGTTGGCTGGTGGGTGGGAGATCAAACACGGCGGTCCTAGTTTCACGGCGGACACTTTGACTGCACTGCACGATGAATATCTTGACGGTGAATTCTTCACGATCGTGGGTGATGATGCCGCCAGTGGACTCACAACATGGGAGCGCTACGAGGATGTTCTGCGTTTGAGTCAAGTTGTTGTCGTTGATCGTCCTGGCGCACCAGTTGCTTTGTCAAAAGATATTGCCTGGGTGCGAGTTGAAGTTCCTCGACTTGAGGTATCAAGCACTGATCTTCGTTCACGTTTTACTGACGGACGACCACTTGATTATTTGGTGACGCAACCCGTTCTCGATGTCATCAGCCAACGGAATTTGTACGGAGCGTCGCTCAAGGTGAACTCATGAATGGTTTGTTGCAACAGCGTCGTCGCCAAACAATGTTGAACTTTGGCGCAGGCTTAATCGTGCTGGCATTGTTGCCCGTTACCGGCGTCATCGCGTGGCGTGCAATTCGTGATTCGAACGCTGCCCAAGGTGTTATTTCCTTGCCATCGCGAGCGGTCCCTATGACCCCGACAGCGATTTTCGCAGTCACCGATGAGGAGAATTTCTTGACCTCCTTGACGGTGATGGCGCTGACACCGCAAGGTGCGGGCGGAACCGTGATGGTGATCCCCGTGGGTGCCCTCGTGGGAGGCAGGCCCGTGGGTAAACCTCAACGCCTCGCAGATGTCTACGGTTCAGATGGGGTTGAAGCGTTACGGAATGCTGTTGAGGCGATGACGAATAGTCAGATTGATCAAATTACCGTCAACGGCGTTGATGGAACTGCTGAACTGCTGGCGCGTGTGGGGACCGTGAATGCAACATTTAGTACTGATGTGACGGACACTGAGTCAGAAATTCCTGATGTGATCGCCAAGAAAGGGTCAGTTGATCTGACTCCGATGGAGGTGTCAGCGGTCTTGGCAGCGCGCGATATTTCTAGTGATGAGGCGGGACGCTACCCAAGTATCAAAGCGACATGGGAGGGCATCTCGGCGGCAGTTGGTAGTGGCAGACCCGGAGCAGTCCCCGCTGTGGTCATCGCCGATGTGGGCGCGCAATCGCCCGCAGATATGCCTGCATTTATGTCGGCTTTGTTCGCTGGACCGATCAACATTTGGCAGATTGATACAGAACGCATCATTGATGCTGAACGCAACCCCAAAGATATTGATGTCTACCGCTATAACGCTGGTGAGGTAGTGATGGTCATGGCCAGTGTTGCACCGAGTGCGATGGTCGCAGTGTTGCCCACTCTTACCGTTCAGGTTGATAGTCCATTTGACGACTCCACTGTCACTCAGGACTCAGTGTTTCGTATTTTGTATATGGGAACGAACGTCGTTTTGGTTCGCGTGGTGGCTTCGGTACCACCCCCGGTCACGATCATTAAGTATTCCGATGAGATGGATCGTGCTATTGCCGAGCCATTGACCACTATGTTGGGTGAAGTCGTTTTTGAAAAAGCCACCGAACGGGTGGATGGCGTCGATATACAAATCGTGCTTGGCGACTCATTTGTGACATTCATGAGTGACGGCGCCAAACCAAATCCAAATATTGCTCCGCAAGATCTAGTCGCCAAAACGACTGATGCTCCACCAACAGAAACGACTCCATAATGGCGACTACCCCAAAACAAGCAGCCTCTTCAGATAGTGATGATTCGGTCAGACCAGAAACTTTTGAGTTGGCCTGTATCGCCGCTCGGGCCGCCGATGATAAGCAGGCCACGAACACCATCGTGTTGTCCGTTGGCAATGTTCTCACGATCACCGAACTTTTTGTCGTGACTGGTGCTTCAAACCCACGGTTGGTTCGGGCTGTGGCAATTGAGATTGAAGATCGCATTCGCGAAGTGTGCGGTCGTTCACCGGGTCGCACCGAAGGCCATCGCGAGCAGTCGTGGGTGTTACTGGATTACGGCGATGTCATCGTCCATATTTTCCTCGATGAGACACGAGAGTTTTACGAAATCGAGCGCTTGTACAAAGATGTGCCGCGCTTGGAATGGCGCGCCTGATATCTGCGAGACCACGAAGTATTGCTGAGCGGGTTTCAGCGAGGCGCCGTTACTTGGTATCGTTGCCCTGTCCCGCAAGGGGCTGTAGCTCAGTTGGCAGAGCGCTTGCATGGCATGCAAGAGGTCAGGGGT
>JBAWVW010000054.1:0-12869 GCA_037147055.1 Actinomycetes bacterium
ATGAATTAAAGACGCCTGTTGGCGCATTGGCGGTTTTGGCTGAGGCTCTGGCAGAGGAGGACGATCTGGATATCATTCACCGATTGTCGGAAAAAATGGTGGATGAAGCCATCCGTGTCGGGCGCACAATCGATGACTTGCTTGAATTATCACGCATTGAGTTCGGTGGTGAAGCAGTCAAGGACCCTGTGTCGGTTGAATCAATTTTGCAGGAATCAATTGAACGTGGTCGCTCCTTGGCCGCTACTCATTCAATCAAAGTAGTGATGAACACGCCTGATGCTTGCGTGCAAGCGATTGGTGATCGGCGTCAACTCGTATCGGCAGTCAGCAATTTGGTGGAGAATGCGGTGAAATATTCAGAACCTGATTCGTCCGTCGAGGTTTCCGCACTGGTCCATTCAGATTGGGTAGAGATTCGTGTACGCGATTTCGGTGTGGGTATTCCATTGCGTGATCTCGATCGGATTTTTGAGCGCTTTTATCGGGTTGATCGGGCCCGTTCGCGCGACACCGGTGGGACTGGACTCGGACTCGCCATCGTGCGCCATGTGGCGAATAATCACGGTGGTGAGGTTTCGGTGACAAGCATTGAAGGAGAGGGTTCAACATTTGTGTTGAAAGTTCCAAGATTCACAACAAAAAAGGAGAATTCCTGATGGGAATGCAAACAGTATTATTAGTCGAAGACGAAGAGAGTTTCATTGACGCTCTGACGATCGGATTGAAAAAAGAAGGTTTTCGTGTTGAAGTAGCGCGAGATGGAATGGAGGCGCTCACCAAGTTTGACTCGGTGCGTCCGGACCTCGTTCTTCTTGACGTGATGTTGCCGAAAATTTCGGGAATTGACGTCTGTCGTCAGTTGCGCAAAAAATCTCAAGTTCCAATCATTATGGTGACTGCCAAAGGAGCTGAAATTGATACTGTCGTCGGTCTTGAAGTTGGGGCTGATGACTACATCACGAAGCCGTATCGAATGCGTGAACTAGTTGCTCGGATGCGCGCTGTCCTACGGCGTTACTCTGATGACAGCAACAACAGCAGTGATTTGGATAGCGGTGCAATGGAAGTCGGAACAATCGCACTGGATCCCGACCAGCATCGAGTTTTGGTACACGGTCAAGAGGTGACGATGCCGCTGAAGGAGTTTGAGTTGCTTCACATCTTGATGGCCAATGCGGGTCGAGTTCTACCCCGCGAGACTTTGATTGATCGGGTATGGGGGACTGATTATGTTGGCGACACCAAGACTTTGGATGTCCACATTAAGCGCCTGCGCAGCAAGGTTGAAGATGACCCAGCAGTGCCGACTCGAATTGTGACGATACGTGGGCTTGGTTACAAGTTTGAAAAGGTTCGGACATAGCCTTCGCGGTTGAGAGCACCGGTACCTGCCTAAAGTGTCGTCGTGACTGATCTCCCCGAACAACAATTACCTGGCCGGGGCAGGGGCAAGAACTATGTACCGCCGCGTCATCAAGATCGGTTCAAGGTGGCTCCGTTTACCAGGCTCGTGCGGGTCCATGCACTGATGGCAGCGGGTGAAGCAGCGATGGCTGTTGCGCTGGCAGATTCTTTGTTCTTGTCAATCACTCCAGGTGAGGCTCGGAGTCGAGTCTTGCTTTTTCTTGCGGTGAGTTTTGCACCGTTTCTGGTTTTAGCCAAGTTCATCGGTCCCGTTATCGATCGCATGCCGGGCGGGCGGCGGCTTTTGGTGATGCTGATCGCATTCTTACGGGCAGTGACGATGATTTTGATGATCTCGCAACTGGACTCATTGTTTTTGTTTCCCTTGGCCTTCTTGGCCATGGTCCTCAGTAAGACCTACGCAGTTTCTAAGTCCGCGCTCGTACCTTCGCTAGTGAAGTCAGGTAAAAACTTGGTGGAAGCCAATGCCAAGTTGGGGGTGGCAGCAGGAATCGTTGGCTTCGTTGCTGCTATTCCTGCAGGAATTTTAAGTCTCATTTCTCCCAAAGTTACCCTTGTTTTTGGCGCATTTCTTTTCACTCTTGCGGCGCTCAACGCCTATAAATTTCCTAAGCAGATTGTGGCGACTGATAAACCGGGCGATCTTGAAGTACAAGAATTACATCAACCAGGCTTGATCATCGCCGTCACGGCTATGGGCTTGGTCCGAGCAAGCGTGGGCTTTGTTTTCTTTCATCTTGCTTTTTGGTTTGCCGATCCGCAACGGGCTATTCCGCTTGAAGCACTTGATAATGGTTTGTGGACGCCTGTGCAGTATCACTTCGGTCCTCAATTTGGCACGATGTGGTTTGGTCTGGCAGTGAGTTCTGCGGCAATCGGGACTCTGCTCGCAAACCTCAGTGCCAAGCGCTTGAGGGCCCTCAAGAGAATTGAATATTTACTGGTCGTGTCGCTGCTGATCATTGGTGTCGCAGGATTATTTACTGCTATCACGAGAACAACTGTGACCGCTATTTTATTGATGGCTCTTGTCAATTACGCGGCAGCGATCGGACATATGTGTTTCGAATCGATTGTCCAGCGAGACGCCCCAGATGCCAACCGAGGTCGGGCACTTGCCAACTACTACACGCGTTTCCAATTGATGTGGGTTGGCGCAGGCATCATTCCAGTTCTGCTCGAACTCCGCGGAGTTATCGGCTTTGGCATCGTGTCTGGCATCGGATTTTGTGGCTCAGCGTTGTATTGGTGGGGACTGCGACAACTTGCTACGGGCGCTATCACGACTTCGCCACTGTCGCATGTACGCGAGCGCTTTAGTCGCTCTCGCTGATTTCCAAACGAGCTAACCAGAGTCCAGGAGCGTCTAGCTCGGCTGGTGTCGGTAGATTTCCAGCCGCCGTATAGAGCGGTTGGAGACCAGTATCTCCGACCCGTTCGATCACCCCCTGCACAAATGATTTACCGCGCTCAACTTGCTGGCGATTGATCTGCAGACCTAAGAGTTTTTCCACGAAAACTGTTTCTTCTCCTGATTGCACCCGTTGTCGCCGCGCGGCTTCGGCAATTCGCGCCGGATTACCGAGCACCTTGGAGCCAACAGCGTCGGTCATATGATCCGACCAACCGATGATCAAACCCAAGAGAGCATCAATACGCGGTTGTAAATTGAGTTGCTCGCTTGAGCGCACGGCACCGAGGAGCAGTTCGGGATCACCGAGAATCTTTTGCAGCGAAGCCATCATGTCGGTGGGGTCGCCACTTTCGAGAGTGGCCAACTTGTTAGTGATTGCACTCGAGTCCGGGCGAAACGCAGCAATATACGACTGCACTAAATCAGTCACCGCTGTCCGAATGTGTTCAAGTCCGTACAGTTGATGCACTACGAGTTCGCGAATCAGTGTCCACATGCGAACATCTTCAAGTGGCAGATCCCATTCTGTGGCGAAGGCGTCAACATTCTTGGAAACTATGGCGATTTCCTGACCGCTCGGTCGTGGCAGAGGCAAGTCGTATTGACCCAGCGACTTCTTAGCAAGGTGACCAACCATTGAGCCCACTGTCATACCCATTGTCATGGGAGCAATCATGCTTGTAATGCCTGCGAACATTGCCGCGAAGGGATCCTGTTCTTGATCCGAATCTTGTGCATCTGCGCTGTTGCTACCAAGTGCCGTGGCAAGACTTGTAAACAACGGTCGGTAATCATCAAGTGTTCGTTGAGCCCAAGTTCCAGGAGTCATGATGATGGGGTTGACTGTCGAAGCATCGGAAATATCGCCTAAGCCCGTGATCAAAAAAACTTGCGCCCCAGCAATGCGCGCCAAATTGGCGTAGTCGATACGGACAAGGGGATCCACATTGGGTTCGGTCTCACCATTTGTCGCTGTCATCTGGGCCACTTGCTGCGCGGTTTCCCATTGGATAGGTCCCTTCTGCGCGAACATTTTCATCATGTCCCCAAAAATCGGCGTACCTCCGAACAGGTTCCCAAAAATGTTGGCGGGATCGCCAGTTGGCGTGTTCTCGTCGTCGTTATCCGCTGAACCAAATTCAAAAGGATTAGGTATGTCTCCAGGCACATGGTGAGCCTAGGTCTAAACGTTCGGGTTCTCCTAGCAGTATTATTTCCCTTATGTCAGCGACCGCCGCAGCCACTCCGGACTCGCAGAACGTTGCAGTGCAAACGGTACGGGTCACCAAAGTTGTTGTGACTGGGGCCTCGTGGCCGCTTGGCCGCCGCGTCGTGGAGTTACTCAGTGCCGACCCTGCCTTCGCGGTGACGCAGATTAGTCGTGGCGATGGTGTTATCAAAGATGCCGTCGATGTGCTCATTCATTTGGCTCCTGGGGATCACGATGCTCTCGCTGCAGGTGGGCGCAGCGCCGTTGTCGGAACTCCTGAACTTCTCGAAGGAGCAACGCGATGTGGGGCCACTCATGTTGTTTTGTTGTCCTCTGCCATGGTGTACGGCGCGTGGCCTAACAACCCAATTCCATTGACTGAAGACACCGTTTTGCGTCCAGATTACGGTTTTGCTTTCGCGCGTCAGTTAGCCACGGGTGAGCAATTGGTGGATGATTGGCGTGACGCGGTTGAGGGACGTGGGGCATGTGTTCTGCGTCCCGTGCCGGCGATGGCATCAGATGGATCATCAAGTTTGGTTCGTGCCTTGGCTGCTGGCATGGGCGGTCGTCTCGGCGAAGATGATGTACCTGCACAGTTTTTGCATCTAGACGATCTAGCCGCTGCAGTTGTGTTGGCGGTGAGGAAAAGGCTCAATGGCGTGTTCAACGTTGCCCCAGATGGGTTTGTGCCAAGTTCGCGAGTGCGCTCATTATGGGGTATGGCTCCAAGGTTGCGCTTGCCGGATCGGCTGAGTGAATCGCTGAGTGATTGGCGTTGGCGATTTCAGCGCGGTCCCATTCCGCCAGGTCTTCGACCTTATGTTCGCTCAACATGGCTGGTGTCAAATGGACGTCTGCGTGCCGAGGGTTGGGCTCCGACGGTGACTAATGAGCAGGCATTCGTGGAGGGGACCAACGCCAAATGGTGGACGATGTTGACCCCAAAGCGCAAGCAGGAAATTTCGCTCAGCGTGATGTCGCTAGTCGTCATCATGATTGTGGTGACGGTGGTGCGATCACTGGGTAAATATCATCGCCAGCGCTGAGGCGTGAGTTGATGCTCATGGGGTCAGTGCAAGTAACAGGCTGACAACAAGGATTGAACCTGCGAGACACGAAAAGATCAGCAATCCGCGTCCGCGCCGTCCTATGTCAATGGGCCCCTCAAGGCGAACCATTTCAACGGCATAACCCAGTTCGGATGGATGGCGCCACTGGCGCTCGTGGAGTGGAATCGGCGCCGGAGGAAAGTGAGTCACGAGATGTGAGATGCCAGATTTATCCGACAGAGCCCCGAACTCATTTTCCATGTCCACAAGAGAGGCAGGTTAGTCAGGATTTGGCGATCACTGGGCGCGGTCAGTCACTCTCTGCGGGCGTAACCGCTACGCTCACAGTGTGCTTGTTCACCAAAATGCTGATGAGTGGTTCGCAATGACTGCCGAACCTCTATCCATCGGGGATGTCTACGAGTGGGCAGTGCGGTCCGACTGTGGGGCAGTAGTGGTGTTCTCTGGAACCGTGAGAGATCACGCTGTTGAAGGAAATGAGATTCGTACCGGTGTGCGGTTTCTTGATTATGAGGCCTACGAGGAAGAGGTCATTCCCCGATTTAAGGCAATCGCCATTGAGGCTCGACAGCGTTGGTCAACTTTGGGTCGAGTTGCACTGTTGCATCGCGTGGGACGCATTGAACTGAACGAGAGTTCGGTGGTCGCCGTGGTTTCGGCGCCTCATCGTCCGGAAGCTTTCGCTGCGGCTCGATTTATGATTGATGCTCTCAAATCAAGTGCTCCGATTTGGAAGCATGAAACTTGGGATGGCGGTAGTGACTGGGGAACTCATGCTTCATCTCTGACCGATGCATCGGTGGTTCCGACTATCGAGGAGTCAGGTATCTGATGCGCATTGTTCTGATTATTGTGGTCTTGGTTTGCATTTTTATCTTTGGATTTTTAGCGACAAGTCGTCGTACCCCAATAAGTGACGACAGTGTGGATGATTTCCATAAGCATCTTGATGCATTGTCGCCCGAGACACGAAAATTTAATATTGAACCGACAAAAAATATAGAACTTGAGGACTCATCCGATGGCCCGTGACTTAGCTATTGATCTCGGCACCGCCAACACCTTGGTCTATATGAAAGGCAAAGGCATCGTTCTTAACGAACCTTCGGTCATCGCCATGAATCGTCAAACCGGTGAGGTTTTAGCTACAGGTCATGAAGCCTGGCAAATGATTGGTCGAACCCCTGGCTACATTGTGGCCGTTCGTCCACTACGTGGTGGCGCTATTACCGACTTTGATGTCACCGAGCGCATGATCCGTCTTTTACTGCAGCGTGTCGGAGTCAGTCGGTTTACTCGTCCGAAAGTTGTTATCTGCGTCCCATCAGCAATTACCGAAGTTGAACGGCGCGCTGTGACTGACGCGGCTCGCCGCGCTGGGGCAGCCGATGCACAATTGATTGAGCAACCGATGGCCGCGGCTATTGGCGCCCAATTACCCATTGACGAACCGATCGGCAACATGATCATTGACATCGGTGGCGGTACGAGTGAAACAGCTGTCATCAGTCTCGGTGGCATCGTGGCTTTAGAAGCGGTCCGAGTCGGCAGTTTTGATATTGATGTCGCTATTCAGAACTATGTGCGTCGTGAACACGGTATTGCTATCGGCGAAAGAACGGCTGAAGATATCAAGGTTGCCATTGGTTCAGCAGCGGTCACTCCAAACGAAGTTCAAGCCGAAGTCAATGGTCGTGACCTGATGCAAGGTTTACCGAAGACCGTAGTGTTGACTCCTGAAGAAATTCGTTACGCGATTGACGATACGGTCACACAGATTGTGCAATCAGTTGTGCGTTGCTTGGCGAAAGCCCCAGCAGAATTGGCTCAAGATTTTTTGGTTCGCGGCATACATCTTGTCGGCGGTGGAGGTTTGTTGCGCGGTCTGGCTCAGCGTATTGAACTAGAAACACATGTGCCTGTACTCATGGCTGATATGCCCCTTGAAGCAGTCGTCCTTGGTGCTGGTCATTGCATTGAAAACTATGATCAACTGAAACGCATGTTTATGGGTCAACGACGCTGAGATTACGAGTTTTTGGTAATCGGCACGGCCTCACCAGATAGTGAGAGAGCCCACAGTTCACCGTTGGCATCGGGCATCACAGCAACCGCTTGCGGCACGTTACCGAGTGAGAGAATGCCGCAGGAGGTCAGTTCATCTGTCACGCATAATGCTTGAACATTGCCGCTGCAGTAATCACTGAAGACGTACCAAGTGCCAACACTCGCAACCTGTGTACCGCGGTACACGGCTCCACCTGAAATGGAGCAGTTGTCGTCAACATGTTCGTACTCGTGTATCGGGGTAATCTGAGTAAATGTATTGTTGATCGCCTGTTGATCGGCGTTGTATGGGTGCGTTGCTTCAACGGCGCTCCAACCGAAGCTGACACCGTCTGTTGAAGCGTATGGCAGGACATTGATTTCTTCCCAGTGATCTTGACCGACGTCAGCAATCCACAGATTTCCACTGACGCTGTCGTAACTCACACGCCATGGGTTACGTAATCCCACGGCCCACACTTTGGCCGATGTGGTCGGGTCTTGCGCAGGCTCTGTCGTGAGATCAATCATCAGAATCTTGCCAAGATAAGACTTGAGATCAAGAGCTGCTCGTAGCGGATCTCCACCAGCTCCACCATCACCAGTAAAAACGAGTAGCGCACGACCGTCGGGCGCCAGTAGAAGGTCGCCGCCGTTGTGATTCGGAAATGGTTGCTTCAATGTGAATAATGTTCGTCGTGACGAGATGACAAATGTGCCATCGGGATCAACGTTGAACTGATCAATGGTGGTGTCGCCGGCGAGGTCGGTGTAATTGACAAATGCCTGATTCCCATCAAGTGAAAAAGTCAGGCCTAAAAGTCCTTGTTCGCCACCAGGTTTTGTCAACGCCGAAAGATCGGCCACTGGATCGGCACTCGTACCGTCAGGGTAAAAAGGTCGAATGGTGCCGCCACGTTCAACGATGAAGGTAGTCGCTGGCCTGGTACCAATACTCGGGCGAATTGCTAAATCAACGGGCTCAGTAAATCCAGTCATCGGCGAGCCGAGAGTACCGTTGAAGGAAGGTTCGCTGGGGAGAGTTGTGGCGATCTCAGTAGTGCTCGTGACGCTGGGTTGATCGGTGTTTACCGGTGCTGAGGAATCAGAGACATTCACTTTGTCCGATGAGCAACCAGCAAAAGAGAGAATAAGCAGCGCGCCGATGACTCCTTGAATCTTGGAACTGCGGCGCGTCATGATCGCTCGCGTCGGATGAGTCCCTCTTGGACAACTGTGATGGCGAGTTGTCCGTCATGGGTGTAGATCGATCCAGTCGCCAGTCCGCGTGCTCCAGAAGTCGTTGGTGTCATCTGGTCGTAGAGCAACCATTCATCGGCACGAAATGGACGATGGAACCACATCGCATGATCAAGGCTGGCCATCTGCACGCCACTGTCGGTCCAGTTCAGACCATGTGGCAGCACGGTGGTATCCAAGAGCGTCATGTCGCTGGCATAGGTCACGATGCAGGCATGCAGGGTGGGGTCATCGGGGAGAGTGCCATCGGCACGCAGCCATACCTGCTGGCTCACAGTTGGGGTGCGAGACCGCGACATTGGGTCGCCTTCGACGTAGCGGATGTCGATCGGTCGCGGTCTGTCGTACCACTCGCCCAAAAGGGCCTTATGTGGCTCCATACGTGTCTTGAAATCAGGCAAGGTATCGGCGGCTGGGACTTGGGGCATGGGCACCTGATGAGTGAGACCATCCTCGTGGGCATGAAAACTTGCTTGCAGGTTGAAAATGGCCTGTCCGTGTTGGATCGCCACGACTCGGCGGGTGGAGAAACTTTTACCGTCGCGAATTCGGTCCACATCGTACAAAATCGGTGTCGTCGGGTCTCCCGGGCGCAAGAAATAGGCATGAAGTGAATGGACTCGGCGGTCACGATCGTCAATCGTTCGTGAAGCAGCGACGAGGGCCTGACCGGCTACTTGACCGCCGAAAACTCGCTGGCGATTTTCTTCGGGTGAACGACCACGAAAAATATTGACTTCAATAACTTCAAGGTCAAGCAGGGAAATGAGATCGTCAAGGGCGTTAAACACACCTCCATCATGCCATGAAAACCGTGGTGCATGAGGGCGTAATCGTTACCGATTATTGGCTAAGGTCTTTTCGTGACACTTTTACCTTTAAATCCCGATGAACTTTTATCAACCACTCGTGCCGTACGTAAGCGCCTCGATTTTGAGCGCCCGGTTCCCGATGAACTGATTCGCGAGTGTGTTGCGATGGCTATGCAAACACCGTCTGGCTCAAACAACATGACAATGCGCTTCATCATCGTCAAAGATGAGGCCAAGCGCAAAGCCATCGGTGCCGTGTACCGCGAATGCTTCTCGCAGTACCAAGCGATGGATGGGGTGTACATCCGCTCCATTGATAAGGGCGATGTTGACGCCAATAAGCAACAAGCGCGTTCGGCTGATTCGGCTGACTTTTTAGGTGACCACATGGGTGATGCTCCAGCGTTAGTTATCGCTTGCAATATGGGCGGTCGGACTGAAGCTGCTGGCGGGCTTGGCATGATGGCATCATCGGTGATGGCAAATATCTTGCCAGCGATGTGGAGTTTCATGTTGGCTGCCCGTGCTCGCGGCTTGGGAACTGCTTGGACCACCGTGCATTTAATGATGGAACAGCAAGTTGCCGACATCTTGGGCATTCCGTTTGACACAGTGCAGCAAACATGTTTGTCCCCGTTGGCTTTTACTATAGGAACCGACTTTAAGGCTGCAGTTCGTCCAGACCCTGAAACGATTATTCATTGGGATAAGTGGTGATCTCTGCGCAACTGCGTGAGTTAGCACTTATGACGAATGGCTTTATGCCAATGGACGAAGGTGACGCGCTCCATGAGGCGGCGTTAGTTGCTGCTCGCGCTTTGCCTGGTTTACCGATGCTGGAAGTCGGCTCATATTGCGGGCGTTCAACGATTTGGTTGGGTGACGCGGCGCGCCAATGTGACACGGTTTTATTCGCCGTCGATCATCATCGAGGGTCTGAAGAAAATCAGCCAGGTTGGCGATGGCATGATGATTCACTGGTTGATCCCGTCATTGGGAAAATGGACACACTTCCCTTTTTTCGTCACGCCATGTTTCGCGCCGACTTAGAAAATCATGTCCTCGCAGTCGTTGGTCAGTCACCAGTTGTAGCGAAGTATTGGACAACCCCACTGGCGTTCTTGTTCATTGATGGTGGTCATGGTGTTGAGCCAGCTCGTTGGGATTATGAAGGCTGGACACCACATGTTGCAATCGGTGGCACCTTGGCGATTCATGACGTATTTCCAGATCCCGCTGATGGTGGGCGCCCACCGTACGAACAGATTTATTTACCGGCTCTCGGCAGCGGAACATTTGAAGATCTGTCGACCACCGGCAGCCTGCGCGTGTTGCGGCGAGTGAAGTGAGTGCTTCAGAGGGGTCGCTGGGCGGCGCGAAGTCCAGCCCAAGCCAGTTCGCTCACTTGACGAGCGATTAATTCGGGATCAAAGTCGTTGCCCAAGCGAATGAGACGCCGCGAAACCCCTTCGGCAAGTCCGACTATTGCGTGAGCCAAAGTGCGCCGGTGCTCAGTGTCAATATCGGCGGTGATCAGTGGCTCAATGGCATCTGCCACCAGCGATTGAAATTTGCCTGCGGCTTCACTGAATTCGGCATCTCGTCGTGACCCACCACCGAAGAGCAATTGGAATGAATCATGATCGTCATACACCCATTGGAAGTATGCCAAAAATCCGAGTTCAACTCGTCGACGGCCGCTGGTCTCGGTGATACTCGGCGCGGTGATGATATGCAGAAGTCGTAGCCCAGCTTCTTCAATCAGGGCTAGATACAACTCACGTTTTGATGCAAAATGTTGATACAGAACTGGTTTGGTGATTCCTGCTGCTTCGGCAATTTGATTCATTGATGTTTGGTGGTAACCCTCGCCGGCGAAGACATCAAGCGCGACGGAGAGCAACTGTTCACGTCTTTCAGCGGCCGGCATTCTCAGAGACATGATGTCCTCAAAGTTGCATGGCGATTGTTGAAAATCATTTCAGCGGCCTTGCGCCAGATCATCTTTTTCAGCGGCCTTGAGTCCGTAGCCCAAGACGATGGCTGGCGCTAACAAGATTGAACCAATGGTCATGCAGATGACAATCAGGGTGACCATAGTGTCATTGAAATCTCCGGTAAAAGCCACAACAAATAAGACGATGGCGGCCGCAAATAACAGATAGCCAACACGATTGGCGCGCTGGGTCCAGCGAGTCATCAGAGCACGACGCTGGCGAACTGGATCGGTGTGCGGGTTTGAGTGATCTTGCATTGACATAGCATCTCAGAGCCTACGGGGGAGAGGGCCGTGCGCTGTCTACGGGCTACCGTTGTGCCGTGGCGATTATTCTGGAATGGTTCGGTTCAGTGTGCAAAGTGGTCATTGATCGCCCCGAGAAGAGAAATGCTGTTGATCTGGCGACATTGTTAGATTTGCAGCAGGCACAAGAATCAGCATCCCAAGGTGGTGCCAGAGTTTTGCTGCTCACGGGCACTCCACCCGCCTTTTGTAGTGGAGCGGATTTGGGTGGGGTCGAGCTTGGAGAATTTACCGAAACCCTATTGGCAGTTCTTGATGGCTTTGGACGATTGGATTGTGTCACCTTGGCGGCCATTGATGGACCCGCTCTCGGCGCAGGGTCGCAACTTGCAGCATCTTGCGATCTGCGAATGGCCACGAGCCTGAGCAAGTTTGGGGTCCCGGCTGCGAACTTGGGATTGGCGGTTGATTCCTGGACGGTTGAACGGATCGGTCGCGAGGCCGGTTGGAGTGCGGCTCGCTATATGTTGCTCTCGGCTCAACCGATGCTGGCGCACGATCTGTTGGGGGGTTTTGTGCATCGTCTCGGAACCGTTAATGACGCCATGGCGTGGGCACAGGAACTGTCGCAGTTGGCGCCTCTGACGATTCGGGCGCATAAGAAAGCCCTCGAAAGACTCGGTGGCATGGAGATTTCAATGCAAGAAGTTGAGCAAGCTCGTCTGGCGGCATGGGCAAGTGACGATGCCACCGAAGGGCGTCAGGCTTTCTTAGAAAAACGTCCGCCAAAATTCACTGGTCAGTGAGAGTCGGACTGGCGATCACGTAGGCGCACAGCCAAGTAGACCCGCCAAAAAATGATTGTCATTCCAGTCACCAGGATTCCAAATAAAAGGAGTTGTTGCCATCCACCGCGATCCCCCGGGCTGGTTGGCTGGCGTCCACAACCTGGCAACGGGTTTGAGCTGATACACGAAGTGACGTCCCGTTCAAGATCCATGAAGTCATTGGTGTCTGGAGGTTGCTGGCTGAGGGTCTGCATCTCGACGGGTTCGGTGCTCGCGGGTGGGCTCGAGGAATAGGCCGATACAGGCCCCGCAGACGTCATCAAGGCAATGGCTATGACTCCAAAGAGGACGATCTGTTTCAGCGCTTTGATCACACCCCTATCGTGCCACTTTCTGAGTGTTCATGGTCAAAGGAGCAAGCCGAAAAAGGTGATTTTATTTAGGACTTGGATGTCTCGTCGGAGGAAAAAGCAATTTATTGTGTATTTAGCGAGGGGGCATCAGGCTCTCTGCTGTATCAGAAGGGTTAGACCATTTCATGAAAGAAATCATTCCAATACTTAAAGATGCAAATTTAAATAATCTCGTGTACAACG